>JAIXWZ010000031.1 GCA_027491035.1 Comamonadaceae bacterium | reverse complement strand
TCATCCAAGACACCCCCTGACCCCACCGACCCATGATGGCTCCAACACCCACGCTCGAGCGCTTGCCAACCGTCATACAAGCCCCGATGGCCGGGGCGCAAAACCACCGCCTGGCCGCGGCCGTGTGCGAGGCCGGTGGTCTGGGGTCGCTGCCAGCGGCGATGCTCAGCCTTGACGAACTTCACCAGCAACTGCAGGCGCTGCAACAAGCCACGCAGCGCCCCTACAACGTGAATTTCTTCTGCCACACACCGCCCACACCCAATGCGCCGGCTCAGGCCGCCTGGCAAAGCACGCTGGCCCCTTACTACCAGGCCATGGGGGTAGAGCGGGCCAGCGGAGGCGCTGCGCGTGTGCCGTTCAGCCATGCGGCGGCCGATGTGCTGCAAGCGTTTCGCCCTGCCGTGGTGAGCTTTCACTTTGGCCTGCCCGCACCGGACTTGCTGGCCCGCGTCAAAGGCTGGGGCGCTTGGGTATTGTCGTCGGCCACCACCGTGGCCGAGGCCCTGTGGCTGCAGGCCCAGGGTGCAGATGTCATCATTGCGCAGGGCCTGGAAGCCGGTGGGCACCGGGGCATGTTTCTCAGCGAGGACCTGAACACCCAAATGGGCACCTTCGCCTTGCTACCGCAAATCGTGCAAGCGGTGCGCCTGCCGGTGATTGCGGCCGGGGGCATCGCCACGCCATCCGCAGTGGTGGCGGCCCAAGCGCTGGGCGCAGCGGCCGTGCAAATTGGCACCGCTTACCTGTGCAGCCATGAGGCCAGCACCAGCGCTTTGCACCGCGCTGCCTTGCAGTCCAGCGCGGCGCAGCACACGGCCCTGACCAACTTGTTCACGGGCCGACCCGCTCGGGGCATCGTCAACCGCGTTATGCGTGAGCTCGGGCCCATGCACCCGGCGGCCCCGGCCTTTCCCCTGGCCACTGCTGATATGGCCCCGCTGCGAGCGGCGGCCGAAGCCCAAGGCAGCAGCGACTTCACGCCCCTGTGGGCCGGCCAAAACGCCGCAAGCTGTCGCAGCGCTGCGGCAGCCGACATCACGCGCGATTTTTTGCAGGCATGGCGCGTGGCCTGAGCATCCGCCTTAGGCACGCTGGCGTCCTGTGGCCAAAGACAAATCCGTTTTTGCCTGCACTCAATGCGTTGGCGTCGCTGCCCCCCGCGCCGAGCGGTTCTGCATCGGGCATGAAGACAGTGGCACCATTGGGGTCGGCGGCGCATTGGTCACTGGCGTGCAAGGCGCGGTTCAACGGTGAGTAGCGCGGTCATGGCACAAACCACACCGGCCCTCGACCATCTGGTGATCGCGGCATCCACCCTGGCCGAAGGCGTGGCTTGGTGCGAACAGACCCTGGGCGTGAGCTCCGGCCCCGGGGGCGCGCACCCGCTGTTTGGCACCCACAACCGGCTGCTGCGCTTGCACACCGACGCGGGGCAAGCCTGTTATCTGGAAATCATCGCCATCGATCCGACCGCCACACCGCAACGCGCCGCGCCGCTGGCGCGCTGGTTTGATCTGGACCAGCCCGAACTGCGGGCGCGGCTGCGCGAACAGGGGCCGCAACTGGTCCACTGGGTGCTGCGCGTGCCCGACATCCATGCCACACTGGCCGCCTGGCAAGGCCTGGGCATTGAGCGCGGCCCGGCGCTCACCGCATCGCGCCCCACGCCACACGGCCTGCTGCAGTGGCGCATCAGCGTGCGGGACGACGGTCAACGGCTCATGGGCGGGGCCCTGCCCACGCTGATTGAGTGGGGCGATGTACACCCCTGCGACGCCATGCCCGACAGCGGCCTGACTCTGAGCGCACTCACGCTGCACGCCCCCGACACCACGGCATTGCAGTCGGCGCTGGCGGCAGCCAAGCTCAACAACCCGGCGGTGCAACTGCACAGCGCCCCTGCCGGCCTAAGCGCCAGGCTGCGCACACCGCGCGGCGACATCACTGTGACCCACACCAGTTCGTGAGCCGGGCCTAGCTGTCCGGGATCGAAGCTGCCGCCCAGATGGTGTAGGCAGTCTTCACGGTGGTGGCATGGCGCTTCAATGGCCACGTCGAGGGCGTCAAATCACCTTGGCTTGGCGCAGGCCCTCGATTTGCGCTGCGCTCATTCCCAGCAAGTCGCCATAGATGGCGTCGTTGAACTGCCCCAGCTCTGGTGGGCAGCTCACGGGAACTTTCGAATCGGAGAGCTTGATCATGTTGCCGGGGATGGTCAGTGTGCCGCGTTTGGGGTGCTCAAAGCTGACAAAAGTGCCCCGCTCTCGCAGGTGCGGGTCAGACCACAGTTCCATCGTGTCAAACACAGCGCTGGCGGGCACCATGGCCTCACCCATGCACCGCATCACCTCGAGCTTGTCACGCTCGCGGGTCCACTCGGAAATGATGGCATCAATGATGGAGGCATGCTGGGCGCGCAGGGCAGGGGTTTCAAAGCGGGGATCGCCCAGCAGGTCTTGGCGGCCGATCACCTCAAGCACCTTGTGCCACTGGGTGTTGCCCGCTCGGGTGGTGTAGATGTAGCAGTAGTCGTTGGGCCCGTCGCCCTTGCACCGGTAAACCTCGCTGGGCGAGGTGCCGGCGAAGATGCTTTGGTTGGCCGTGCGCACGGCGGGCTTTTCAAACATGGCTTGGGCCGCGTAGGCAATGCGCATGAAGTTGATCATGCAGTCTTGCATGGCCACGTCGACGACTTGGCCGCGCCCGGTGTGATGCCTTTGGTTGAGGGCCGCCAAAATGCCTATGGTGCAGTGCAGGCCCGCGCCTGAGTCGGCAAAGTTCGGACCGGGCTTGAGCGGCCTGCCGGTGGGCTCGCCCGTGATGGACAGGGCACCGCCAGCGGCCTGTGCAATCGGATCGAAGGCCAAGAAACCGGCGTAAGGGCCTTCAGGTGCGAACCCCTTGATGCGCGCAAAGACGATGCCTGGGTTGATCTGATGCACCTCATCAGGACCAAAGCCGAATTTCTCCATCACCCCGGGGGCAAAGTTCTCGACCAAGATGTCGCCCACCTTAATGAGTCGGCCCAGCAACTGCTTGCCAGCCTCAGATTTGAGGTTGAGGGTGATGCTTTTCTTGTTGGCGTTGAGCTGCAGAAAATAGTGTGAGTCCACGCCGGGCTCGGTGCTGGAGTAGCGCCCCTGCTCACCCTTGAGCGGCGGCTCGATCTTGATCACTTCGGCGCCCAGCCAGGCCAGCAACTGGGTGCAGGAGGTGCCCGCTTCAAATTGGGTGAGATCAATCACCCGCAGGCCTTGCAGGGCCGTGGTATGACCCGGGGAGGAGGCGCCCTCGTCTGTGCTGGAGTTCATGGCGATGGGGTCTTGGGTCGGTCAGTTGGGGGTGGCGCCGGCGATCTTGATCAAATCGCGCCAACGCACGATCTCGCTTTGAAAATAGTCGTTGAATTCTTGAGGGGTCGAGCCCACGGCGTCCAGACCCAGATCGCTCAGACGGGTGCGCACGGCAGGCTCGGCCAGTGCTGCTGCCATGGCTTTGCTCATGGCCTCGACGATGGCAGCGGGCGTGCCTTTGGGTGCAAACAAGCCATGCCAGGTGGCAATCGAGTAGCCCGGCACGGTGTCGGCAATCGGCGGGACATCGGGCATGGCCGACGCACGCTTGCTCGTGGTCACGCCCAACACGCGGATGGAGCCGGCTTTGTGGAAGGGCGCCAACTCGACGATGGGGCCAAAGACCGCCTGTACCCGACCGGCGACCAGGTCGGTGTTGGCAGGCGCGCCACCGCTGTAGGGCACGTGCACCATGGTGCTGCCCACGGTTTTGTCGAAAAGTGCGCCCGAGACATGTTGCAGCGTGCCTTGCCCAGCAGAGCCGTAATTGAGCCTGCCCGGATTGGCTTTCACATGGTCCACAAACTCCTTGACCGTGCGCGCAGGCACCGAAGGGTGAACGGCCAGGATGCTGGCAATCGAGGTAACCTGAGTGACCGGCACAAAATCGCTGGCCACATTGAAGGGCAGCGATTTGTTCAGGCTGGGCGCCGACGCCAGCGAGCCCGAGCCAAACAAGAAAGTCTGGCCGTCGGGCTTGGCCTGGGCCACGGCGTTCGCACCCACAACACCCGAGGCCCCCGGCCGGTTGACCACGACCACAGCTTGTCCGATTTTTTTGCCCAATTGGTCGGCCAGCACGCGCGCGGCGATGTCGGTGCTGCCGCCAGGGGCAAAGCCCACGATCAACGTGACGGGCGCTGTCGGCCAACTTTGGGACAGCGCCCACGGCGCCCAAGAAAGGCCCAGGACCGACAAAACCATTAACGTTCTTTTCTTCATCATGGTCAAGCTCCCAAAGGTGAGGGTCAAAGCAAAGTTCAGGTTGAAAAGCTGGTGAAGCTGGCCGTCGTGGCGCGCGCGCGCCAGTCGGTCACGACATTGACCAGGGCCACACGCCCTTGATCGACTGCGGCCGAGGCCTTTTGGAGTGCGCCCCGGATGTCCTCGGCACGCTCGACGTATTGACCATGACAGCCCAGGGCCTGAGCCATCAGGTCAAAGCGCGTGTAGCCGAGTTCGCGCCCGGGCTTGACTCGGTCTGGGTCGGCCGTCCAGCCGCCGTTGAGACTGATGATGACCAGCAGCGGCAACTGGTGGCGCACGGCGGTGTCGAGCTCCATGCCGTTGAGCCCGAAGGAGCCGTCGCCGTGCAGCACAATGACTTTGCGATCGGGCCGCGCGGCTTTGGCGCCCACCCCGAAGGGCAGCCCCACCCCCATGGTGCCAAAGGGGCCGGAATTGAGCCGGTGACCGGCATGAAAGCTCGGGATGGTCTGGCGGGCGTAGTTCAGGATTTCCTGGCCGTCGACACACAAAATCGCATCGCGATCCATGAAATCTCGGATCTCTTTGCACAAGCGCAGCGGGTGAATCGGACTCGCATCGTTGGCCAGCTTGGCCTCGGCGGCGGGCGCCTTGGCGCTTTCAATGGCGGCCAGTTGATCGCGCCAGGCGGCGTAGTGGCTCAGGTCAATGAGCCCGCTGGCTGCCGCCGCGAGTTGTCTGAGCACGGCCTTGGCATCGCCGACCAGCGCCAAGTTGGTACGCTGGCAGGTTTGGACCTCGGTGGGGTCGATGTCGATGCGGGCAAAACAGGCATCCTTGGAAAAGCGTGGGGGCAGCCCGTGCGAGAACACGAAATTGAGCCTGGTGCCGACCACGAGCACGAAATCGGCCTCCCTGAAGGCTGTGGAGCGCCCCTGGGGGTAGCACCAAGCATGGTCCTCCGGGATAACGCCGCGCCCTTGCGGCGTGGTGTAGAAGGGAATGCCGGTGCGCTCAACAAAGTCGCGCAACTCGGGCGCGGCCTGAGACCAAATGACGCCACTGCCGCTCAAAATGATGGGCTTGCGGGCGCTGGCCAGACGGGCGATTGTTTCGCGGATGCGCTCAGGGTCGGCGGGCGTGCGAGCCAGCGGCATTTCGCCAGCCGGCTCGGGCCAGAAGACCTTGTCTTCATCGACCTGCCGGTAGAGCACGTCACCGGGCAGGTCCAGGTAGACCGGACCGGGTTTGCCCGACATGGCCTGGCGAAACGCCCGGTCTACGTACTCGGGAATGCGCGCCGTCTCGAGCACGCGATCGGCCTGTTTGGTGACCGGCTTCATTAAGGCGAGTTGGTCAATTTCCTGGAACGCGCCAGTCTGAAAAGTCGACATCGGGCTGGCCCCACCAAAGGCGACCACCGGTGCGCAATCGATGAGTGCATTGGCCAGACCTGTCGTCAGGTTGATGGTGCCTGGCCCCGAGGCACCCAGGCACACGCCAGGCCGAGCCCGCACCCTGGCGTAGGCTTGGGCCATCATGGCAGCGGCCTGCTCATGGCGCACATCAATGCCCCTGACACCCTGGGCCATGGCTGCCAGCAAGGCCTCGTTGATGGGGCCCCCCATGATAAAAAACATGGTGTCCACGCCCTGGCGGGCCAGGGCTCTACCGAACAAGTCGTTTCCCGAGACAAGCGCCATATGTCCTTTGTGTGCAGCCTATTCGCACCCGCAACCCCAGAGCGGGGAATGCGCAGCCTATCTTGTAGAAGGCGATACTAGGGCGCTTGCCCAGAGCTGCACAATCGTTAAATTCCGAAGCATTCATGACCCAGGTCGATCAATGACTCAGCCCGACTGGTACCAGGCCTTGAGCCGGGTCAACCTCAACCAGATCATGGCTTTCTTGGTGGTGGCCGAGGAGAAGAGCTTTCGATCTGCCGCGCTGCGCATGCATCTGTCCCAGTCAGCGGTCAGCGTGCAAGTACAGCAACTCGAGCGTGTGCTGGGGGTTGTGCTGTTTCACCGCACCACGCGCAGCGTGGCACTGACCCGAGAGGGCGCGTCGCTGGCCGAGGTGGCCCAGCGCGTGACCACCGACCTGGCGGGCATCACGACTGCGCTGCGCGAGGTGGCCCAATTGCAAAAGGGCGTGGTGACTGTGGTGGCCATGCCCACCTTTGCCTACATGCTGCTGCCCCACCTGATGAGTGGTTACGCAGAGTTGCATCCCAATGTTGACGTGCGTCTGCTCGATTTTGACTCCCCCAAAGCGCTGGACATACTCCAGCAAGGCCAGGCCGACCTTGCCGTGTTGGCCCGCACACCCCATATGGAGGCGTTTGAGTTTGTCCACCTCTTTGAGGACGAGTTGGTGGTCCTGGCTCCCGCCGCCTCCAGTCTGCTCGAAGGTCGGCTGGAGTTGAGCATTGAGGAGGTGGCCGGCGAGCCATGGGTCTTGAGTCCCCGCGGCTCGCAGACGCGCACCTTGATCGAGCAAATTTTTGCCAGGGCCCAGTGCACCTTGCACGTGCGACAGGAATGTCAGCGGCCCCAGACCTTGCTGGCATTGGTTGAAAACGGACTGGGCATGACCATCTTGCCCCGCGCTTCACTGGTCGACATGAACCTGTCGCGGGTGCGCATTGCGCGCCTGCAAACGAGGCCCATGCGGGAGGTGGGCATCGTTACGCTGCGCAATATGTCGCTGTCACCGGCCGCGCAGTCCTTCAAGGAATTCCTTGTCTTGGCGTGTCCTCAGTCCATGCAAAGCCGGCCGCTGACGGTGGGTCCGACCTGTCAAGGTCCGTAGTCAGATTGAGCTGGCGCGGCACTGCCATCGCTCGCCGCTTGAGCGCCTGGAATTTGCCCTTTGTCTGGCTTTTGTTTGCCCTTTGCCTGCCCTTTAGGGATCGTCTGCATCACTCCGGTTTGTCATGGCGAGCCAAGCGTGGCAATCCAAAAAACGTCGATCCATCAGAGGCTGATCGATCGCCGCGTCAGGTTGCTTCGTTGTTGCACGTCTCGCAACGACAGCGCCTCCCGATGACGGGGTGGTGCAGACCTTCCTTAGGCCGCCGAATCGGCCACAAGGCCCAACCCTATTGACAGCCGCAGCGCCAAGTCTTAATCTGCGAACGGCGTTCCACTAATGCAAAAAAGCAGATGAACCAATCGGGATCCAGGCGGACCTTGCTCATGCTTGAGTACCTGACGGGCCAGCCCGATGGGGCAGGCCTGACGGAGATCTGCGCTGCCCTGGGCTTGCCCAAGAGCATAGGCCACCGGCTGCTGGCGCTTTTGGTGGAGTCGGGCTATGTGATGCAGCATGTGCCCAGCGGGCGTTATGGCCTGACCCTCAAGCTGACCATGCTGGGTTTGCGCCACTACGTGCGCTCCGGCTTGGACGATCTGGCGCAGCCCATCTTGGACCGCTTGGCGGCCGACACCGGCGAGTTGGCGCGCTTGGCTGTGGTCGAGGGCGAGCGGCTGGTCTGGGTGGCCAAGGCCCAGGGCGCGCGTTCGGGTCTGCGTTACGACCCCGATCTCGACCACGACACCGGCCATGATGTCGTCTTGCACGCCACGGCCACCGGCAAGGCCTGGCTGGCCACCTTGCCGCAGGCCCAGGCCATGCGCATCGTGGAGGCCACCGAGCTGCACACCCCCCGGCGTTACGGCCCCAATATCGCGACCAGCCTGCATGCTTTCGGGCAGATGCTCAAGGCCACCCGTCAGGCAGGCTTTGGCGTGGCCCTCGATGAAGGCGAGCCTGGAACGGCCGCCGTTGCGGTGGCGGTGGTCGATGCTTCGGCTGCGGGGGCTGCCGTCGGCACCCTCAGTCTGGCCGGCCCGCTCTCGCGCTTTGGCCCCGAGCGCCGTTCATTTTTTGCCGCCCGTCTGCACAGCGCAGCGCAGGAGCTGGGCGGCATCTGGCCCTTGCGCCATCACCGTGCAGTCGCAATGGCACCTTCTTTAGCCCCCGTCACATCCGCACGGTCCCGATCGAGCAATCCCCATGTCCGAAGCCGCACACCCGTCCTATGAAGGGCCGCTGGACTTGTCCAGCGCTCTTTCGCCATACCGGCTGCTTGCCTTTCGCGAGGCAGATTTCACCTGCGAGGGCCCGCGTGCCGATGCCCAATACCGCGACCTCGGCCTCGATCAGGCGACGGGCGGGCGCATCGGTGCCAAGCACATCCGGGCCATCAAGCCTTTTGCGCAAGAAACCGGATGGCATTGGCATGACATGACGGGGCATTTTGTTTACGTGCTCAAAGGCTGGATCAGTTTTCGTTTCCAGGGCGTGGCCGACACCGTGACGGTGCACGCCGGCGACAGCCTGAGCCAGCCCGCTGGCGTGCCCCACAACGTCATTGCGCGATCCGATGACCTGGAGCTCATTGAAATCAATCTGCCCGCGCAATTTGGCACGTTCGATGTCGCGGGCCCCCATCCAAAGGCGGTGCAACCGTGAGTGCCCAGACCCCCAGTTCCCGCCCCGCCTTGAACGCTTCGACCCGGCGCTGGATGGGCGCCCTGGCGATGTTTTTGGTGTTGTTTGTTGTTTGGGAGTACGCGGTCAAGCTGCTGGGGATCAAGGAATACCTGCTGCCGCCTCCGAGCAAGATCTGGTCGGAATTTGTCAAGCGACAAAACGTGGTGGCCGGTGCAGCCTGGACCACCACCGTGGAGATCGTCGGCGGCTATTTGCTGGCGGTTGTGGTCAGCATCCCGCTGGCCATGTCGATCGCCTATTCGCGCTTTGTTGAAAACACGGTCTACCCGGTCATCGTGTTCCTGCAGATCATCCCCAAGATCGCGATTGCGCCGCTGTTCATCATCTGGCTGGGCTTTGGCTTGCTGCCCAAGCTGCTGATCGTGTTCTTGCTGTGCTTTTTCCCCATCGTGGTCTCGAGCGTGGCCGGCTTCAAATCGGTCGATCCCGATGTGATGGATTTCGCGCGCTCGACCGGCGCGAGCGCGAGCCGCATGTTCTTCAAGATCCGCCTGCCGCAGGCCCTGCCCGAGATTTTTACCGGCTTGAAGATCGGCGCTGCGCTGTCGGCCACGGCCGCCGTGGTGGCCGAGTTCGTGGCGTCCGACCGCGGCCTGGGCTATCTGCTGCAGCAATACAACGGGCAGCTCGAGACCCCCATGGTCTTTGCCATCATTGTTTTGCTCAGCCTCATCGGGCTGGCCATCTACTATTTTGTCGAACTGGTTGAGCGCTTGGTCATCCCCTGGCATGTGGCCCAGCGCCCCACAGAGATGACCGGAATCTGAAGTGGTTTGGGAAGTCAGCAATCAAAGGAGACAGGTATGAACATGAGACGCAAATTTGGAAAAGCGGTTTTTGGCCTTGCCCTGGCCTTGCCCCTGGTGCTGGGCGTTCAGGCTCAAGCGCAGGACAACGTGTCCTTGCGACTGAACTGGTACCTCGGTGGCCTGCATGTGCCGTTTTATTACGGCGTGGACCGGGGGTTTTACCGGCAGGAGGGCATCAACCTGACGATCAATGAGGGTCGCGGCTCTGCCAACACGGTGCAGGTGGTGGGCGCTGGGACCGACACCTTCGGTCTGGCCGACAGCTCGAGCATCATCAACCTCGTCTCAAAGGGCGGCGAGATCAAGTCGGTCATGAATATCCTGAGCTCGACCGGCTTTTCTGTGGTCTCGGCCGCCTCTGCCGGTATCCGCACGCCCAAGGATATTGAGGGCAAGACGCTGGCGGTCTCGCCAGGCGATCCGATCCGCGGCCTGCTCGAAGCCCTGGCCGCGCACAACAAGGTTGATATCAGCAAGGTCAGGTTTGTGCAGGTCGATCCTGCCGCCAAGGTGGTGACGGTGCTCGAAAAACGCGCCGACGGCCTGCTTGGCGGCGCCGATGACCAGTTCTTCCTGCTCAAGTACCGCGGGGTTGAGCCCCATGCGCTGCGCTTTGCCGACCACGGCGCCAATATTGTGGGCATGGCGATCTTCACCGGCAACAACACGATCAAGACCAACCCGGAGCTTGTGCGCCGTTTTGTCAGAGCCACCAAGCGCGCCTGGGAAGAGGCCAAAAGGAACCCCGATGCGGCCGTCGATGTAGCCATGAAGGTCAAACCCGATCTGAACCGGCAGTCGACCAAAGACCAGATGCTGGTGGACTTCGAGCTGATGGACTCGGCCAACGTGAAGGGCCAGACGGGCTTTGGTCACGAGAAGGATTGGTCGCAGACCATAGATTTGCTCAAGCGCTACCGCGGCCTTGAGACGCAGTTGAACTGGACCGCGTTTCACACCAATGAGTTCTTGCCCCGGTGAGGCGCTAACGTGATGCCTCAGAATCATCATCAGGCCTCTGAGGCAGGGCGGGACTTGCAGCCGCGCGCGGCTGCGGTCCCGGTCGAGATCTCGGGTGTGAGCAAGGTTTTCCAGCGCGGGTCCATGCAGACCCAGGCGCTCGGCTGTGTCGACCTGTCGGTCCAGGCCGGTCAATTCGTGGCGGTCGTGGGCCCCTCGGGTTGCGGCAAATCGACCTTGCTCAAGATCATTGCGGGCCTGCTCGCACCGAGCGAAGGCTCGATTGACATCGCCGGCAAGCGCATTGCCGGCCCGCACACCGATCTGGGCATCGTGTTTCAGAGCCCGGTGTTGCTTGACTGGCGCAACGTCCTGGACAATGTCCTGGTTCAGATCGACCTGCGTGGCGGCCAGCCCGCTGCCTACCGCGATCGGGCGCTGGCGCTGCTGGCCAAGGTGGGCCTGGCGGGCTTTGAGAACCGCATGCCGCGTGAGCTTTCAGGCGGCATGCGCCAGCGCGCAGCCATCGTCAGGGCATTGATCCATGAGCCTCCCCTGTTGATGATGGACGAGCCTTTCGGTGCGCTCGACGCGCTCACGCGTGAGCAGATGCGCATCGATCTTGAGAAGCTCTGGCTCGATCGCGGTCAGACCACGTTTTTCATCACGCACGGTATTTCGGAGGCGGTCGCCTTGGCCGACCGCGTGGTGGTCATGACACCCCGGCCCGGCCGTATCGAGCGCATCATTGACATCGACTTGCCCCGTCCGCGCCACAAGGCTGTGATCACCAGTGCCCGCTTCGCCGAGTACTGTGACGAGATCACCGAGTGTTTTATGCGCCACGGGGTCATTCAGTACTGAGAACCGCCCATGCTCCCACGACCCTGTCACGGCGTGATTGCCGCCCCGTTTCTGCCCATGCACGCCGATGGGCAAATCGATTGGAGTGGCCTGGAGCGCTATATGGACTGGCTTGCCGGCCAAGGCCCGGCCGGTATCGCCATGAATATGGATGCCTCGGAGGTCATTGCCTTGAGCGAAGACGAGCAGGACCAGGTGATCCGCGTCTGTCTGAATGTGCTGGGCGGGCGGGTGCCGTTTCTCTCGGGCATCGTGGCCGGCTCGACCCGCGCGGCCGCCGCCAAGGCCGAGCGCTACGCCCGCATGGGGGTGCAGGGCTTTCCGGTCTTTCCTCCGTTTCCCACCTTCTCGGGCGCACCCGTGCCCAGCGAGATGATCTACCGCTACCACAAGGCGATCGCCGATGCGGCCCATCTGCCTATCATCTGCTTTCAATTTCCCAAAGGCTGGGGGCCCGACTACTCACCCGACATCCTGCGCCGCGTGGCGCAAATCCCCGAGGTGGTGGCCATCAAGGAAGCCTCTTTCGATGTGGCCCAAACGCTCTCCACCATCGAAGTGGCGGCAGCGCTGCCGCAGCGTATCGGGGTGCTAACGGGCAGTGACACCTTCATTTTCGAAGCCATGATGATGGGCTGCAACGGCGCGCTGATCGGTTTTGCCGGCTCCTTCACGCGCGAGCTGGTGGAGATGAACGCTGGGGTGCAGGGCGGCGATATCGCCAAGGCCCGTGCCATCTGGCAGCAGCTTGGCCCGATCGCCCGGTACTGCTGGCGCGCGCCCATCCGCGACTTCAGGCCGCGCATGAAAGAGGTGCTGCGGCTGCAAGGCCTGTTTGAGTGTGCGGCGGTGCGCGAGCCGCAGCTGGGCATTGACGATGCCGAGCGCGAGCAGATTCGTCGCCTGATGTTGGACAACGGGCTTTTGTCATGACGGGGGCGGTGGCCATCTGGCATGACATCGAGCCCGAGGGTCTGGCCGAGTTTTACGCCTGGCATGGCCAGGAGCACATGCCCGAGCGGGTGTCGATTCCGGGTTTTCGCAGCGGCCGGCGCTTTATTGCCGCAGCCGCCGATCTGCAGTTTTTCAACCTCTACGAAACCGACTCGCTTGAGGTGGTGCTGGGCCCGGGCTACAAGGCGCGTCTGGACAGCCCGACCCCGCGCACGCTCTCGGCGGTGCGCCATTTCCGCCATGTCGCACGCTCTTTGTGCCGCGTCATGGTCACGCACACGGCCGCCGAGTCCGGAGTGGCCCAGGGTGGGCTGATCGCCACGCTGCGCTACGACATCGACCCGGCGCAGGAGGCGGCGCATCTGGCGGTTGTGCAGCAGGCCATCCTTCCTGCTCTGGCCAGCAGCGCCGGCATCTGCTCGGTCAGTTTGTTGGTGGCCGATCGGGCCGCCAGCGGCTATGTCAATGCCGAGCAGCGCGCCCGGGGTGCAGCCAACGCGGTACCGCCCATCGTGGTGCTGGTCGAAGGCTGGGCCGAGCCGCAGGCTTTTGCCGCGCAGGTCAGGGCGATTCTTGGGCCCGAGGCGCTGGTCCGGCTGGGTCTTGATGGCACCGCCCAACTGGGGGTCTACGCGCACCAGCTGACGCTGCTCAAGCCGCGCTGAGCCGCACGTTTTGCGCGGCCCGGCGGCTGGGCGGTCGTGCCATACTTGAAGGCATGTCGTCCCCTCCACCCTCGCTCGCGCCCAAGCGGCCCAGTGGTCGAACACAGGCCCTGGCGCCTGTCGATCCGGGCGGGCGTGCCTGTGGCGAGCAAGCCGCTCACCTGGCTGCGCCGGCATCTGGCGGCGGCCCGCCCGTCGCGCTGCCCTTGTTCGACGCAGCCCAGTGCGAAGCCTGGCAGGCCGAGGTGATGGCGCTGCGGCGCCACTGGACGCCGCGTCATCCGAGTCTGCCTTTTTTTACGTTGGGGCTGGCAGCCTATCTCGATATCGAGCGGCGCGGTCGCAGCGGGCGCGGCACCTACTGGAGCGCCGCCCTGCGGTCTCACTACAACGCGCTGCTGCAGCGCCACTTTGGCCGCTTGCTCGAAGGCTGTCTGGCGGGCTTGTCGGCGCATGCGGGTCTGCCTGCTCGCTTTGCGCCGGAGCGTGCCAGCTTGCCCGGCTTTCACATCCATCTGCCGCACCCGGTGTTCACGGGTGAGGTGGCCAGCATCCACCGTGATCTGCAGTTTCTCGACGTGTTTGCGGAGGTGCGAGCCAAGCCAGAAGATGTGATGACGTTCACGGTCCCGATGGCCCTACCTGAAGGAAGCGGCCTGAACATCTGGTCCCAGGGCGACAAGCACTTTCATGCCTACCGACTCGGCTCCATGCTGGTGCACGACGGTTTGGCCACCCACCAAGCGGTGCTGCATCCACAAGCGGGCGAGTCGGCCCGCATCATGCTCCAGGGTCATGCGCTGAGGCATCAGGGCGAGCTGTTGCTGTATTGGTGAGGCCCATCGCGCCGAGGGTGGCGCTCCTACACCTGTCTCACCGTCATTGAGCGCATGAATGTTGTAGGAGCCGCGCCCTCGCGGCGATGGTGCCTTGATGAAGGGCCATCAAAGATCCTGCAGCGCCGCCTGCACCTGCTGCGCAAACAGCCGAGCATCGCCTTGGGCGTTGGCTTGAAGCAGGGCGAGCTTGACCAGCAGGAGTTGGGCTTTGGCGGGGCCGGCTTGGTCGATGGCTTGGGCCAGTGTGTCGTAGACGTCTTCTAGCGCGTCAATTGACAGTGCAGGGCTGGGGCGATCGGTCATGGCCAGTTCCTCAGTGGGGCAGGGCAGCGGCCAGGGCCGCTTGCAGGCGGGGTGCATCGAGCTTGAGCCAGCGCGCGCAGACGTGCTGGTCTGGGCGCAGCAGGTAGGCGCCGCCTTCGGCCGGGATGCCGTAGCGCTCGCGCACATGCCCGCCCGCATCGGCCAGGGTCTGGTCGGCACCGGCCACCGGCTGTTGGGCGCCAATGGCGGTGAGCCGAATTGCCAGGCCTTTGCGCCGCGCCGCGTGCACCACCTCTTGGATCGGCGCGGGCACGTCCGAGCGGCATGCGTAGAGCAGGTCAAAGCCGCCGCCCAGGTGGTCGAGCAAAAAGTCGTCATCGCCCAGCCTCACGTTGCGCGGCGGCGCGCCGTGTGCGGGACCCGCCTGGAACAGGGCGTTGTCGTCATCGGCGCAGTTGAGCCGCGAGTCGCTGTATTCGTGCGGGCGCGAGGTGCGCCAGTGGTAGAGCGGTCGCACGAATTCGTGCTGCAGCGACAGCGACAGCACCGCATCGCGCAGCAGCCGAAAGCCGGCACTGGGCGGGGCCATGAAACGGGTGCTCTTGCCCGACTCGGCAATGATCTCGCGCGCCGCCCCCACGCGCTCGGCGCTGTGGTTGGCTAGCAGGGCTGGGCCGGCCAGGCCTTTGACCCCATAGGCCATGTGCCAGCCCAGCGACTGCGCATCCTGAAAGGCGGTGTTGGCCCCGCGCACCCCGAAGATCGGCAGCAGATGCGCCGCATCACCGGTGAAGATCACCCGCCCATGCACAAAGTCGGGCAGGGTCAGGGTGCGCGCCGAATAGACCGATGACCAGTCAAGCTTCCAGGGCGCGTTGGGATGCCCGATCATGGCCAGCTGCGCGTCGATGCGGGCCTTGAGCGAGTCGGGCTGCAGCGCCTGCTCGGGCGTCTCGCCCGGTGGCAATTGGTAATCGATGCGCCAGATGCCGCCGGGCTCTCGGTGCATCAAGATGGTGTTGCCCGGGTTCCACGGTGGGTCAAAAAAAGCCAGTCGTTCGGTGGGCAAGGGCAGATCGACCTGGATGTCGGCGATGACAAACAAGCCTTCGTAGGACGTGCCCTCCATGGCCAGATTCATCGCGCTGCGCAGACCCGATCGCCCGCCATCGGCGGCCACCACCCAGTCGCTGGCCAAGGTGTAGGGCCCTTCAGGCGTGTCGACCTCCAGCACCGCGTGGTCGGGTTTTTGATCGACGCGCTGCACCTTGTTGCCCCAGCGAAAGTCGATCAGCGGCTGGGCCTTGCACGCCTCGTACAGGTATTGCTCGAGGTACTGCTGCTGGATGTTGATGATCGGAAAGAAGCGGTCGTGCTCATCGTGCGGGGCCTCCATGCGAAACACGCGCTGGCCCCGGTAGAAGCTGTTGCCAAAGCGCCAGGGCAGCCCGGTCTGGCTGATGCGATTGGCCACGCCCACTTGCTGCAAGATCTCCATCGAGCGCCGGGTAAAGCAGATCGCCCGGCTGCCCTG
>JAIXWZ010000096.1 GCA_027491035.1 Comamonadaceae bacterium | reverse complement strand
GTCGGTGGCATTGCCCGCAAAGGGCGAGCCGCTGAACACGATGCGCGACTTGCCGTCGCGCAGCACATTGAACTGCGCCGGAATCGAGACCGCCGGCGCACCCGCGGCCGGGCCGATGATCCGCATGATCGCATCGGGAATCACGCCCGAGAAGTCCAGATCGGTCGCATCGGTGCCGCCCTCGCTCAGGGTGTTGTTGCCCAACTCGCCCACGAACACATAGCGGTCAGCGCCCTCGCCGCCCACCAGGCGGTTTTGCCCCATCACCGCGTACAAGGTGTCACCGCCCGCGCCGCCCGTGAGCTGGTTGTTGCCGGCGCCGGCAAACAGCACGTCGTTGCCACGGCCGCCGGTGAGCTTGTCGTTGCCCAGGCCGGTGATAAAGGTCACGCCCGCGTCGCTCTCGGCAAAGGCGCTCAAGTTGTTGTCACCCAGCAGGTCGACCACCCGGCCGCCGCCCTTGCCCATCTTGACCGTGTCGTTGCCCTCGTTGCCACGCACGTCGAGCGTGACGGCATTGAGCAGGCGCGACGCATCGAGCGTGTCATTGCCCTGGCCCATGTCGACCACGACTTGGGTGACGCCGGTAAAGCGCGTGTGAAAGCCCAGGAACTCGACATCGACCACACCCGCATTGAGACCGCTGAGAATCACGCTCTCTGCAGAATCTTCGGTGTTCAAGTAGAGCCGGTCGCTGGCACGCGTGCCCATGTTGAGCGTGAGCACCCCGTTCTTGACTGCGCCCAACTCCGGCTTGACGGTCGGCGCCGTCAGCGTCAGGGGGGGCAGCGTGATCTCAAACAGCTTGAACGACATCGTTCCGGTCACCGCTGTCTTGCCCCAAATGTAGGGGGCCAGCGAGGCCTGGAAGGTCAGGTCAAACAGGTTGAACGGCCCGCCCGGGATGCCCGGAATCAGTCCGGGGTAAAGCATCATGCCCAGCACCTCAGAGGCGCGGATCTTGCCGTCACCGTCGTAGCGCACGCCGCTCACCTGACCATTTTCATCGCGCGAGACCGTACCGGTCTTGATGTCGTTCATGTCGGCGGTGATGTTCAAGGAGATCGAGCCGCCCACACCGGCCGAGGCGACGCCGGTGACACCGATGCCACCGAGCAGACCGGCTTCAAGCTTGAGGCCGAATTCGGGCTTTTCCTTGCCGCCGGTGCCAGGCACCGCCTGACCATTCTTGAAGGCCGGCAAAGTCCAGTCGTTGACATAAAAGCCGTCGAGCGCGTCAAACGGGTTGCCGCTCGAAATCGCCTTTTGGACGCCGTAGGTGTCAAAGCCGAAGGACAGGTCGACAAAGGCCGATGCGCGGCCAATCGCGCCAATCTCGATGCTCAGCCACGACAGCGGCGGGAAGGGAATCGGCACCGAAGCCAGAACCTCGTTGAAGACAAAGTCGAATTCCAGCAGCGGCAGCTCGTAGGTGAACAGGGTCGCATTGCCGCCGCTGAAGATCTTGGCCCAGTTGCCGATGTCGGTCAGGTAGGGCATGAACTGCAGGCCGCTGCGGCCCGTGGCACTGGCCGAGCCACCCGAGGCCTTGCCCGTAACGGCAGCGAGCGCCTTGTAGAGCTCGGCGTTGCTGCTGCTGTTGCTCGCAGACGAGCTCTCGCCCTTGACAAAGCGCACGTTGTTGGTGCCCAAACCGTAGATGCTGCCCAGCGGGATACCCGCCGTGACGGACAGCAAGGTCTTGATGGCGTCGGGCATGTCCAGCGCGAACTTGACCGCATCGAGGAAGGACCAGTCGATGCGCTGCAAACCGAGCTCGGGCTTTTCGTCGCGCACCAACTCGTTGACCGTGTCGATCAGGCCGCGCAGCGTGTTGTCGCTGGCCAGATTGATCGACGCGCGCGCCGGGTCGAGCAGCATGGCCAGCCCGGGCATGGGCGCGGTCAGCGCTTCCACCACATCGCGGAAGGGCGCGGCCACGTTGGCCACCGCCTGCGCAATGGGCAGCAGGAAGTCCACCACCGCTGACTTCATGTCCAGCTTGAGGTTCTGGATCGAAATCTCAGGGAACTTCACCGCCTCATCGCCCAGGCTCCAATCCCAGTCAATCACCAGATCGCTGACCAGCTTGGGCATGCCGATGGCATTGAGCGTGACACCCAGCCTGAGATCGGCATTGACATCAAAGTCGGCGTTCAAGACGGTCTGTGGGCTCGACAGCAGCTGATCGAGCGTGAGCTGACCGGCATCGTTGCCCTGGATGTCCAGATTCAGGGTGCCGCGCAGTCCGCTGCCCTGGTGGCCAGGCTTGGTCAGGTCGGTGTCGCGGTCGATCACTGCGGCTTCAAAGAACAGCAGCTTGCCGCGGCCCTCGAAGGCGCTGATAGTGTCAGCATCGCTGGGGTCGCCGTCCAGGTAAGCCTCGACATTCAGACGCAGCTCGGCCACATCGGCCTCCTCGCCGATGTTGGCGCTCAGGAAGAAGCCCTTGCTGGCCGACAGGCCAAAGCCAAAATCGTATTCCCAGTTGGCTTCCAGCGAGAAGCCGCCGTCCACATCCAGATCGAAGCCCGGCAAGCTGATATCGAGCGGCAAATCGAGCCCGGTGCTCAATACGCGCCCGCCCAGGTTCATGTCAAAGCGGATGGCATCGACACCGCCCGTGGGCAGCGGCATGCCCGGCTCCCAGGTCGATACCAGGTTGCCGTTGTAGCCATAAAAGCCCACCGACACGTCATCGACCGTGATCAGCTCGTCGCCATCGCGGTCAAGCAGGATGTTCAGGCCACTGAACACGTTGAACAGCTCTTCGCGGATCAATTCAACCGGCTTGCCCTCGCCCGAGAGCTTTTCGCGCAGGTCTTGCAGCAAGCCCGCGCGCAGCCCGGCAATCACCGCGCCGGTTTCAGCCAGCCCGGTGCCAATGAAGGGCAGGTCTGCCGCCACCGAGCTTTGGAACAGGTCCTGCACCGCACCCAGACCCAGGTCGATGCCATCGAGCACATTGGTCGGGTCGTAGAGCAGCTGCATCAAGGTGCTGCGGCCGGCTGCCGCCAGGTCGAAGTCGGGCAGCTTGACGACCAGCGCGTCGGGCGCGTCGGCTGCGGCCTTGCCCGCCAGCTCATTGACCAAGGCCGCGATGCCGGCCGAGCCCAGGGTCGGGTTGGTCGAGACCTGCAATTGGCCGATCTTGATGTCCTTGCCAAAAATCTTGGCGCTCAAGGGCAGCCCGAGGTCGAAGGCGCCCAGCGTCTCGATCACCGGCTTGCCGTCGACCCAGGTGATGGTCAGACTGGCGGCATCGGCCAGCGCATCTTCGGTTGCGACCGCCTCGTTGTCCTTGCCGTCGGCATCGAGCACCAGGCTGCCTTCCTTGACGCCCATCTCGAGCGGGCCGACCTTGAAGTTCAGGTTCACGTCCTCGGCCGCCATGCGGGCCTTGAGCGCCACCCGCGTACCCTTCTGGGTCGTGGCGTCGTAGTTCTCCAGCCCGATCTTGGGCAGCTCACCGGCCTGCTTGGGCAGGGTCACGCCCAGGCGCAGTTGCAGGTCGGCGCCCAGGGCCAGGGCCACCGTGCCTTCGCCCGAGGCGTCAAGGAACTGGCCCAGGCCATCGGGCAGGCTCAGGCCGGCCATCTCGGCCAGGCTCTGCAAATCGAGGTTCAGACCAAACTCGTCGGCATACGCCAGCTTGAGGTTCAGGTCGAGCATGAGCTTGCCGCTGGCGTTGTCGATGCTCAGGTCGAACAGATCCTCGGGCAGGTCCAAGGCCTTTTCGATCGCCCGCTCGGCCGCGTCCAGCCCATTGACCGATTCGTCCATCACGTCCTGCAGCTTGCCCAGCCAGGTGTCGCCCAGCACCATCAGCTCGGACAGCGAGGTGTTGATCACCGGCAGCTGCGCGGTGTAGAAGGCCTGATCAGCCGCCAGGTCGTCAACGATCTCCAGGCCAAAGCGCACCGCCTCGATGATGTCGCCAAAGGTGAGGTTGCGCACATCGAGCAGGCTGCCCAGATCGGGCAGCACCACCACCACCGCGCCCTTGGGCACCGAGCCGTTGGCCAGCGACTCCTGCAAGTTGAAGGGCGAGTTGCGCACTTCCACATTGCGCCAATCGAGCAGATCGGGCACGTACACGGCCAGCTCAAGGCTCTCGTCGAGCGGCATGCTGGCACTGCCGGCGCTCACACTCAGGCCCTTGAGGCTGGCCGAGGCGCTGCCTGACAGATCCACGGTGATGCTGCCCAGCGCCTCGCTGGAGAGCAGCTCGGCCAGGGCAAAGCGAGCACCGCCCGCCTGGTTGGGGGTGCGGTCCAGCGCCAGCGTGGCCTGCGCCTGCAACTGCACGCCCGAGCCCGAATCTTCACCGCCCGCCTGCAAGCCCAAGAAGCCCAGCTGCGCAGCAACGGTCAGGTCGCTGACCGACAGGTCGATGTCGGCCTTTGCCGAGAAGTCGTCAATGGCCAGGCCGAACTTCTCGCCGCCCAGCGACAAGATCAGGTCGAACCCGGCATCGATGTCCACCCCCACCTTGCCGGTGGCCGAGGTCGTCAAGGCCACCGGGCTGTCCTCGCCCAAGCCCAGGTTGATCGGCGTCTCCAGATCCAGCAAGGCACCGGCAAACTGCACCGGAATGCGCAACTCGCCGGTGGTGCCGTCGTAAGTGACCTTGCGGTTGCCCAGCAGGCCCGAGGCGTTGACCGCGGCAATGAACTCGTCAATCGTCTGGATCTTCTCGATCTTCTGGTGCACCGAGTAGCGCACCGAGCGCAGGTTCTCGGCAAAGTTGTTGGACAGGCTCAAGCGCGTGCCATCGGCCGCCACGTCGATGATCTGCGTGGTCAGGCTGCGCGCCTCGCCTTTGGCATTGACGCCCTCCACCGTGACCCAGTAGCCGGCCATGGAGGCGGCAAACTGGCGGGCCGAGCCGGTGAGGGAGGCCGAGTCCTTGAGCACAGCAAACTGGCTTCCGGCAGGGGGCGCCAAATTGCTGCTGGCCAGCGCCCGCTCGCCCGCAGCGGCCTCCCAGAGCTTCATCGGCCGGTCGAAGTTGATGCGGTCGATCACCTCGGTCTTGAACACCGAGGCCACATCGAGCAGCTGGCCCACCGACTGCTCCACAAAGGGCAGGCCCGACAGGCCCAGGCTGTCGACATCAATGGTCTGCAGATAGCTCAGCATATTGGGCAAGGCCGTGATCAGGTCGGCCACGCTGATCTTGCTGAAGTTAGCCAGCTGCTCCAGGTTCTTGGCCTGCACGTTGAACTGGCCCTCGAGCGGCTTGGCCGAAATCGTCACCGACGGTGCAGTGGTCGGGTCGGCCGCCAGGTCGATGCCGGCAATCGTGGCGTAAATCGGGAGCACCACATTGAAGTAGTTCTTGTCGGTCGGCGCGTCGATCTTGAGCGCGCCTTTGACAAAGCTGAGGTCGCCTGTCAGTTTGGCGTCAAGGCTGCCGCGCGCCCACTTCTTGCCCGCCACACCGCCCACAATCGGGTCGTCGGGCCGGCCGATGCTCAGGCCCAGCGGTCCGAGGTTGGCATTGAGAATCACGTCCTGCGCCGACAGGCTGCCGGCAAAGCTGAGCTTGCGCAAATCGAGCGCGGCGCTCAGGCCGGCAGACCAGTCGAGCTTGAAGTCAAAGTCCAGCGCCGCCTCGAAGCTGGCATCGACCTCCATCACACCGCTGATGCCCACACCCACCTGGCCCAGGGCGCCCTCCAGGTCCAGCCGCAGGTCCTGGGTCTGGCTGCTGACCTTGCCGGTAAAGCCAAAGGCCAGGCCGTTTTGGTCCAGGTTAAAGCGCAGCGGACCGGCCGGGTCGGAGGTGGCCGAGCTGGGCTTCCAGTTGGCCCGCAGATAAGCCTCCAGCCCCCGCAGCGTGGGCACGCCCGCGCTGCCAAAGGCCGCAGGGTTCTGATCGATATAGTCGATCACGTGCTGGCCGATGCTCAGCTCGTCAGAGATCTGCAGCAGGTCTTCCAGCGAGCGGCCGATCAGCGGCAGGTCTTCGTCGGCCAACAGGTAAGCGTTGGCTCGGCTCAGTTGCTGGGCCACGCCCTTGAGCAGATCGCCGAGGCGCCCCTCGATCGACACATCGATGTTGCTGACTGCAAAGTCCGTGACCTTGTCGGCACGCGCAAAGCGCACCTGCACATCTTGGCCGCCCACGGTGATGGTCTGGTTGAGCGCCTGACCGGTTTGGTTGACCGCCAGGTCCACATCGCCCACCAGGGCGGTGCCGTTGAGCCCCGGAATCGGCAGCCTCAGGCTGGCCTGCAGGTCCAGCGCATAGCCGCTGCCCGGCAGCACCAGACCCATCTGGCCGTCGACCACGCCGGCACTCTGGCCGGCCACGTTAATCAGGGCGCTCAGACCGGTGGCGCCGATCTTCATCGGTCCGTTGGCCGACTGCTCGATGCGCACCGTGGCATTGCCACTGAGCAAGGCTGGGGCGGTGGGGGCCGCACCCGGGGCGCGCAACTCGATGGTGAAGTCGCCTTCGGCCTGGATCTGCGGCGTGGCTGCGCGCAGCGTGGCCACGCGGGTGCCTTGCAGCATGAGCGGCGTCGAGCCGTCCTTGACGTCGTTGGCGTCAATATCGCCCTGACTGAAATCGACCACCCGGCCGGCCAGGGCGCCGGTGCGCGGGCCCATGTTCAGGCTCAGGCTCAGGTTGGAGCCACTGAGCGTCAGACCCGGCACGCCCTCCAGGGCCGCCGAGCCAGCGGCGGCCTGCAGCCCCACGAAGCTCGCTTCGGAGTCGGGGTCTTGCAGCAGGGCCAGACCCAGCTTGGCGTCTTTCAGCGACACGCCCACAAAGTCGGTGGTGCCCACACCGCGTCCCATTTGCACATCAACCTGATTGGCCGTGATCAAGGTGGTGCGCAGGCTGCGGCGGCTGCCGTTGTCCAGCGTCGCACCGCGCAGGCCCAGCGCGGCCAGGCCGAAGCTGCCGCTCAGGCTGACCACATCGCCGATCTCGATCGTCGCATCGAGCGCAAGCCGCATGAAGGCGCCGGCGCCGTCGCTGAAGTCCAGCGACTCGCTGCTGGCCTGACCCGTGCGCACTTCCAGCGCGCGTTCGCTCTGGCCATCATTGGCCAGATTCATCACCGCGCCGTTGGCCATCTCGCCCCGGTAGCCCATGGCGCGGTTCATCTCGAAGGCCAGCGAAGAGGCCTCCAGCGTGAGCAGGTCCTCGGGCAGGCCCAGCTCGGCCGCATTGAGGCTCACCGATTCCACGCTGGCCTTGAGCGCCAGCCAGCTGCGCGTGTCGCCCGGCGCCGGATCGGCTGGCCGCAGCAAGGCCATGGCCAGGCCCGCGTTTTGCAAAGCTATCCCTTGCACCCGGGCCGAGACGCCCGAGGCCCCCAGGAAGAAGCCAGCCACCGCCACATTGCGGCCCGCCACCTCGACCTCGATCTCCTGGCGCGAGAGCACCACCGTGCCCGAGGCGGTGAGCAAGTCGCCCAGCTGCACGTCCATGGTGCCACCGACTTCGAACATCCGGCCCTTCATGTTCAGGCTCAAGGCGCTGGCGTTGTCCGTCGGCTTGATGACCAGCGGCGTCTTGCTCCAGTCGACCACGCTGGTGTTGGCCAAGCCCTCTTCAGTCTGGCCCAGGCCGGTGTTGATCTTCAAGCTCAGGTTGCGCCCGGTCAGGCTCAGGCCCATGGCTTCGGTGCCCAGCGCCGTCAGGCTGTTGGCCTGAGCGCTCAGGGTCAGCCAGCTGCGGCCATCGCTGCTGTCGGTGGGTGTGGCCAAGGCCATGCCCATGCTCAAACCCTTGAGCTCCAGGCCCAGGGCCGAGGCGTCGCTGCCGGTGGCCACACGCGCGTCAATGCCGGTGCCGCCCAGCACCAGCAGGCGGGCCTGCACCGTCTTGGCCACGCCGCCCTGCTCGGCCTCGCTCACGCTGGTGGTCGGCCGGATCAGACCCTTGCTGGAAGCGGCCACCACCTGGATCATCCCCAAGTCACGCCCAGCCCAAACGCCGCCAAAGCGGATGTCAAAGTCGTTGCGCGCCGACTGGGTGGTGAAGTAGGTGGCCGAAGGCGGCAGGCTCACGCCCAAGTCGAAGGCCCCGGCCGGCCCACCGGCCTTGGCGGTGAACTTCATGAAGGCGCCTTCAACCACCACGCTGACCTTGGCGCTCTTGTCGGCATCGATGGCCGTCTTGAGCTTGCGCGCCAGGTTATGGGCCAATTCCCACGACTTGGCCGGGCCGCCAAAGCCGTTGCCGGCGGCGCTGAAGTCTTCGGCCTTGACCGTGTAGACCACATCGTCATCGGTCACGCCCGAAAGAACAAGCTGCTGGCCGATCGCGTAGTTGCCGCTGAGCAGCAGCGTCTCGCGCTGCGCCGCGCTGGTGCCGGTGGCGCTGGCGCGCTGGCTCAGCGCATCGAAGCCGCCGCCGCTCGAAGAGGACACGCTCACGCCGGGCTTGAAGGCGCCGGCGCTGCCGATGGCGCGTGCGCCCAGCAAAATGATGTCGGCATCGCCCGTGGCAAACACCTTGCTGCCGGGCGCGCCGTTGATCAAGATGCGCAGCCGGTTCGCGATGTTGTTGCGAATCTGGGCGTCGCGCGCCTCTCCTGTCTTGCCCGAGGCGTCGCGCCGCATATCGTCGGCGCTGACGGTGTAGACCCAGATCTGGTTGGACATTCCCGACAGCGTGATTCGGTTGCCCTCGCTGTAGCGGCCGGTCAGCTCGAAGGCCTCGCCCTGTGCCCGCGAGCTGGCCATGCGCTCGACCGTCACGCCCTCGGTGTGACCGCTCTTGTCGACCCGCAGCTCAAAGCCGCTGGCGCTCTTGGCCGTCAGCAGCATGGACCAGCCCCAGACGCTGACACTGACCTTGGACTGCGCTTGCGCGTTGATCAGAGCGGCCAGCTTGGCCGTCAGGTTAACGGCCGCACGGCCATCGCTGGCGCGCCCGCCCGAGCCCTTGCCGTCGACGCTCAGGTCCTCGGCCAGCACGGTGTAACGCAGTGGCTCGGGCGTGATGCCGGTCAGCGTGATCACGTCGCCCAGCGCAAAGCGGCCGGTCAGGGTGACCATGCTGGCCTTCAGGCCATCGGTGGTCAGGCCGTCGCCGACTGCAAAGCCGCCATTGCCCACCAGCTCGGCATTGATCGCATTCTGGATCGCCTGGGCGCTCGCATCGCGGCCCAGATCGGCGGTGGTGTAGGTCTTGCCGTCCAACGCCAATTGCAGCCGGTAGGCGGTCGGCCGGGTCGGGTCGATCGCAGGCTGGCTGCGCGCGCTGGCTTCAATCGACAGGCGCTGCACCTCGTCAGCGGTTTCGTCCAGCGTCAAGGTGCGTGTGCTTTGCTCCAGGTACAAGGCGCCGCTGAGCGAGAGGAAGTCGCCCAGCTGCGCGCTCATCTGGCCCTGCACCCGCAGCAAGGGGCCGAGGCTGCCGTCCATCTCAAGGGCAAGCTCGCTGTCCGGGCCGGTGCGCACCGCGTAGGCGTTTTTGTTCTCGCCCTTGGCATTGGCCGCGTAGAAATCGATCACCTGGTCGCTGGCTGCAAGGCCAGGCCGCAGGCCGTAGACCTGGTTGAAGCGCACGCTCAAGTCGGTGGCCGCCAGCGACAGCGCCGGCATGCCCACCACCTCGATCGCATCGGTCTTCAGCTGCAGCGCCACCCAGCGCGCGCCATCGAGGCTGACGTTTTTGGCATTGACCTCGCCGTCCTTGGCGTAGAACAGGCCCAGGCCAAAGCTCGCATCGCTGAGCGAGACGCCCACCGAATCGGGGTTGAGCAAATCATCGTCATCGACCACGCCGTCACCGTTGGTGTCGACGCGGTAAGCCCCGCCCAGGCCGGCAAAGGCGCTGACATTGGCCGCGCCCACCGTCAGGGCGTCCACCTTGACCTCGCTGCCGTCAGCCAGGGTGATGGTGTCGCTGCGCTTTTCAAACGCGGCGGTGCCATCAAGGTACACATAGTTGGCCAGCGAAATCGTCACGCCGGCGCTCACGCTCACCATCTCGTGGTGGGCGCCGTCCATGCTCATCAGGCGTGAGCTGTCGGGGCCGGTCAGCACCGAGAAGTCGGAATTGGCAAAGTCGATGACTCGGCTTGTGGCCTGGTCGGCCAGGTTGATGCTCACCGACACATCGCGCACCGCCATCGTGACATCGGGCACGCCCACCAGGCGCGCCGAGCCGGCCTCGGCCTCCAGCGCAATGCGGGTGGCTTGCTGCCGGTCGGCCACCACGGTAAAGCTCACCAGGCCCTGCTCGCCGGCGGCCAGTACGCGCTTGCCGTCGGCCATGACCGACACGCTGTGCCAATCGTAGCCTTTGGATCCAGCCACCACGCGCCAGTTGCGGCCGCTGTCGCTCGACACCCAGATCGCTGCATCCGGCCCGGTTGAGGCGGCCACCAGGGTCTTGCCGTCTTTGGAGGCGGCCAGCGAAGTCCACTGACCCCGGCCCAGCACCTGGCCCCAGTCCCACACATCGGCATCGGTACGCGCCAGGTAGACGCTGCCATCGTGGGCCGCCGCCATCAGCACCTCGCCCTTGCCGCTGGCCGCCACCGCACGCCAGTCGGCGTTGTACGGCAGGCTCCAGTTGACCGGAGCGCCGCCCTGCGTGCCCGGCCAGTACGTAGCGGGCAAGCCTTTGTCGCTGGCCAGGTCGACCAGGTACAAAGAACCAGGCGCCGTGCCATCGGCCGCGCGGCTCGAAGCCACCAGCATGCTGCGGCCCTCGTCAAACGCTGCCACCGCCGACCACTGGGCGTTGGCCACGCGGCTAAAGCCCGCCTGATCGGCCCAGGCGTTCCAGACTTGCTTCCCACCCACGGTGGTGTCGTCGCCCAGCGTCACGTTGCCTTGCTGCGTGGGGTAGGTCTGGGCGCGGGTTTGCACCACCGTGCCCTTGGCCGATTTGACCTCCAGCTCGAGCTTGTAAGACTGGCCATTGGCCAGGCTTCTCACATAAATCAGCCCATCGGCCGCTGAATAGCTGGTGGTCACCAGTGGGCCGGTGGTGGCCGCATACTTGGATGTAGCCGTGGTCTTGATCAGCTCGGTCAGCTTGGTCGTCAGGTTCTTGAGCACCTGCGCGCTGCTCGCCGTGCCACCTTTGCCGTCGCCCTTGGTCGTCAGGTCGTTGCTGACCACGGTATAGACCAGGTCGGTCTTGGCGATGCCCTTGAGCGTGATCTTGTCGCCGGCGGCCCAGGTGCCTTGGAGCAAGAAGGCGTCGATCTGCGGCGCCTGGGGTGCGACCGCCTGCGTGCCCTCGACGCGGCCACCTGAAGACTTGGCGATCATCTGCGTGGCACCAAAGCCTTCAGCGCGCGCCGTCAGTGTGACGTGGGTATCGGTGCCACCGGCCACAACCCGAGAGCCGGGCGCCGCGTTGATGGCCGCGCGCAATTTGGTGGCCAATCGTTCGGCCACCACGGGGGCCGCCGCTCCAACCCATCCTATGCCCGTTTCCAGGGTTGTCACCGTCACCAACACATCGCGGTCGGCCACGCCACGCACCGTTACCGTATCGCCCGCGCGGAAGGTTCCGGCCAGCTGGAACGCATCAAAGCTGCGCAGCGTCTGCGTATCGAGCGTAACGATCACGTTTTCTGCGAGCACAGCCACATCGCTGTAGCGGTCGGTGGGTGCGCCGCTCAGGGCCCAGGTCGCGCCGGCATCGGTGGAGATCAGCACGCCCCCATCGCGCACCGTGGCCACGATGGTCTGGCCGGAGACCGTGACCGCACTGTAGTCACGGCCGCCCAGGTCGACGGTCTCGGACTCGGCCTCGCTCCAGGTCTGTCCTTTGTCTTTGGACAGATAAATCGCGCCCTTCTTGCCGCCCGAGACCGCCACCTGCACTTTGTCCGACACCGCCATGTCTTGCCACTCGAGTGCCTCGGCCAGGTTGATGCGCAGCACCTCGCGCTCGCTGGCCACCACCAGCGCAAACTCCACGCCCGAGAGCGAGAAGCCGATGGCGTCCAAGCCCGGCAGGTCTTCCCCGTCGATCTTGCCGTCGCCACTGGTGTCGGTCAGCGGCCCGCCGTTGATGCCGGCAAAGGCCTGCAGGTTGCTGCCGCCCACCGTCATGACGTCGTGGCTGACGGTGCTGCCGTCTTCGAGCACCAGGTCGCGGGTGGACTTTTCAAAGCCCAGGTCACCGCCCACATAGAAGAAGTCGCCGGCCGCAATTTCCACCGAGCCGCTGGCGCGGATCAAGGGGCCCTTGTCGCCGTCAATGTCGAGCTTGCGCGTCGTCCCCGTGCCGGTAACCACGTTAAGCGGTCGGCTCGCAAAGTCGACCACCCATTGGGTGGAATCGTCCGAGTCGCTCAGGCCCGAGACCTGGTTGACCTCGACCGACAGGTTCTTGGCCTGGATGCTCAGATCGCCGCCGCCGACAAAGCCCACCTGGTCGGCCGAGAACTCCAGGCCCATCCAGTCGAGCGCACCGAGCTTGAGCGTGTTCTGCTTGAGCGTCTTGACTGCGGCGCTGTCGCTTTGCAGCGCCCTCACCTCTTGCGGGCTGAGCAAGGCCAGGCCGAACTCGGCATTGGTCAGCACAAAGCCGCGCGCGGCCGCATTGGGCGTGTCGGCGCTGGTGAGCTTGCCGTCGCCGTTGCTGTCGACATGGTAGGCACCGCCCACCCCCACAAAGCCACTCAGGCTCGAGCCGCCCACCGTCAAGCTATCGACCAACACATCGCTGCCATTGGCAAGGGTGATGGTGGTGGCTGATTTTTCAAAGCCCAGCGTGCCGCTGGCGTAGACGAAGTCGCCCAGGTTGACCTCAAAGCCACCGCTGGCGCGCAGCAACTGGCCCTGGCTGCCCGCCATATTGAGCTGGGTGGTGGTGCCGTAACCGGTCGAAACATCGAGCGGCTTGGCCGCAAAGTCAATCACCTGCGTGTTGGCCGAGCTGCCCGCCGCAATACCCTCGACGCGGTTGAGCGCCACTGCAATATCGCGACCGAAGGCGGTGATGCCCGGCACGCCCACCAGGCCCACCTCGTCGAGCGAGGCTTGCAAGGCCACCCAGTTGCGCGGCGTGCCCAGGGTCTTCTCGTAGAACAGGCCCAGCGCAAACTCGCCGCCAACGGCCGACAGGCCGATCGCGCCCGTGTTGACCTCGTCCTCGCTGCTGACCTGCCCGTCGCCATTGGTGTCGGTGCGGTACGGGCCACCCACGCCCACAAACATCTGCAGATCGGTGCCGCCCACCGTCAGCATGTCGGTCTGCACCGACTTGCCGTCGGCCAGCTTGAGCGTCTGCGAAGACTTCTCGATGGCCAGCGTGCCGCCCACATGCACAAAGCCCGCCAATGACAGCTGCATGCCGCCCGAGGCGCGCATGAGCTCACCCCGCTGGCCGTCATGCGACAACTGCAGCGCCTGGCCGGTGCCGGTGGTCACTGCAATTGCCCGGTCGTCTTCGACCGCAGTGGTGGAGCGGTCGGCGAAATCGATGACCTGGTCTTTCATCAGCTTGACGTTGACGGTCGACCAACTGATCAGGGCGCTGAGATCGGCCAGCGCCAGCCTGGCGCTCAGTGTGGCCACTTTGCCCTGGTAGACCAGCTTGCCGCTCGTCGTGAGCAACTTGGCCAGATTGGCCGCCGTGCCGGTCAGGCTCAGGTCTTGCGCGGTGCCCCCCACGGCAACACCGTCAGCGCTGTTCAGACGCGTGATGATCACACCGGCCGCGGGGTCGGACAGCGTCAGAGACAAAGTCATCAGCCGATCGGCCGAGGCGGTGCCCATCAGGGAAAGCTCAGCCTCCCGGAACACCAGATCGCTGGGCGCGCCCTCGGTGATCCACACCTTGGACGACAAGGCGGTGATGACAGGCTGCACCTCGGCAAAGCCGTGGATGCGCAAAAAGTCGCTGCCCACCGCAGAGCCGGCCACAAACAGCCTGGACTCGACGCTGCCGCCTGAGCCTGTGACCGTCAGCCTGATGTCTTGCGCATTGGGCACCACCGTGCTGTAGACCAGCCCGGTATCCGCGCTGTGCTCGCCAAGGTAACTGCTCAGCGCTGCCGCCTTGCCGCGCAAGGCCAAGGTCTTGATCTTGTCCTTCTCGCCAACCACGCTGGTGATGCGCAGCAGATCGCCCAGGCCGGTGACCTCTGCTGCAAGCGCAAAGGCAGCAGCGCTGCCCTTCTCCAGCGCCTCCAGTTGAATCACCGTCCCCTGAGCGCTGGCCTTGACGGTCGCCTGAAGGTCCTTGTCGTTGATCGAGTCTGCCAAGCGCTTTGCCAGGTTCACGCGCACCTGCTGCTGGCTGTAGGCCACACCGTCCTTGCCCTGCAGATCGCTGGCGACCACGGTGTAACTGAGCACCTTCGGCCCGAGGCCGGCCAGGCTGATGACATCGCCCTTCACAAAGCTGCCCGCCAGCACCACGCTGCTCACCTGCGTGGCCGCAGAGGTTGCCGCACGCAGCAGCGGCAAAGCGTCCAAGGCCTTGAGGTCGACATCACCCAGCGACAGGGTGCCGAAGTTTTCCGAGAACAGATCGAGGCTGACACTCAGCGACTCGGTGCCCTGACCGAACACATTGCTGCCCAACACCAGGGCCGAGGGCTTGGACGTGTCGACTGTGACCACCCCAGAGACGCTGACCTTGGGCGCCGCTGTCGTCGGCGCCTCATGGCGCACCGAGTTGTAGTCCACGCCCAGGTTGTAGACCTGCAGCTTGAGGTCATCGGGCAGGCCCACCAGCATCTCGACCGCACCGACCGAGCCGGTGACGGCCAGCCACTGCGTGTCATCGAAGTCGCCCTTGCCGTTGAAGACGGCCAGGCCAAACTCCACATTGCGCACCCCCAGGCCTTTGGCATTGGGGTTGAGCTCATTGTTTTCCAGGCGGCCGTTGCCGTCGGCATCACTGCCGTAGGGGCCCAGACCCACAAAGCCCGTCAGGCCCGCGCCGCCCACGCTGAGCATCTCGGTCTGAACCTTGGTGCCGTCGGTCAGCGTCACTTCTTGCGCGCGCCGCTCCAGGCCCATGGAGCCGCTGAACTGCACAAAGTTGGCCAGATTCAATTCCATCGAACCGCTGGCGCGCACCAGGCGGCCGGTGTCACCGGCCATGTCGAGCGTGATGCTCTTGCCGGTGCCGGTGACCACCTTGAAGTCTTCTTCGCCACCGGTGAAGTCGATCACCTTGGTGTCGGCATCCAGGTTGGGCTTGACGCCGCTGACCAGGTTGATGTCGACCGCCAGATCGCGTGCGGCCAGCGTCACGCCGGGCACGCCCACAAAGGCCACCGAGCCGGCCTGGGCCTTGAGCGCCGTCCACTGCAGGCCTGCGCCGCTGTCGGCGCCTGGCGCCGCATCGGCCAGCACCAGGGCAAAGTTCACCCCGCCCATGGCCAGGCCCACTGAATCGGGGTTGGCTTCGGCTTCGGTGAAGGTGCCGTTGTCGTCCAGGTCGCGCCAGTACGGCCCATTGACACCCGCAAACGCTTGCAGGCCCTGACCGCCGAATGTCAGCGTGTCGACATTGAGCTCGGTGCCATCGGCCAGCGTCACCGCGCGGGTGGACTTTTCAAAGCCCAGGTTGCCGGCCAGAGAGAAGAAGCCATCGACCTCGATCTCCAGGTAGCCCGAGGCGCGCACCAGCGTGCCCTGCGCACCTTTGTAGTCCAGCGTCTTGACCTCGGCCGTCACGCCGTCGGCCAGCTTGCCGCCGGTGGCAATGGTCAGCGGAATGGTGTAGTCGACCACCGAGCCGTCGCTGCCCATGTTGACCTCGAGCTTGAGGTCTTCGGCACGAATGTCCACCAAGGGCAGGCCCAACTCGGTGGCCGAGGCCGCCGTGGCCGACAGGCTCAGCCAAGTGCGCGCCGGCAGCGAGCCCACTTGCACCGTGTCTTGGAACAAGGCCAGGCCCAGGTCCAGCCCGGCCAGCTCAAAGCCCGCCGCGCTGGGGTTGGTTTTCTCGCCGACCAGACTGCCATCGCGGTCGCTGTCGAGGCGGTAGGGGCCGTTGAGGCCCACAAAGGCGTGCAGGTCATTGCCGCCGACGATCCAGCTATGGGCCGTGACCGCGCCACCCTTGGAGACGGCGATCTGCCTGACGTTGCTCGAGAGCGTGAAGCGCCCGTCGACCGTCACAAAGTCGGCCGCCTGCACCGTCATGCCGGCGTTGTAGAACTTGCCCGAGCCGAAGTAAGGAGAGTTGAAGAAGGTGCCCAAGGTGTCTTCGTCGGCCTGGCTGTGCGCGGTGATGCGCAGCGAGTCGGCCGCCGGCCGCTTGACCACCTCAAGGTTCAGGCCCACCGCGAGGTCGCCCTTGAGCTGCGGGCTGAGCTCGAGCAAGCCGCTGCCGTCGTCGTAGCCAAACAGGCCCGTGCCCGAGCCAAAGCGCCCCACCACCGAGCCGGCCTCGATCAGGCCGTAGCTGCGCGCCAGGCGCGGCTGCAGGTCTTTGGCCAGTTGGATGTCGATCACGCTGCCGTCGGTGGTCGCCGGCGTGGCGCTGCCGTCTTCGATGGTCAGCGTGCCAGTGACTTGCAGCTGGTCGCTCTGGTTGTTGTCCTCGCCGCTGAGCTGCAGCGCCAGGCGCTGGTTGGCGGTGATGGTCTGGTTGCCCGTGATGCGGATCAGGCCCGGCGAATCGCTGCGGCCAAACGTGCCAGCTGCATCCAAGTCTGCCCCATCGACGATGCGCAAGCCCTTGCTGGCCGCAACCTGCACATCGCCCAAGGTGCGCAGCCTGTCGCTCATGGCCAGCGGCGCTGTGCCCGCAGCCACCAGGTTGACCGAGGCATCGGCCGCCAGGCTCAGCGCGCCGTCTTCGGCACGCACCTGGCCCGAGATGGCCAGCACCGAGGTGTTGGCCACGTTGTCCACGCTCAGGCTGATTTGTCCACCCGCAACGGCACTGACTTGCGACCCAGCAGCCACGCTCAGCCGGTCACCGGCAACGGCCAGCGCAATATCGCCGCCATCACTGCTGACCAGGCCCAGGCTGGCGCTAATCCCGTCGATCTTGCCCACTGTCAGGCTGCCGCTGGCCGCCAGGCGCACCGTGCCAGCCGCTTCGGCCGACAGCAAGCCCGTGGCCAGCTCCAGTGCATTGGCTGCTGCCCCGCCCTCGGCCACGCGGCCACCGGCCAGCATGTTCTCGCCGATGGACTCGCTCGCGCTGATCCGGATGCTGCCGCCGCTCAGATCGGTGTTGTCGGTGAGGTCGGCATCGGTGATGGAGCCCGCACGCGTGGTGAGGCTCAGCAGACCGCTCCCCGCACTGACGCTGCCCAGCGCCATGCCGGCACCGGCATCAAGCGTCGCGCCCAGGCCGCTCAGGCCCGCGCCTGCGGCTTGCGTGATGCTGCCGCGCACGCTGCTCATGCTCAGCGCGCCTGCAGCGGTGACCGTGCTGCTGGCGCTTTGCGTCAACTCGCCACGGGTGTTCAGGCTCAGGCTTCCGGTGCTGCTGATGCTGCCGGCCAAAGCCAGGTTGCCGCGTGCATTGACGCTGGCCACCGCATTGGCGCCGCTGGCCGTCAAAGCGGTCAGTGACACCGCGCCTTGGGTGTCGATCTGCACGCGGCCTGCGCCACTGGCTGCGAGGCTTGCGGCGCTGAGCACCAGCGCGTCGCCATCAGAACCGATGGCTGCGCTGGACACCAGCGCCACACTGCCCGCCTGCAAGTCGGCAAAACCGGCCTGCGACACGCCCAAAATGCTGCCGCTGCTGGTGCTCAAGGACGCCAGGCCGCTGGCGCGCAGACGATCGAGCTGCAGGTTGCCGCTGACCTCGGTGAGGTAAGCCGCCCCGCGCACCTGGCCGCCCAGACGCGCGTTGTCGCCTTGCAGGTCGATGCGCAAGGCTGCTGCCGCGCTGCCCACATCGCCGTTGCCGGTGTTCAGGCTCAGCCCCGTCGCCCTGACCAGGCCGGCACCGCTGATGCCCGTGGCAGCCGCCAAGTGGGCTTGCGCGGCATCGAGCGTGCCTTCAATCTGCAGCGCCCCGCCCGCGCGCAGCTCGAGGCTGGCCAGTGCGGTGGTGCTGGCTTGCCAGACGATGGTGCCCGACGCTTGCAGCTTGAGCGCGCCGCCGGCCAGGCCGCGCTGGCTCAGCCAGGCATCGGTCACGGTCAGGTTGCCGCTGACCTGCAGCGTGTCGGAGCGGGTGGCGCTGGCGCCCATCACCGGCGCGGTGCCGGTCTTGAGATCGAGCAGGCCGTCGAGCGCCGAGCCCATATTGAGGCTGGCGCTGGCCTGCACCTGACCGGCCGCCACGGCGGTGATCTGCACCGCCGCCGCATCGCCACTCCACTTGAGCTTGTCGCCGGCGTCGAGCCAGTTGTTGAGGTCGGTCACCGAGCCGGTCAAGACCAAGTCGTTGCCGCTCAGCGCAGCGCTCACGCCGCCATCTGCAGTGAACTGCCAGGCCGGCGCAACCTGGGTGCGCAAGGTGACCGTCACCGAGCCGGTGATGCCACTGACCAGCAGCACGTTGGTGCCCAAGACCAGCGGTGCCGGCTTGCCTTGCAGGGCCAATTCGCCGGGCAGTTGCAGCGCCAGCGTGGGGGCCAGGGCCGGCTGGCTGCTGGTGGTGATGCTGGCTTGGGCCTGCACCGTCACGTTGCCGCTGGGCGGCGCCAGCGTGACGCTGAGGTTGCCGCCCGTGCCGTTGTAGCGCAGCTGGCCCGAAGCCAGGTAGGCGCTCAGCGCCTCGGCGGTGCCGCTCAGGCTCACCTGCGCGCTGTTGTGGCCGCTGGGGGCCAGGGCGCTCACATCGCCTTGCAGCAGCAAGGCGCCGGCGCCCACGCTCAGCGTCACGGTCAAGTTGCCGCTGCCGCTGATGGCATTGGCGCCCAGACGCAACTCGGCCACCGTGCTGGACGCCGGCAAGCTCCAGCTCAGCGGCAGCTGCAATTGCGGCGCCGCCTGCACACCGATGGCGGCCGCGCCTAGACTGACCGCCAAGGCGCCGGCCGTGCTCACGCCACCGGCCACTGCGGTCAGGTTCAAGCTGCCCGCACCGCCGCCCAGGCGCAGCCCGCCGCTTGCCAGATAGCTGTTGATCTGGGCCGCCGTGCCGCTCAGGCTCAGGCTGCTGCCATTGCCAGCGCTCAGCGCCAGCGTGCTGCTTTGTGCCCAGTGCATCACCGCCGAGCCAGTGCTTTGCAGGCTCAGGCTGACGGTCGCACCCGCATCCAGGCCGCCGAGCACGGCACTACCAAAGGCCGGCGCCGCCGTGGCACCGGGCGTGAGCACCACCTCGGCCGGCAAATTCAAGGCCGCGCCAGAGGCCGCCACCAGCGAGGGCTGGGTCGGCGCAAACAGGTTGATGCTGGCCTGCGTGAAGTCGCCCGCCGCATTGGCCAGCTTGATGCTCAAGGCCCCGGCCGAGCCGGTGTAGCTGATGCGCCCTTCGGCTGCCAGGAAGGCCGCCAATGCGCTGGCCGTGCCCGACAAGATGCGCGCCTGCGCGCTGCCGCCCACCGCCACGCCGTCACCGGTTTGCACCACGGCGCTGACCGCGCCCGCGCTGCCCAGCGTGAGCGTCAAAGTCCCGCCGCCGGCCAGGCTTGTGCCCGTCAGGCGCAGCGGCGAGGCCACAGCGCCGGTGATGGGCCACTGCTGCGGCAGGCTGGCCAGGGTGGGCGTGCCCACCACAGCCATGTCGTCGAGGGCCACCATGGCCCCGACCGCGCGCACACCGCTGCCCGTGCCGCCCTGGGCCAGCAGCTGCACGCTGCTGGCATTGCTCACAGCCAGCTTACCGGCCGTGCCCAGATAGGTGTTGAGCGCCGCCACATCGCCACTGATGACCAGCGTGGTGCCGCTGTTGCTGACCACGGTCACGCCGCCTTCGGATGCCGCGGTAAAGCTGCCACCGCTCGAGGCGGTGAAGGTCAAGGACAGCACACCCGCGCCGGCAGCCAACGGGTTGCTCAGCACCAGGGGCATGGGGCCGCTCAGCGGCTTGATCAGGCGCTGCGGCAGGTTCAGGCTCAGGCCGGTAGCGGCCGTGCCCGGGTTGGCCACCGGGCCGCCGTAGAGCGTGTAGGCCGCCGCGGCCAGGTCGAGCGTGCCATGGCTTGCCGCCCGCACCAAGCCACCGCTGGCCAGGGCCTGCACCGTGACTTGCAGCTTGGCAGCCTGGCCGGGGTTGGCCGTCCACTGCAATTTGCCCGCCGTGGCCAGGTAGGCGCTCAGATCGTCTTGCGTGCCATTCAAGGTGAGCGAGCTGCCGCCCAAGGCGCCGGCGCTCACCGTCACGCCGGAGGTGGCCGCATCGGCCGACAAGCTGCCGTGGCTGACCGTGAGCACCAGGGTGCGCAGGTCCGTGCCGCTGCCCAGCACATGGGCCGGCAAGGTCAGGTGGTTGCTGGACGGCAAAACCGTCACATGGCCGGGCAGGTTGAGCGTGGGCGCGGCAGCGGAGCTGGCCGTGCCATTGCTGCCCAGAGCCGGCAGTTGGGCGGCCGTGAGGGCCGTCGTCTTGACGGTCTCGGCCAACAACTGCGCCCCATTGAAGGCTCTGGCTTTGACGGTCAAGGTGTAGCTGCCCGCAGTGCCGTTGAACACCAACTTGCCGGCCGTGGCCAGGTAGGTGCTCAGGGCTTGCTCGGTGCCCGAGAGCGTGAGCGAACTCACATCAATGGCCGAGCCGGTGGCGGTGATGCCCGTGCCGACTCCCGTGCCCAGGCCGGTGGCCGACAAG
>JAIXWZ010000183.1 GCA_027491035.1 Comamonadaceae bacterium | reverse complement strand
CGCGGTTGTGCGCTGATCCTGGGCGCCTTGGCCGATGTCGAAGCAGAGGCGGGGGAGGCGGGGCTGCGCGTGCACCGTTCCTGGTGGGTGGCCACTGAGCACGTTGTGACCGTGAGGCGCACCGCGAGCGCAGCGGTTTGCGTGATGAGCGATGGTCGCCAGGTACCGGTCAGCCGGCGCCGACGCAGCGAAGTGCTCGCGCGCTTCGGCGATGGTGTCCGGTACGAGGTCGGCGGCGCTTCAAAAGCTGCGGCGGATACCGACCTGGACTGAAAACGGGTTGTACTTCAGTGGACCCGCACTGCCGCCTGGGTTGCCGGTCTCGTTGTTCAGGCGCACCGAACCCACGCGCAGCCAACGCGCATCGGCGGTCAGCCGCCACTGTGGCGTGAGCGTGTACTCGACGCCGCCAATGAGCTGCAAGGCGGCCTTGCTGCCAGAGGAATACCCACGCTCGGCGCCGCCGCTGCTGGGGCTGATGTCGATATCGATCTCCTGGACCCAACCGATACCCGCACCGGCGTACGGTGTCCAAGCGCCCTTGGCCGCAAACCGGCGCAAGCCATTGATCAGCAGGATGTTCGACGCAAAATCACCATCGCGCGACAGGTTGGCGCTACCCCGTCGCAGGCTATCGAGAGAGTGGCGCCGGTAGTTCCATTCGACCTCGGCTGCCCAGCCATTGCCGTAGCGATAGCCGATGTCACCCCCAAAGCCAGTGCCGCTTGCGAACTCGGCGCGCAAGCCGACTCCGGCCCCCAGCGTGCCCGACTCGGCCATGTTGGAGGAGCCAATTCGGCTGTGCTGTCCGTAAACCGTAACGTAAAAGCCCTTAGAGTCCGTCTGCGCCAACGCAGCTGCCGGGGCCATGCCGGCACACAGCAGGGGTATGAAGAATCGGGAAAAAGCGCGATGAAACATGATCGAGGCTCCGGTGGATCGTTGAAAAGGACTGCCGACCTTGTGGGCGGCAGTCCAATCAATTTATGCGGAGCCTTTGCTCAGGGCAAATACAGTTGAACCAGCGGTCAGCCGATTGAACGAACGGTTGAGCGGCCGCACCGCTTCGCCATTTCGCACCCGTCCTGTCATCGCGCCCCCGCCCCGTCATTGCGAGGAACGAAGCAATCCATCGGCGGTCGGACAAAGGCATGGATTGCCACGGCCCGCCACGTCGCAAGCTCCTCGCGGCTAAAGGCTGCGCCTCGCAATGACGGAGTAGAAGTGTCGCTGCGCGCCTCGCAATGACAGCTTGGACTCGCCTGCGCCTTAACAGGCCACAGGCAGGTCCGAGCGCTTCAGCTCTCGATCTTCATGTCGCGGATGATGGGCCTGAACTGGTCCATCTGGCGCTTGAGGATCTCGTCTTGTGCGGCTGCGCTCGAGCCCACGGGTTCGGCGCCGAGTTCGATCAGGCGCTTGGCCACTTCGGGGTGACGCACTGCGGCGGCCGACTCTTTTTGCAGGCGATCGATGATCTCGCGCGGGGTCTTGCCCGGTGCGAAAAGGCCATTCCAGCCCTCGAGTTCGAGGCTGGCAAACCCGAGTTCACGCACGGTGGGCACGTCGGGCAGGCCGGCCACGCGCTTGGATGCTGTCGTGGCCAGTGCCTTGAGCGTGCCGGCGCGGATTTCGGCCAGCGAGGTGGACAACTGGTCGCCGCCGACCTGGATGCGCCCGGCCAGCAGCTCTTGCTTCAGGGGCGCTGCCCCTTTGAAGGGCACGTGTTGCATATCGATGCCGGTGGCCTTCTTGAAGGCCTCGCCCTGCACATGCATGGCCGAGCCGGGCCCGGTGGAGCCATAGTTGTAGGCCAGCTGCTTTTGCGTGCGCAGCAGCTGCCCAAGGTCGCGCAGGTCTTTGGCCGGCACGGTGGGGTTGGCGGTCCACATGAAGGGCACATAGACCGAGATGGAGACGCCTGCGAAGTCGGTATCGACATTGAAGGGCGAGCGGCCCGCCAGGGTTTGCGCCACCGTGGTCATGGGGAAGGTCAGGTTGTGCATCAGCAGGGTGTGGCCGTCGGGCGCCGCCTTGGCCACGGCATCGGCGCCAATCGCGCCGCCCGCACCGCCTCGGTTTTCGATCAGCACCGGCTGGCCCATGGTCTCGCTCATGCGCTGGGCGATCAGGCGGGCCACCACATCGGTGGTGCCGCCGGCCGGAAAGGGCACGATGATGCGGATCGGCTTGGACGGAAAGGACTGTGCCCAGGACAGGTGGCTGCCCAGGCCCAGGCTGGCTGCGGTCAGTCCGGCAGAAAAGCGGCGGCGGGAAATGCGCATGGGGTCTCCTAGATGGTTGAGCCCAAACATATTGCACAAATCGGGTGGCTGGGGTCAAGGGTGGAAACCTCAGGCCAAGCCTGTTTGAACGCTTTGCCATCGCCGGAACCATTGCCAACGCCACCGCGGCCATCGCTGGCGTATTAGGGCGATCCCGATACATGAGACGGCGATCAGGCGACACAATGCGTTGAAGTTTCCTCAACTTAGACGCGAGCCCCCAGCGGCTGGCGAGCTCTGCTGCTCACCCTTGTGTTTCTCAATTGGAAAGGAACAACCATGAAGTCCATCTCTTGCTGGCTCCATCGACTCGCCGCCGTGGGCCTGCTGGCGGGTGCCGCTGTGTCGACGGGCTCGGCGCTGGCCCAGGTCAATATCCGCATCGGCCACGGCTCGGCGGCCGAGGAGACGCTTTGGCTGATGAAGGCCGACCCCAAGGTCACCCCGGGTCAGGGCAAGGCCTACAAGCTCGAGTACACCTTGTTTCGTGGCACTGACAAGCGCTTCCAGGCCTTCGAGGCGGGCGAGCTCGACATCGCCACCGGCTCGGCTCACAGCGTGCTGATGGCCGCCGCCGAGGGGGCCAAGTTCAAGGTCGTGGCCACCATCTCGCGCGAGGGCGCTAAGGGTTTTGCCACCCGCTACATGGTCAAGGCCGACTCGCCCATCAAGACCATGGCCGACCTCAAGGGCAAGACCGTGGGCATCAATGGCGCGCGCTCTTCGGCCGAACTGTGGGCCCGCATGGCGCTGGAGAAGGCCGGTCTTGATACGAAGAAGGACGTGAACTGGGTGGCCCTGCCTTTCCCCTCTCAGGGCGAGGCGGTGCGTGCCGGCAAGCTCGATGTGGGGGCCTTTCCCCAGCCGTTTGCGGCCTTCGAGGAAAAGCGTGGTGGCATGCGCACGCTGTTCACGTCGCAAGACGGCGTCTCGCGCGACGAGGATCTGATGGTGATTTTGGCCAGTGAGAAGTTCATCGCTCAGCAGCCGGCGGCCCTGCGTGCCTTTTTGGCCGATCTGGTGCGCGCGACCCAGCACTATGTCAAAAACCCCAAGGAGGCGCGCCAAGCCCTGGTGGACAGCAAGATGGTGGCGACCCCGATCGATGTGTTCCTGACCATGAGGGATTACGAACGCCCGCTCGACGCACGGGTGGATCTCGAGGCGTTCAAGGGCATGGTGGCCGACCTGAACAAGTACGGATTTACTTCCAAGCCGGTCAATCTGACTGCGGTGGTCGACAACTCCTTCTTGCCCAAGTAAGCGCGGCCGATGTCCTTTCTGGCGGCCCAGTCCGTGGGCAAGCGTTTTGAGCGCGAGGGCCGGCAGGTCAGGGCGATCGATGACTTCTCCCTCTCGGTGCAGGAGGGCGAGTTTGTCAGCATCGTGGGGCCCTCGGGCTGTGGCAAGAGCACCTTTTTGCACATGGTCGGCGGTTTTGAGCCGATCACCGAGGGCAGCATCTGCCTGGACGGTCAGCCCATCACGGGCGCCGGGCCCGATCGGGGCATGCTGTTTCAAGACTATGCGCTGTTTCCGTGGCGATCGGTCATTGGCAATGTGGCATGGTCTCTCGAGGTGCAGGGCCAGCCCAAGGCGCAGCGACTGGCCACGGCGCAGAAGTATCTTGAGTTGGTCGGTCTGAGCGCCTTTAGCGAGGCCTATCCGAGCGAGCTGTCTGGGGGCATGCAGCAGCGCATTGCGCTGGCCCGTGTGCTCGCTTTCGAGCCGCGCATGCTGCTCATGGACGAGCCCTTTGGGGCCCTTGATGCGCAGACGCGTCAGCTGATGCAGGAAGAGTTGACGGCGATCTGGCAGCGCCAACGCCGCACCGTCTTGTTTGTCACCCATGACATTGACGAGGCGCTCTACCTGAGCGACCGTATCGTGGTTTTTACCGCCCGCCCGGGTCGCATGAAGGCCGATCTTGTGGTGGACCTGCCCAGGCCGCGTGAGCCCGAAGTTCGCAAGACGGCGCGCTTTTCTCAGTTGCGCAACGAGATTTGGGACATGCTGCGCGAGGAAGTCCTGGCGGCCAAGGCGGGCGCATGAGCGAGAGGGCGCTGTCGCCGGCGCTCAGGCGGGCGCTGGCATGGGTGCTGCCGCTGGGTGTGCTGGTGCTGCTGCACGTGGCGGCCAGTCGCGAGGGGGCGCCGCGCTATGCCGTCTCGCCCGTGCAGGTGGCGATGACCTGGTGGGAACTGGCGCGCTCGGGCGAGTTGTGGGCCGATGTCGGGGCCAGCCTGCGCCGCTCGTTTGCCGGCTTTGCGATCGGGGCCACCCTGGGTGTCGGCCTGGGCCTGCTGTGCAGCGTGGTGCGGCCACTGCGCGCTTTTTTTGATCCATTGGTCTCGATGGCTTACCCGGTGCCCAAGGTGGCCTTGCTGCCGGTGCTGATCACCTGGCTGGGCTTTGGCGATGCCTCCAAGGTGGCCATGATCGCCCTGGCCGTGTTTTTCCCGACCTTCATCAATGCCTTGTATGGCGCTCGCAGCGTGCATCCGCGCTGGATCTGGTCGGCGCGCAATATGGGGGCGAGCCAGAGCCAGTGCTTCTTTCGCGTGGTGGTGCCCGCGAGCCTGCCGCATGTTTTCAATGGTTTGCGCTCGGGCCTGGCCCTGTCTTTCGTCGTGCTCTTTGCAGCAGAGATGGTGGGCGCGCGCAACGGACTGGGCAATCTCATTATCAAGGCCGAGGAGGGCATGCGCTTTGATCTGATGTACGCGGCCGTTTTTACCATCGGGGTGCTCGGCTTTGCGTTTGACCGTTTGCTGCTGGCCGTGCGCCGGCGGTTGCTTGCGCGCAAATTTGCCGGTGAGGACGGCAACCATGGCTGAGCGGGCATTGCCGTCGGCTGCGTCGCTGCCGCGGCGCTTGCTGCAGTCCTTGTTGCCCTGGCTTTGCGTCGCTGTGCTGTGGGAGCTGCTGTCGCGCTCCGGGCTGGTGTCGGCGCGGCTCATGCCGTCCCTGGTCCTGATCGCGCAGGCTTTTGTAGAGGAGTTGCAGTCGGGCTTGCTGATGTTTCACGCCTGGGCCTCGCTGCTGCGCGCGCTCACCGGATTTTTACTGGCGGTGTTCTTCGGCGTTTTGCTGGGCGTTCTGATGGCACGCAACCGCTGGTTCGATGCTTTGTTCGAGCCGGTTTTTTCCTTCGGTTATCCGGTGCCCAAGATCGCCCTGTATCCGCTGCTGGTGTTTGTGCTCGGTTTCGGCTCGCCCTCCAAGATTGCGCTGATCTTCATGGAGTGCCTGTTTCCGGTGGCCTTGAACACCTGCTTTGGCATCCGTGCGGTCGAGCGCAAATACCGATGGAGCGCGACCAATATGGGCGCGACAGCCTGGCAGAGTTTTTTCAAGGTGCTGGTGCCCGCAGCGGCACCGACGATTTTTTCGGGCATCCGGGTGGCCCTGCCGCTGTCCATGGTGGTGGTCGTGATCACCGAGATGATTGGTGACAGCCGTGGCCTGGGCTATTTCATTTCCTATGCGACGGCGTCCTTCAAGTACGCGCAGGCGTATGCGGGCGTGCTGACCATTGCGTTGATCGGCTTTGCGCTCGATCGCAGCCTGGTGTGGTTGCGCAACCGCCTGATTTTTTGGGAGCGCGCTGGCGCCAGCATCTTGTAGCGCCGCCCCAGCCAACTGATCAAAGGACCGTCTCATGGCCCCCGATTTGCAAGCCAAACTCGATCAACTCGCACGCGCCTGCCGCATTTTGGAAATGGAGGGCCATGGTGACATGACGCTGGGCCATTTGTCCCTGCGCGATCCGCAGGAGCGCGGCTACTGGCTCAAGCGCAACGCCCACGGCTTGGGCGAGATCGTCTCGCACCGCGACTTTGTCTTGGTCGACCATGAGGGCAACAAGCTCGAGGGCGAGGGTGGGCGCCATTCCGAGTGGCCGATTCATTCGCAGATCTTGCTGGCTCGGCCCGATGTCCAGGTGGTGGCGCACACCCATCCGCCCCATGCCAGTGTGCTGTCGGCCTTTGCCGACCCTCTGCAGCCCTACACGCTCGATGCCGACTACTTTGAGGCCGTGGCCTGCCACCGCGATGACAGCGCCTTGCTCAAGACCCGCGAGCAGGGGCGGGCGCTGGCGCAGGCGCTAGGTCGACTCGATGCGGTGCTGATGGCCAACCATGGCGTCACGTTCTGCGGCCCGTCGATCGAGCACGCGGTGTGTGTGGGGCTGTTTCTCGAGCGCGCCGCTCGCTTGCATTTGTTGGGGGCAAGCGCTGGTGGGCAACCGCTCTTTCCTGATGCGCCGACGCGAGCGCGACGGCGCGCTCAGATCATGTCACCCGTTCACATCGAGCATTCCTGGAATTATTTCAGCCGCAAGCTGGACTGGCTGGCCGCGCAGCGTGGTCAGGAGCGTCTGTTCAGCTGAGCGGGCGCGGCGGGCACTTCCCACTGCCGAAGTGGCAGGCCTGGCCTCAACACTGGAGTGAGCATGGACCTCGAACCGTATCTCAAGGCCTTTGCGGCCGATGACTTGGCTGTCATGGCCGCTGCCGGCTACGGCCAGCCCATGGGTTTTGGCCAGAGGCCGGCTCTGATGGTGGTCGATGCCACCTGGGCCTTTTGTGGCGACCGGCCCGAGCCGGTGCTTGAGGCCATTGCGCGCTGGCCCAACGCTTGCGGCCTGCCAGCCTGGCAGGCTATCGCCGTGATTGCGCCTTTGCTGGCCGCTTTCCGTCGTCGGGCCTGGCCGGTGATCTACACCGTCGGCCAGTGGCGAGCCGACCGCTGGGACATGGGCTCGTGGCTGTGGAAGCACGGCGGCTCGCAGCAGGAGGCGCAGGGCCAGCGCGCCTACGACCGGGACCCCAATGAAGTGGTCACCGCGCTGTACCCGTCTGCCCAGGACCTGATTGTCGCCAAGCAAAAACCGTCGGCCTTCTTTGGCACCCCCTTGCAATCGCATCTGACGCTGCTGGGCTGCGACAGCCTGGTGGTCACCGGGGGCACCACGTCCGGCTGCGTGCGGGCCACCGTGGTCGACGCCTTCAGCGCCAACTACAAGGTCGCGGTGGTCGCCGATGGGTGTTTTGATCGCAGCGGCACCAGCCACGCGGTCAGCCTGGTGGACATGAGCGCCAAGTACGCCGATATCGTCAGTGCGGCCGAGGTGCTCGGGTGGCTCGACGCCTGCGAGCCTTTGCCGCCCGTTGGCTGATTCGATCCTCTTATTCCACCTTCAAGCCTGCATCGCGTGCGAGCTTGGCGTATTTCTGCACTTCGGCTTGCTTGAAAGCTTGAAACTGGGCCGGCTTGAGCTGCACCACCTGGCGTGAGTTTTCAGCAAACATGCGCACCATGCTGGGCAAGGCCAGCGCCCGATAGACCGATTCGTGGATGCGGTTGATCACCGCAGGCGGCGTGCCGGCCGGTGCCTCCAGGGCGGTCCAGACGGTCATCTCGAAGCCGGCGATGGACTCTCGCACCGCAGGCACCGCAGGCAGCACTGGGCTGCGGCCGGCCGAGGTGGTGGCCAGGGCCTTGGCTTTGCCCGCCTGAATATTGGGCAAGGCCGAGGTGTCGGCAAACAAGAAATCCACCTGTCCGCCCAGCAAGGCGGTCAGCGCGGGCGCCGTGCCGGCAAAGGGCACGTGGGTGGCACTGGCGCCGGTGAGCTGATTGAGAAACGCGCCAGCCAGGTGGGGCAGGCTGCCCGGGCCGGACGATGAAAAGTTCATCGCGCCGCCTTTTTGCCGCAACTCGCGCACCACATCGTCGACCGAGTTGAGCCCGCGCTCGGGCCTGACCACCAGGAAGAAGGGGCTGTCAGACAAGATGGCAATCGGCGCAAACGCGCTCAGGTAGTCGTAGGGCAGCGATTTGAAGATGGCCGGTGCGATCGCATGCTGTGTGGTGCTGAGCAACAGCGTGTGACCGTCGGCCGGGGCGCGTGCCACGTAGGCGGCGGCGATGGTCGTGCCGGCGCCAGGCCGGTTTTCGACGACCACCGGCTGGCCCCATTCCTGTGACAGCTCCTTGGCCACTGCGCGCGCCACGATATCGGCACCGCCGCCAGCCGGATAGGGGTTGACGATGGTCACAGTGCGGCTCGGGAAAGGCGCTTGGCTCAGCGCGGGGCCGGTCATGGCGCACAGCATGGACAGCGCAGCGGCCGCCCTCAAAATCGCTCTCGTGATCATCGTCTCTCCTGTCGGTTGTGGGGCTGGCTGCGGCCGGGCTGGTTCGCAGCAAGGGTCGGATTTGGCAGCGCGCGTGTGCCCCGCGCCAGCTGCGTGGGGATGACCCTCGAGGCCATCGTAGCGCGACTCTTGCGCGCTGGCCAGTTTGAGCATGGCGACTTTGGCGCCCCGCCTTCCCGCGGCAGTGCCTCGGTGACAATACGGCAGCCCAAAACCAATGGAGCCAACCATGTACACACCCGAGCACTTTCGCGTGCGTGACCCAGCGGCTTTGCACCGCATCATGACCGACCATCCGCTCGGTGTGCTGGTCACTGGCCACGGTGGCGCGCTCGATGCGAATCATTTGCCCTTTGAGCTCGATCCCGCCGGTGGCCCCCTGGGCATGCTGCGGGCCCATGTGGCGCGTGCCAACCCGGTGTGGCAGCAAGGCGAGGGCGATGTGCTGGTTATTTTTCGCGGCAACGAAAGCTACATTTCGCCCAATTGGTACCCGAGCAAGCACGAAACGCATCGGCTGGTGCCGACCTGGAACTACGAGGTCGTGCATGTCCACGGCCGGCTCGTGGTGCGTGACGATGAAAGGTATCTGCGCGGCGTGCTCGCGCGGCTGACCCGCACCCACGAGGCGCAGGAGTCCAGACCCTGGAAGATGGGCGATTCGCCCGCGTCCTATATCGACACCATGCTGGCTGCGGTGGTCGGTATCGAGATCACCATCACCGCCATTGAAGGCAAATCCAAGCTCAGCCAGAACCGTGAGCCACGCGATGTGCAGGGCGCTGCCGACGCCTTGCGCGGGCGCGGTCAGACCGAGCTGGCGCAGGCCATGCAAGAGCCGCCGACGCGCTTGGGCGATGGGTCTTCATAAACCGGCCTGGGCTCAGGTCTAGGGTAAACCCCCGCCGTGGGTCTGAATCAGACCCCTAAAATGAAAGCGCTTTCAAAAGAGGTCTTTCATGAAAAAAATCTGCATCGCGCTGCTCGGTGCGCTGATGCTCGGGCAGGCCCTGGCGCAGCGGGTCACCTTGACGGTGGCCGCCTATCCGGCGGTCGACGACATCGTCAAAGCGGCGCTGGTCGAATGGAAGAAAAAGCATCCGCAGGTTGACGTCAAGGTGGTCGGCCGCGAGTACGCCGATCACCACACCGCCATGACGACGGCCCTGGCCACTTCTTCGGGCTTGCCCGATGTGATGGCCCTCGAATACGGCTACCTGGGCCGCTTTGCGCTCGGCGGTGGGCTCGAAGATTTGGAGCGGGCGCCATTTTTGGCCGGACCGTCTTTGCCCAAGCTTGTGCCTTTTGCGGTGGCGCAAGGGCGCTCAGGCACCAGCGGCCTGTCGGCCATGCCCACCGACATCGGCCCGGGCGTGATGTTTTATCGCCAGGATCTGCTGAAAAAAGCCCAGCTCGCCGAGAGCGACCTCACCGGCACCTGGGACGGCTTCATCAAGAGTGGGCAGCAGCTCAAAAAAACCACGGGCGCCTACCTGGTGGCCCACGCGCGCGACATCAAGGACATTGTCATCCGCGGCAACGTCCCGGCCGGTCAGGGCATTTATTTTGATACGCAGGGCAAGTCGGTGATTGACAGCGCCGAGCGCTTTCGCAAGGGCTTTGAGCTGGCCCGGCGCATCCGCAGCGAGGGGCTTGACGCCAAGGTCAACGCCTGGTCCAACGAATGGGGCGAGTCGCTCAAGCGCGGCCAGGTGGCGTCGCAGATGATGGGCGCCTGGCTCGGCGGCCACTTGCAGAACTGGCTGGCGCCCAACACCTCGGGCCTGTGGCGCAGCACGGTGCTGCCCGAGCGGGTGGCCATTTCCTGGGGCGGCACGTTCTATGCCATTCCCAAGAAGGCGGTGCAAAAGGAATTGGCCTGGGATTTGATCAAGCACCTGACGCTCAGCCGGGCGCAGCAGGAGATGGCCTTCGAGAAATTCAATGCGTTTCCGGCTCTCATCGAAGCCCACGCGGGCGCCTACTTTGACCAACCCGTGGCCTTTCTGGGCGGGCAGAAGGCGCGCATTGCCTGGCGCCAGGCGGCGGCCCAGATCGGCCCCACCCGCGTCTTCAAGGCCGATGCTGTGGCCGAAGAGATCGTCAACGCCGAACTCGATCTGGTGCTGACCAAGGGCAAATCGGTCGACCAAGCCTTGAAAGACGCCCACCAGGCGGTGCAGCGCCGGGCCAGCCGCCTATGAAGCCTTTGGTCGGTCAGGCCCTGGCCCCTTATGTGCTGATCAGCCCATTTATTGGGCTGTTTCTGCTCTTTGGCCTGTTTCCGATTGGCTTTTCGTTTTTCCTGATGTTCCAGATGTGGGACCCGGTGCAGGGATTGGGCAGCATGAAGTTTGTGGGCCTGGACAACCTGGTGTTCGCCCTTGAAGACCCGTTGGTGTGGACCTCGCTGGGCAACACCTTGTGGCTGGCGCTGGCCTCGGGCTTGCCTCAGCACGCGGTGGCCATCCCGCTGGCCTACTTGATCAACGAGCGGCTCGGGCGCTGGCGCAATGCGGCCATGGGCGCCTACTTCTTGCCTTACATCACCTCGACCGTGGCCATTGCCATGATGTTCTCGAGCATGTTCTCGACCGACTTTGGCATCGTCAATGCAGCGCTGGACGCGCTGGCGCAGTGGCCGCTGGTGCAGGACCTTCTGCCGGCGAGCCGAATCGACTGGATGGGCAGCCCCGAGACGATCAAGCCGGTGATCTCGTTCGTGGTGTTCTGGCGTTACCTGGGGTTCAACATCATCTTGTACGTGGCGGCCATGCAAAGCATTCCGCGCGAGCTCTATGAGGCCGCCCGCATGGATGGCGCCGGCCCCTGGCAGCAGTTTTTCTTTGTCACGCTGCCCCAGCTCAAGCCGATGATGTTCTTTGGCGTGACGCTCACGGTCATTGGCGGGCTGCAGTTGTTTGAAGAGCCCTTCATCCTGACGGGCGGCAAGGGCGGGGCCGAGTACTCGGCCATGACCACGGCCATGTACATGTACCGCACCGCCTTCGAGTTCAACGACTTTGGCCTGGCCAGCGCGATCTCGTGGATGCTGTTTCTGGTCATCATGGTGCTGACCTGGGCCACCAACTGGCTGTTCAAAAGCAAGCAGGGCTGACCATGGCGCAAGAGACCGAAGACAAACAAGCCACGCTGGGTGCGGCCGGCTGGTTTTTTCTGCTGCTCGGCGCGCTGGTCATGCTGGGGCCGTTTTACCTGATGTTCGTGTTTGCCACGCACGCGCGCACCGACATCATCAGCGTGCCGCCGCCGCTCTTCTTTGGCGACCAGTTTCTGGCCAACCTGGGCGTGTTGATGGACAAGATCCCGTTCTGGATGAACCTGGGCTGGTCTTTGTACGTCGGCTTGATCGGCACCGCCCTGACTTTGCTGTTTTGCTCGATGGCCGGTTGCGCCTTTGCGCTCTACGAATTTCGCTTCAAGAAGGCCCTGTTTGCCTTGGTCATGGCGACCATGCTCGTGCCCTCTTTCCTGGGCATGATCCCGTCGTTTCTGATCATGGACACGCTGGGCTGGATCGATCAGCCGCGCGCGCTCTACCTGCCCGGCGCGGCGCCGGCCATGGGCATCTTTCTGATGCGCCAGTACATCGAGTCGGCCATTCCCAAGGAGCTGATCGAGGCGGCCCGCATGGACAACTGCGGCGAGTTGCGCATTTACACCAGCGTGGTCGTGCCCTTGCTTGGGCCGGCCTTTGGCACCCTCGGCCTGATCGCCTTCATTGGCTCCTGGAACAACTTCATGGGGCCCTTGGTGGTCATGCGCAGCGTCGAGATGTACACCTTTCCGCTGGCGCTGCGCAGCGTGCAAAGCCCGGTGGACACCCAGTGGGGGGCGCTGATGGCCGGATCGGCCATCGCCGTGATTCCGCTGCTCATCCTTTTCATTTTTTCATCCAAGCGCCTCATTGAAGGCCTGACCGCAGGAGCTGTGCGTGGGTAAATTGCCAAGCGACATTCAATCGCTCATGATCAAGCGATCCGACTTTCCGGCCGGCTTCACCTGGGGCGTGGCCACCTCGTCTTTCCAGATTGAAGGGGCGGGCCAGCAAGATGGGCGCGGCCCGTCCATCTGGGACACCTTCTGCGACGAGCCCGGTCGCATCGCCGATCAGAGCAACGGCCTGGTGGCCTGCGACCACTACAACCGTCTCGAGGCCGATCTGGACCTGATTGCCTCGCTGGGCGTGACGGCTTACCGTTTTTCAGTGGCCTGGCCCCGGGTTCAGCCCTTGGGCCACGGCCCCTGGAACGAGGCCGGGTTTGCCTTCTACGAGCGCCTGGTCGATGGGCTTGCCCAGCGCGGCATCGAGGCCTATCTGACGCTCTACCACTGGGATCTGCCGCAGGCGCTGCAAGAGCAGGGCGGCTGGAACAACCGCGAGATCTGCCAACACTTTTGCAACTACGCCTGCGAGGTGGTGCGGCGCCTGGGCGACCGCGTGCACACCATTGCCACCCACAACGAACCCTGGGTCGTGTCGATCTTGGGGCACGAGACCGGCATTTTTGCGCCGGGCCTCCAAGACCGCAAGGTGGCCTACCAGGTGGGTCATCATCTTTTGGTGTCTCACGGCATGGCGGTGCGGGCCATGCGCGAGATGGGCTTTTGCAAGCCGATTGGCATCGTGCTCAACCAGTCGCCCATCTATCCGGCCACCGATGCGCCCGAAGACGTGGCCAAGGCCAGGCTCGATGACGGCATTGTGGTGCGCTGGTACATGGACCCCTTGTTCAAAGGGGCCTACCCGGCCGACGTGCTGGCCTGGCTGGGCGACGATGCGCCGGTGGTGCATGCCGGTGACATGGACTTGATCGCCCAGCCGCTGGACTTTATCGGCGTGAACTACTACACGCGCAATTTCTCGTGCGCTAGCGAGACCTGGGACGCCGCCAAGCCCGGCAACCCCCTGACCGAAATGGGCTGGGAGATCTATCCGCCGGGCCTGACCGAATTGCTGTGCCGCCTGCACCAGGACTACCGCTTGCCGCCGGTCTACATCACGGAAAACGGCGGCGCCTTCAAAGACCCGGTGGTCGATGGACACATTGACGACCGCGACCGGCTGGCCTACCTGCACGATCACATGCAGGCCACCTTGCATGCGCGCCAGCAGGGCGTTGACGTGCGCGGCTACTTTGTCTGGAGCCTGATGGACAACTTTGAATGGGCCAGCGGCTACCAAAAGCGCTTTGGCATCGTGCATGTGGACTACGCCACCCAGCAGCGCACGCTCAAGCAAAGCGCGCTGTGGTATCAATCGCTGCTCAAGGGTTAAGCCGGTGGCCTCGATTGTTTTCAAGAACATCGCCAAGAGCTACGGCCAGACCGAGGTCATCCGTGATGTGAGTCTGGACGTCAGGGACGGCGAGTTCATCGTCTTCGTTGGCCCTTCGGGCTGCGGCAAATCGACCACGCTGCGCATGGTCGCTGGTCTGGAGGCCATCAGCTCGGGCGACCTGTTCATTGACGGCGTGCGGGTCAACGATCTGGGCCCGGCTGAGCGCGGCGCGGCCATGGTGTTTCAAAGCTATGCGCTGTACCCGCACATGACGGTTGAGCAGAACATGTCTTTTGGTCTGCGCATGACAGGTCACCCCAAAGCTGAAATTGCACAGCGGGTGCAGGAGACAGCGCAGATGCTGCAACTGGTGCCCCTGCTGCAGCGCTATCCCAAGCAGCTCTCGGGCGGCCAGCGCCAACGGGTGGCCATCGGCCGGGCCATCGTGCGCAGGCCCAAGCTGTTCTTGTTCGATGAGCCCCTGTCCAACCTGGACGCTGCGCTGCGCGTGCAGCTGCGCATCGAGCTGGCCAAGCTGCACCAGCAACTCAAGACCACCATGGTCTACGTCACCCACGACCAGACCGAAGCCATGACGCTGGGCGAGCGCATTGCCGTCTTCAACCAGGGCCGCATCGAGCAACTGGGCACGCCGGTCGAGCTGTATCAAAAGCCGGTCAATCGTTTTGTCGCGGAGTTTTTAGGATCGCCCAAGATCAATGTGATCGACTACCGCTGGGATGCCAGCAGGCAAAAGATTCTGATTGGCCAAGGCATCGAATTAGACCCTTCGTTCTTTCGGGCTGACCCCGTCCGACTCGCGCAAGGCGCATCTCTGGCCGTCCGGCCCGAGCATTGCGTCTTAAGCGATCAGGCCACGGGCTTGGGCGGGACGGTTGAATTTATGGAGTATCTGGGTGACACCATCTTGGCCTATGTGCAGCTCCCCGGGGTGCAGGAACATGTCAGGGTCAAGATCAACCAGACCAACAAAGAACTAAAGACTGGCCAAGCCGTGAGCCTGTCATATGCTCACTCCGACTTGCTGATTTTTCGGGGGGATGGTCAGGCGGTTTGATGGCTTGGCATGGCGGCATGGATGGCGTTCATGCCGCCATCGGGTAGAGGCCCCCTTTCGGGGGCCTTTTGCAT
>JAIXWZ010000080.1 GCA_027491035.1 Comamonadaceae bacterium | reverse complement strand
TGCAGCCCACCGATCAGGTGGTGCTGGTGGCCGTCAGCTCAGCGCACCGAGGCGAGAGCTTTGCCGCCTGCCAATTCCTGATGGACTACCTCAAGACCCAGGCCCCGTTCTGGAAGAAAGAGGTCACGCCCGAGGGCGCGCGCTGGGTTGATGCCCGGGTCAGCGACGATGCGGCGCTGGCGCGCTGGGGGCTTTCGATTCCGAACATCTGAGCCAGGCTCTTAGGAGCTGTGCTCTCGCGGCGATGGGGTCCTGTTGGGCCTGATTGGGTCTGACTGGGTCTGATAGGGCCTGATAGGGCCTGACTGGGCTCAATGGCGGCGCTGCGCCCGAGAAAAGACCCTATCGCGCCGAGGGCGGCGCTCCCACATTGGCTGCGGCCCCATCGTGCGGAGGGCGGCGCTCCCACACCGGCTGCGGCTGTGTCTGCCCCAACCCCATAGAACCCGCCCCCGCCTTCAGTGCCGGGTGGCTCGGGCTTTCTCCTTGCTCGGCCGCCGGTCATTTTCCCGGCAAGGGTTGGCAAGAAAAGTGGAAACCCGTTTGATGTAATTGTTAAAAATTTTTACATCATGAAAAGTTGCCGCGGTGACCAGCAAATCAGAGGGTCAGAGGGCTCCCGAAGCCATGGGCGGCTGATCGGGCTGCCCACGGCGCAAACCCCGTTTGAGGGTTGTCGGCCAAGCGCGGCAAAAGAGGGCTTGCCCAGCGCTTTGCGCCTGGGGTGCAGGAGTCTCTGAGTGACTTGAACCTCGTGCTTGTCTGTGTCGAAACGTTTCCCGCCTAAGCCATGACTTCACACATCAAACTCTTGATCTTGTCTCAAAACAATGCGGCGCCCCTCGTGCTCAATGCGGGCAAGAGTACCGTCTACAAAGCCCGTGCCGCAGAACGCTATCGCCTGGGCCGGCCGGAGGATGCAGAGGCTCCTGCACTGCCGCATGTGGTGGTGCGCCGTGTCGGCGACGACCTGCGATTCGATTACGCGGACAACACCCAATTGATCTTGGAAGGCTATTTCACAGTCTGCAAGGATTCGGGCTGCGAACTGACCCTCGATTCGGCGGGCAGTCTTGTGTTCACCGACGCCTATGCGCCACTGGGCGTGCTGCGCGATGGCTCGGCCTTGCTGTATGTGCAGGGGGGGCAGGAGGCTTTGACGGCCATCGCTTCGGGCAATTCGAGCTTGCGCCTGGCCTTGGGTGAGCCTGCGGGGCATGACGAGCGTTGGGTGGCGCAAGGCAGTGCCACCGCTCAGGACGCGTGGGCTGACTCGATCCCGGCTCGCCTCAGGCAGCTGCTCAACGGTCCTGCCCAGGGCGAAGCGTCAGGAGAAGGCAATCGAGCCCTAATGGGTTGGCTGGGCATCGCAGGCGGCCTCGCACTGCTGCAGCATAGGAAGGCCGGATCCGATTCGTCGGACCAAACGGCGCCGACCCTGCCGCTGGCGCCTCTGATCATCACTGACGATGTCGAGAACCTGACCGGCGAGTTGGCGTCGCAGGCCATCACCAACGACGCCACACCGCGTTTTTCGGGCAGCGGTGCCGAAGCGGGCGCCCAGGTGACCTTGATGGACGGGGCTGCGCTGCTTGGCAAAGCGGTCGTGGGCGCCAACGGCGCCTGGACGTTTACCCCCACCGTCCCACTGGCCGATGGCCTGCACCGCATCAGCTACACGCTCAGCGATGCGGCGGGCAACAAAAGCGCGGCCAGCACGCCCGTGGCCTTCACGGTCGACACCCAGGCTCCCGGTGTGTTGGGGGCGATGCTCGACCCCGACGACAGTGGTGTTTTGGCCAACGGGGTGGACCTGCGTGTGCTGCTCGACCCCCAGGCCGCCGCAGGCGATACCGTGGTCACCCGCCTCATGCGTGACGGCCAGGAAGTCCAAGTGCTCCAGCAGACGCTCAACAGCACCGACATCGCCAGAGGCTATACGGTGCAGCGGGTGGACGCCGCGTCAGTGGCGATCAACGGGCGTTTTAGCACGTCAACGCAGATCTCAGATGCTGCTGGCAATGCGGGTGAGTTGCTGGTCAAGCTGGACACCTTCACCGTCCTCAATGGCTTGGTGCATGACGACTACCTGGCCAACGCCTTTGTTTTTGTCGACAGCAACAACAACGGCCAGTGGGACGGCGGCGAAGTCAGCGTCCGCACCGATGCCAGTGGGCGCTTCACACTCACCTTTGATCCCAATGGTGCTCCCGTGCTGGCCATGGGGGGCGTGGACACCGCATCGGGCGCGCCCAACGGCGCGGTGGTCTACAAGGCCTACAGCGGCAATGTGGACACCGAATCGGTCGGTCTGGACATCGTCTTGTCCCCCTTGTCAACCCTGGTTGCAGCTTTGGCAGACCAGGCCATTGCCCCGGGGCAGACGGCCACCCGGGAAGACTTGATCGAAGCGACTGAGCTGGCCAATCAGGTGCTAGGCCTCAACAGCTCGGACCCGGTGCGCCTGCTCAGCTTTGACCCCGTGCAAAACTCGGCCAGCCCGACGTCCACCGCCGGTGATCGTGTCTTGCTGTCGGTCAATCGACAACTGGGCTTGGTCTTTGCGGCCACTGGCGCCTTGATTGAGGGGGCCGCCGACAGCGAGAGTATCCGACCGGGCGATCCCAGCGCCGTGAGCATTGCCGCGCTGGCGCAAATCGTGTTGCAGCGCAGCGAAGCGGGCACAACGATCAGCTTGAGCTCCTCGAGCGACATCAAGGATCTGGTGCAAAGCAGCATCTCATCAGCCAATGCAACAGGGTTGACGCGAGACCTGCGGGCCACCTCGGATGCTGATTTGCAAGTCTTGGGAGACGTCATCGCCGGCTACAACGCGCTGGTCAACGCCACCACCAATGCCGGTGCGCAATCACAGGATGCGATCGCCACCTTGCGCGCAGGCGCCGATTTACTGCTGCCCACCCTTAACAAGGTCGGCTATGAAGCAAGCAGTGACCGCGGCGGCGATATCTCGCTGACCGTTCAATCGCGCGCCATCGCCCAGGGTGTGGGCGCTGATGTGCAAGCCTATATTGATCAGCAGATCACCGCCGCCAATCTGGCCGCAAGCGTCAACGGCTTTGAAACCAGTCCGGCGATCGGCACCGCCGGACGCCTGATACGTCTGAGCATTCAAATGCCCTCGCTGGGCTTGAGCGATACGCTGGACCAGTTCACGCTGTCGGCCGTGCCTGCCGGGGTGGATTTGCTGCTGGCCAATCCGCTGACGGGCGCCACCCAGACTCTTGCGGCCGATGCGCAGGGGGTCTACACCGTCGCTGCTGAAGATGCGGGCTACCTCGCGGTGCGCGGCTCCCAGGCGATCGACTCGAGCTTTGTGACGCTGGCCGGAGTGAACTCCGTGGACGGCATCACCAGCACCTACCAAGGCCAAATCGAGCTGAGTATTCGGGCAGCCGTTCGCAAAACGCAGGCCGAGATTGTGCAGGCCATCGATGGCGTGGGCCCTGTCAGGGGGCGCGTGCAGCAAGACGGGCGCACCGACGACCCTGCCCTAAAGCTTGAGGGCCGTTTGAACCAGGCTTTGGAAGACGGCCAGAGCCTCGTGGTCTATGACGGCGCCAGTCGCCTGGGTCTGGCCACTGTCTCTGCGCTGGGCTGGAGTTTTACGCCTGTGGCTTTGGCAGAGGGCGCGCACAGCCTGGTGGTCCGGGTGGAGGACGATCAGGGCGCATTGGTGTCGGCCAGCAACCCCCTGAACGTCGTGGTGGACACCGTGGCGCCCGCTGCGCCCGTGGTCTTCCCCAGCGATGGTCTGACCTTTCGCGGCAGGGCAGAGCCGGGCGCTACCGCGACCCTGAGGGGCTCAAACGGCCAGACCTTGGCGAGCACCACCGCCGACTCGAGCGGTCTTTGGGGCTTGACGCTCGCGCAGGCCCAGCCCAATGGCAGCGAGGTGTCGGTGACCGTGACCGATGCCAACGGCCTGGAAAGCGCGCCGGTCCGCCAAACCGTGCAGGTCGACAGACCTACGGCGGTGGCGAGCCTCAATTGGCCTGGGGCTGTTGAGCAGTCAGGCAGTGCCGGCGGATGGGTGGCCGCGTCCAATGACACCACCCCGGTCTTGAGTGGCCGCTTGAGTGCAGAACTCAAGGCCGGTCAGACGCTGCATGTTTTTGATGGCGACGTCGATCTGGGTCCGGCCCAGGTCACGGGGCTGAACTGGCAGTTCAGCCCGGCGAGCCAGTGGGCACAGGGTCAGCACGTTCTGACGGTGCGCGCGGCGGCAGGCCAGCAGTACGGGCCCAGCTCAGAGCCCTTGACGCTGACGATCGACTCCGTGGCGCCTGCTCAAACCGCGACCTTGGACCCAAGCTCCACTTCTGCCCAAGGCAGCCTGACCAAGGAAAGCAAACCTGTCCTCAGCGGCCAGCTGTCAGCCCAGTTGCAGCCCGGCGAAATGCTCGCGGTGTACGACACCGTCAACGCCCAATCGGTGCTGATCGGCTACGCCAAAGTCAACGGCAGGGACTGGACCTTCGAGCCCCGCTTTGCCCTGGCAGAAGGGCCTCACAGCTTCTTCGTTCGTGTTCAAGACCCTGCGTCCAACCTGGGCCCTCCATCGCAGCCTTACACCTTGGAGCTCGATACCGTTGCACCGTCAGATGTTGCGCCCCGTCTGGCTGTGACCGGTGACGCTGGCGACGGTGCGACCAGCGCCAAGCCCTTGGGTAACCCGCGCCCGTCCTTGCTGGTGGGGCCACTGCCGGCGGGCATTGCTGCGCCTGTCCTGGTGGTCGATGGCATACAAACGCCCGCCCGTTACGACGCCAGCACAGGGCTGATCAGCCCCCTCGATCCGCTCGCCGATGGGGTCCACACCATCGCCTTGAAGTTCGCGGACGCCGCTGGCAATGCGGGCCCTGTCGGCCCCGCCATTTCGGTGTTCATCGACGCCACCGCCCCAAGCACACCGGCCAGCGCACCCAGTGGTTACTTGGACAATGCGGGCAGTGTCACCAGCAGCATTACAAGTAACACGGCCGCCTCGACCGACGACACCACGCCCGGCATTTTTGTGGGCATCGGCCTGACGGATACGCCCAAGCTGTATGTGGGCGGCGCCTTGGTGGCTGCGACTTACAACAGCAGCACCGGCACCCTCACGCCCACAGCCGCCTTGGTCGACGGCAACTACAGCTTTAGCTACAGCCTGACCGACGCCGCAGGCAATGAAAGCGCCAAGAGCCCGGCGATCACGA
>JAIXWZ010000140.1 GCA_027491035.1 Comamonadaceae bacterium | reverse complement strand
GCGACTGCAAAACCAGGTGGTCGAGCTGCAAGAGGACAACCGTCGGCTGCGGGCCGAGCTGGACCGCGACAAGCAGGAGCTGCGGGCTGAGCTGGCCCGCAACAAGCAGGAGCTGTTGGGCGAGCTGGGCCGCCAGCTGGATCGGCAAAAACAAGAGCTGCTGGGCAGCATGGCCAACCAAGAGGCGCAGTTTAAGCGGGTGATTGACAAGCTCGATGCGGATCTGGTGCAGCTTCGCCGCGTTTTTGATCAACTCAGCGGAGAACAATCCGCCCTGGCCAGCGACATTAGACTGGGCAAGGACGGCTTGGCAAAGTTTCAGATTGACGGCGAGCAGTTGAGCGCGCGGCTCAACGGGCTTCAATCGCAACTGGGTAATTTGCGGGAGACGACCACCCGAATAGAAGCCGCGTCGGCTCGCTTGGTTAACAAGGACCAGGAGTTGGGCTCCTCTCTGGCCACGGTGACGGCCGCCCAGGACAGCCTGCGAGACGAGTTGACCAGCCAGCTGGCCAGGTCCACCAACGAATTGGCCAGGTCCACCAACGAATTGGCCAAGTCGGCCAGTGAGCTCGAAGCCATGCGCAAGGCAGTCGCAGAGCTGCGGGCCACGGTCGCTGTGCTGGAGGCCGGGCTTAAAGGTGCCGAGCGCAGTGTCAATGACGTCAAGGAAGTGAGCTCCAAGATCGATGAGCTCAAGCGGCGCATCGAGCCGGTCGAGACCACCATAGACGGGCGGGTTTTTGATGCCCTGCCCGCCGAGGTGGCCGCCTACAAGGCCGCCGTTGGCAAGGTCGAGCGCGGTGAGTTTGCTGCTGCGCGGGTTGACCTGCAGCAGTTTTTGGCCAGCGTGTCCAATCCGGGCTTTCGCGGCTCGGCCTTGTATTGGCTCGGTCAGGCGCAATACGCCTCGTCGCAGTTCAGGGAGGCGCAGGCGAGCTTTGGCGACATGGTCAAGTTCTCACCAGACCACCCCCGTGCGGCCGAGGCGATGCTGGCCATGGCCAACTGCCAGCTTGAGCTCAAAGAGCCACGCGCCAATGTCAGGAGGTCGCTGGACAACCTGATCAAGCTGCACCCCAAGAGCAAGGCTGCGGCCGAAGCCAAGGAATTGCTGGCCCGACTGCCCAGGTAAGTCCTCTGGCTCTGCGCGGCCCGGGTCGCGCTGCCAGCGGGCGCGCTCGTGCCAGCCTAAAATCGGGGCATGGATCTCAATCAATTCAACAGCTTGCAGCAGCAGGTGCTGGCAGCTGGCTTTGCGCTGGCCTTTGTGTTTGGTCTGATCGGGCAGCGCACCCACTTTTGCACCATGGGTGCGGTCAGCGACATCGTCAGCATGGGCGATTGGTCGCGCATGCGCATGTGGGCTTTGGCCGCAGGCGTCGGCATGGTCGGGTTTCACCTGCTGGCCTATCTGGGGCTGATCGATCCGGCACGCACCCTGTACGCCAGCAATCGCTTCATATGGCTGTCGGCCCTGCTCGGAGGCTTGCTGTTTGGCGTGGGCATGGTGCTCGGCTCGGGCTGCGGCAGCAAGACGCTGATCCGCATTGGCGGCGGCAGCCTGAAGTCGGTGGTGGTTTTTCTGGTGATGGGTGTGTCGGCCTTCATCACCATGCGGGGACTGACCGCGGTGCTGCGGGTGCAGACCGTCGATCAGGCCGCTTTGGAGGTTGCGGCCCCGGGCACTTTGGCTTCGCTGCTGGCGCCGCTTGTGGGTCTTGATCTGCCCCAGATGGGCTTGATCCTGGGCTCGCTCATCGGTCTGGCCCTGCTGCTTTGGGCCTTGCTGGGGCCCAATTTCCGCAGTCTCGACAATTTGCTGGGGGGCTTGGGTCTGGGCGCTGTTCTGGTGGCCATGTGGTGGGTCACGGGGCATATGGGTTTTGTCGAGGAGCATCCGCAGACGCTCGAAGAGGTGTTTGTGGCCACCAATTCGGGCCGTGCCGAGGCCTTGAGCTTCGTTGCACCCATGGCCTACACCCTCGACTGGCTCATGTTTTTTAGCGACAAGAGCAAGGTGCTGACCTTGGGGGTGGTCACCGTCGTCGGCGTGGTGGCCGGTTCGGCCGCATCGGCCGTGCTCAGCCGCTCGTTTCGCTGGGAGGGCTTTCGCGACACCGAGGACACGGCTTTGCACCTGATCGGCGGCGTGCTCATGGGCGTGGGCGGCGTCACCGCGATGGGCTGCACCATCGGGCAGGGCCTGTCGGGGCTCTCGACCTTGAGCCTGAGCAGCTTTGTGGCCTTGGCCGGCATTCTGGCGGGCAGCTACCTGGCGCTGCGCTGGCAGATGTGGCGGCTCGAGCGCAGCCTGTGACAAGCCGATCGATTGCAGATCGGGCGGCCGAGCCAGCAGCCAAGCCGTTGGCCGAGCCTGATGCCGATCTGCAGCGGCGCTTTGGCGGCCTGGCGCGACTCTACGGTGCGGCCGGCGCCCAGGCCATCGCGCGCGCGCATGTGGTGGTGGTGGGCATCGGCGGGGTCGGATCCTGGGCGGTGGAGGCGCTGGCGCGCAGCGGCGTCGCAGCCTTGACCTTGATCGATCTGGACCACATTGCCGAGTCCAATGTCAATCGGCAGGTGCACGCTCTGAGCAGCACGCTCGGTCAGGCCAAGGTGCAGGCCATGCGCGAGCGCATCGAGCAGATCCACCCCGCTTGCCAGGTGCATTGCATCGAAGACTTCGTCAGCCCAGACAACTGGCCCGCGCTCGCTGGCCTTGAAGCCGGCAGCGATCGGCCGCTGGCCGTGATCGACTGTTGCGATCAGGTCTCGGCCAAACTGGCGATGGCCGCCTGGGCTCTGTCGTGGCGGGGTGCTTTTGTCAGTGTGGGCGCAGCCGGTGGCAAGCGTCAGGCGCATCGGGTCGATCTGGCCGATTTGGCCGAGGTGACCCACGACCCTTTGCTGGCCCAACTTCGCTATCGCTTGCGCCGCCAGCATGGCGCGCCGCGCGACAAGAAAATCGGCGTGAGCTGCGTGTTCAGTCGCGAGCCGGTGCTGCAACCGGAGACGCAACCGGTGCTGCAGTGCGAGGTCGACAGCCAAGCTGCGCCAGCCCACGACAGCAGCTTGAATTGTCACGGCTATGGCTCGGTCGTCAGCGTGACCTCGACCTTCGGTTTTTGTGCGGCCGGCTGGGTTCTCGATCAAATCGCTGCAGGCGCACAGGCGTCCTGAAAATTCTCGCTATAATCTTTGGCTGTGCTGATGACTGCGAAGGCAGCAATCAGCAGCGCCAAGATGGAAAGATCGGTCGCTTGCTAGCGGTCTGGCCACAGGCACCGGGTCGTTAGCTCAGTCGGTAGAGCAGCGGACTTTTAATCCGTTGGTCGCGTGTTCGAGTCACGCACGACCCACCAATCGCGCCGCCTTGTAGTTGTCTGCAAGGCGGCTTTTTTCATGGGTCGCCGGCGGCTGGCTTGGCCCGGCCTGGGAGCCAAGCTCTGAGCGGCCCGCCGTCTGCAGTTGAGCCGCCGCCATCTCCTAAAATAAGTCGATCCTATTCATCTGGCCAGCCCGCAGTCTTTGTGGCGATGGCTCACTGCATCTCATGACACGACAGTACTTTGGCACCGACGGCATACGCGGCACCGTCGGGCAGGCCCCGATCACGCCAGACTTTATTTTGCGACTCGGTCATGCGGTTGGTCGGGTGCTGCGGCGCAGCCAGTCGCGGCCCTTGGTGCTCATTGGCAAGGACACCCGCATATCGGGCTACATGCTCGAGAGCGCGCTGGAGTCGGGTTTCAATTCGGCAGGCGTTGACGTCATGCTGCTGGGGCCTTTGCCCACGCCTGGCGTGGCCTATCTCACGCGCACCCAGCGCGCCAGTTTGGGCGTGGTGATCAGCGCCAGCCACAACCCGTTCGAGGACAACGGCATCAAGTTCTTCAGCGCCCAGGGCAGCAAACTCAGCGACGACTGGGAGCGTGAGGTCGAGGCCGCCTTGAACGAGCCGGCGCAGTGGGCCGCCTCGGCCGACCTGGGCAAAGCGCGGCGCCTCAACGATGCCGCCGGCCGTTACATCGAGTTTTGCAAAGCCACGTTTGCCAGCGATCTGACCCTCAAGGGTCTGAAGATCGTGGTCGATGCGGCCCATGGCGCTGCCTACCAGATCGCGCCTGCCGTACTGCATGAGCTTGGGGCCGAGGTGGTGCGCATCGGCTGCGCGCCCGATGGTCTGAACATCAACCGCGATGTGGGCGCCACCCATCCCCAGGCGCTGCTCGAGGCGGTGCAACAACACGGGGCCGACTATGGCGTGGCCCTCGATGGTGATGCCGATCGCTTGCAGATGGTCGACGCACAGGGCCGCCTGTTCAATGGCGACGAGTTGCTCTACCTCATGGTGTGCGAGCGGCTCGCGCGTGGCGAGTCGGTGCCCGGCGCAGTGGGCACCTTGATGACCAATCTGGCCGTCGAGCTGGCCTTGCAGGCGCGCGGCGTGTTGTTTGTGCGCGCCAAGGTGGGCGACCGCTACGTGCTCGAGGAACTCGAGCGCCGCCAGTGGCTGCTCGGTGGCGAAGGGTCGGGGCATCTGCTTGCGCTGGACAAGCACAGCACCGGCGATGGCCTGGTCAGTGCGCTGCAGGTGCTGCAGGCTTGCGTGCGCAGCGGGCAGGCCTTGGCGCAGTTGCTTGCCGGGGTGCAATTGTTCCCTCAGACCCTGATCAACGTGCGTGTGTCGCCTGGGCAGTACTGGCAGACCAACTCAGCGCTGACTCATCGGCTGGCCCAGGTGCGCGCCGAGCTCGGCGAGTCGGGTCGTGTGCTGATCCGGCCCAGTGGCACCGAGCCGGTGGTGCGTGTCATGGTTGAGGCGCGTGATGCAGCGCAGGCCGAGCGTTGCGCTCAGGCGCTGGCCGATTGCCTGCGCGTGCAGCCATGAGTACATCCATGAACACATCCATGAGTGCGATCGAAGTCGTGCGCGTCAACTATGCCGATGCGCGGCAGGCGGCGCATTTGGTGCAACTGCTCGATGCGTATGCGCGTGATCCGGCCGGCGGTGGCCATCCGCTGAGCGACTTTGCCAAAAGCAACCTGCCTGCGCAGTTGGCCGCCCGCGCCAGCGCCTTTAGCGTATTGGCTTACGCGCCGGGCGAGCAGCCGGTGGGGCTGATCAACTGCATCGAAGGGTTTTCCACCTTTGCGTGCAAGCCGCTGGTCAATGTGCACGATGTGGTGGTGCTGGCATCGCACCGGGGACAGGGCGTGGGGCAGCGCATGCTGGCGGTGGTCGAGCAGATCGCGCGCGAGCGCGGCGCGTGCAAGCTGACCCTGGAGGTGCTGTCGGGCAATCGCAGCGCGATCACTCTGTATGAGAAGGTGGGCTTTGAGCCCTATCAGCTCGACCCGGCCATGGGCCAAGCCTGTTTTTATCAGCGCTGGCTCTAAGTCTGCAAGCGCGCCCGCTCAGGCCGCCGCCTCGAGCCCGTTGCGAAAATGTTCGCGCATGCGGGCGCCGGCCCCAGACGGGTCGCGCTGCTCCAGCGCTTGCATGATGGCCGCGTGTTCGGCCAGCGACTCTTCGATGCGACCGGCCTTGAGCAGGGAATGGTGGCGGTTGAGCTTCATCACCTTGCGCAGGTCGGCCACCATCTGCTCGCGCCAGCGGTTGTCGGCCACGGTCAGCAGCTTGCGATGGAAGGCCTCGTTGATTCGAAAAAACTCTTCGCGGTCGCTCGACGCGGCGGCCAGGCGGTGATGCAGATCCCGTAGCTCACGCATTTGCTGCGGGCTTGCCCGCTCGGCGGCCACGCTGGCCGCATCGCTCTCAAGCAAGGCCAGCAGGTGGTAGACCTCAGCCAAATCGCGCTCGGACACCTCGGTCACGTAGGCGCCGCGCCGCAGCTTCATCGTCACCAGGCCCTCGGTGGCCAGCACCTTGAGCGCCTCGCGCAGGGGGGTGCGGCTGATGCCGTATTCCTCGGCCAGCTTGAGCTCATCGATCCAGCTGCCGGGCTTGAGCTCCTGGCGAAAAATCCGCTCGCGCAGCAGCTCGGCGACCTCCTCATAGAGGGCGCGGGAACTCAGCGGTGCGAGGGCGGCCATGGGCCAAGCTTACACGAAATTTAATTTTGCATCAATAATTATGAATGAGGTAGACTCCGGATCAGTTCAAACCGAATGGGGATCCGGTGTGCCGGGCCTCAATGCTTAGCCCGAGGCCTTGGTTGCCTGGCCTCGCGCAAGTTCCTGAAAGTACAACACGAGAGAGAAGGCCATGAGCGATTCCCAAAAGCCCTCTGAATTCGCATCCGCCGGCTTGCAGGCCTGGCAAAAAGCCGCTGCCAAGTCGGCCCCCGGCGGCGATGTGTCGGCCTTGAATTGGGTCACGCCCGACGGCATCACGGTCAAGCCGCTCTACACCGCCGAGGACACGGCCAATCTGCCGTATGCCAACACGCTGCCAGGCTTCGAGCCCTTCATTCGCGGTCCGCAGGCCACCATGTACGCCGTGCGTCCCTGGACGATACGCCAGTACGCGGGCTTTTCTACCGCCGAAGAATCCAACGCGTTTTACCGCAAGGCGCTGGCCGCCGGCGGGCAGGGCGTGTCGGTCGCCTTCGACCTGGCCACGCACCGCGGCTACGACTCCGATCACCCTCGGGTGACGGGCGACGTGGGCAAGGCGGGTGTGGCCATCGATTCGGTCGAGGACATGAAGATCCTCTTCAACGAGATCCCGCTGGACAAGGTCAGCGTCTCCATGACCATGAACGGCGCGGTGCTGCCGGTGCTGGCCGGCTACGTGGTGGCCGCCGAAGAGCAGGGCGTGCGCCAAGACCAACTCTCGGGAACGATACAGAACGACATTCTCAAAGAGTTCATGGTGCGCAACACCTACATCTACCCGCCCGAGCCCTCGATGAAGATCATCGGCGACATCATCGAGTTCACGAGCCAGAACATGCCCAAGTTCAACTCGATCTCGATTTCGGGCTACCACATGCAGGAGGCCGGCGCCAACCAGGCGCTGGAATTGGCCTTCACCCTGGCCGACGGCAAGGAGTATGTGAAGACCGCCATCGCCAAAGGCCTGGATGTGGACGACTTCGCCGGGCGCCTGTCCTTCTTTTGGGCGGTGGGCATGAACTTCTACCTCGAGGTGGCCAAGATGCGCGCCGCGCGCCTCTTGTGGTGCCGCATCATGAAGGGCTTTGGCGCGCAGAACCCCAAAAGCCTGATGCTGCGCACGCACAGCCAGACCTCGGGCTGGTCGCTCACCGAGCAAGACCCCTACAACAACATCGTGCGCACCACCATCGAGGCCATGGCCGCGGTTTTTGGCGGCACGCAGTCGCTGCACACCAACAGCTTTGACGAAGCCATTGCCCTGCCCACCGAGTTTTCTTCGCGGATTGCGCGCAACACGCAGCTCATCATCCAAGAAGAGACGCACATCACCAGCGTGATCGACCCCTGGGCTGGCAGCTACATGATGGAAAAGCTCACCCAGGACATGGCCGATGCGGCCTGGGCCATCATCGAGGAGGTCCAGGCCATGGGCGGCATGACGCGCGCGGTCGACAGCGGCTGGGCCAAGCTCAAGATCGAGGCGGCCGCCGCCGAGAAGCAGGCCCGCATCGACTCAGGCAAGGATGTGATCGTCGGCGTCAACAAGTACAAGCTCAAAACGCAAGATCCGGTGGATATCCTTGAGGTCGATAACGTCAAGGTGCGCGATGGCCAGATCGCGCGGCTTGAGCAAATCCGCGCCAGCCGTGATGGCGCTGCCGTGCAAAAAGCGCTGCAGGCGCTGACCGCCGCCGCCGAAAGCGGCCAGGGCAACCTGCTCGATCTGTCCATCCAGGCGATGCGCCTGCGCGCCACGGTGGGCGAGGTCAGCGACGCGCTGGAGAAAGTGTTTGGGCGCCACCGCGCCGACACGCAAAAGGTGACCGGTGTGTACGCAGCGGCCTACGACTCGGCTGAGGGCTGGGAAAACCTGAAAAAGGAAATCAGCGAGTTCGCCTCCAGCCAAGGTCGCCGTCCGCGCGTGATGATCGCCAAGCTCGGTCAGGACGGCCACGATCGCGGCGCCAAGGTGGTGGCCACCGCCTTTGCCGACCTGGGCTTTGATGTGGACATGGGCCCGCTGTTTCAGACGCCCGAGGAGTGCGCGCGCCAGGCCATCGAGAACGATGTGCACGCCGTGGGCGTATCGACGCTGGCCGCCGGTCACAAGACCCTGGTGCCGGCCATCATTGCCGAGCTCAAAAAGCAGGGCGCCGACGACATCATCGTCTTCGTGGGCGGGGTGATCCCGCGCCAGGACTACGACATGCTCTACGAGGCCGGCGTCAAGGGGGTGTACGGCCCAGGCACGCCCATTCCGGCCAGTGCCAAGGATGTGCTGGAGCAAATCAAGAAAGCATTGGCCTGAAGAACCTGATACAGTAATACAGTATTACAAATCAGGAGTCTGCCATGGCTGTCTCTGTCCGCCTTGAACCTTTGCTCGAAAAAGAACTGGAGCTCGCTGCCAAGCGATTGGGGGTGACCAAGTCGCAGTTCATCGTTTCTGCTCTGGAGCAGGCCCTTGGCCGTCAGAACCCCTACGAATTGCTGCTCAAGGTGCAGGCCGAGGTGCGCGAGCCCGAAGGCGGCGAATACCTCTCGCCCACCAAGGCTGCGATTCGCGCCAAGCTCAAGGCCAAGCAGGATGCGAGCCGGGCCGATTGGCTGGCCTTCCAGGAGGCCAAGCAGGCGGGGCGGGCCTGGCAGGCCCATGGGGACAAGGACGCGCCGTGAGCCTTGCCCTGATCGACACCGGCCCCATGGTCGCCCTGTTTGATGCCAGCGACATCGGGCACCGGCACTACACCGGCTTGCTGGCCCAGGGCTGGCGCCTGACCACCACCTGGCCTTGCGTGGTCGAAGTCACGCATTTCCTTGGCGCACAAGCCGTGCAGCGTTATCTGCGCTGGGTGGCCGCAGGCGGTGTGGTGGTGTATCCCTTCGACGTATCCGACCTGCCCGAGTTTGCTGATTTGATGGCCCGCTACACCGCGCCGCCACGCACCGAGATGGACCTGGCCGACGCCTCGCTGGTTTGGCTCGCGCAGGACACCAACACGATTAACGTGATGACCATGGACGTGCGCGATTTCTCGCGCTACCGCCTGCCCGATGGGCGCTCTTTTCTGATTCATTAAAGGTCACACGTGAAACCCACGGACTTTGGACTGGTCGCTGATCGTGTCATGTGCAACGAGCACTTTGCAGACGCCTTGCACGGCCTGCCTGCGGGGGAGTGCGCGTGACGCCAGAGGCCATCGTGCAAGGCTTGCTGCAGGGGCAAGCGGTCGTGCAGCGCCGCGCCATGGCCAAGGCGATCACGCTGCTCGAATCGACCCGCGCCGATCACCGGGCCCAGGCCGACGAGCTGCTCACGGCCATCCTGCCGCACACGGGCAAGAGCTTTCGCTTAGGGATCAGCGGCGTGCCCGGCGTGGGCAAGTCCACCTTCATTGAAGCCCTGGGGCTGTACCTGATTGCCCAAGGCCACCGCGTGGCGGTGCTCACGATTGATCCTTCATCGACGGTCTCGGGCGGCTCCATTCTGGGCGACAAGACGCGCATGGAGCACCTCTCGGTGCACGAGAAGGCCTATATCCGGCCCAGTCCTTCGAGCGGCACGCTCGGCGGCGTGGCCGAGAAAACCCGCGAGGCCATGCTGGTGTGCGAGTCTGCAGGCTACGACGTCGTCATCGTCGAGACCGTGGGCGTGGGCCAGAGCGAAACCGCCGTTGCTGGCATGACCGATATGTTTGTGCTGATGCAACTGCCTAACGCGGGTGACGATCTGCAGGCGATCAAGAAGGGCGTGATGGAGCTCGCCGATCTGGTGGTCATCAACAAGGCCGACCTGGACCCCGATGCCGCGATGCGCGCGCAGGCGCAGATCACCAGCGCGCTGCGTCTGCTGGGTATGCATGGCAACCCCGATCATGCGCATCACAACGAGGCGCTGTGGCATCCGCAGGTGATCCAGATCAGCGCCTTGCATGCGCAGGGCGTGGACCGCTTCTGGGAAGCGGTGAGCCGTTTTCGCCAGCTGCAAAGCGCCAACGGGCAGTTGGCCCAGCGCCGGCAGCAGCAGTCTCTGGCCTGGATGTGGGAGCGTGTGGAGGCCGGCCTCAGGCTCGCCTTTCGCCAGAACCCCGCGGTTGGCCGATTGCTTCCTGAACTCACGGGCCAGGTGGTGCAGGGCCGGCTGCCCGCCTCGACCGCCGCTCGCCAATTGCTCGCGGCGCATACCTCTTGAGCCGAACTGTCACCCCCAGCCTTTTACTGAAGGACCCCCATGCAAGACATCCTTGAACAACTCGAAAAAAAGCGCGCTGCAGCCCGACTGGGTGGCGGCGCCAAGCGCATCGAGGCGCAGCATGCCAAGGGCAAGCTGACGGCGCGCGAAAGGCTCGAGGTGCTGCTCGATGAGGGCACCTTTGAAGAGTGGGACATGTTTGTCGAGCACCGCTGCACCGACTTCGGCATGGAGGACAACAAGATCCCCGGCGATGGCGTGGTCACCGGCTACGGCATGATCAATGGCCGACTGGTCTTCGTGTACAGCCAAGACTTCACCGTCTTTGGCGGCGCGCTGTCGGAGCCGCATGCCGAGAAAATTTGCAAGGTGATGGACCAGGCCATGAAGGTGGGTGCCCCGGTCATTGGTCTCAATGACTCGGGCGGCGCCCGCATTCAGGAGGGCGTGGCCTCGCTCGGTGGCTATGCGGAGGTGTTTCAGCGCAACGTGCTGGCTTCAGGCGTGATTCCGCAGATCAGCCTGATCATGGGCCCGAGCGCTGGCGGGGCGGTCTATTCGCCGGCCATGACCGACTTCATTTTCATGGTCAAGGACAGCTCCTACATGTTCGTCACCGGCCCCGAGGTGGTCAAGACCGTGACGCACGAGGAGGTGACCGCCGAGGAACTGGGCGGCGCCATCACCCACACCACCAAGAGCGGCGTGGCCGACGGTGCTTTCGACAACGATGTCGAGGCCTTGCTCATGCTGCGCCGCCTCTACAACTACCTGCCGCTGAGCAACCGCGAGAAGTCGCCGGTGCGCCCCAGCGGCGATCCGAGCGATCGGGCCGATCTGAGTCTGGACACTTTGGTGCCCGACAACCCGAACAAGCCCTACGACATGAAGGAGTTGGTGCTCAAGACTGTCGATGACGGCGACTTTTTCGAGATCGCCCCCGACTATGCCAAGAACATCATCGTCGGCTTTGCTCGCATGGACGGCCAAACCGTGGGCATCGTTGCCAACCAGCCGCTGGTGCTGGCCGGCTGTCTGGACATCAAGAGCTCCATCAAGGCGGCGCGCTTTGTGCGGTTTTGCGATGCCTTCCACATCCCGGTGATCACCTTTGTCGACGTGCCCGGCTTCATGCCCGGCACCAGCCAGGAGTACGGCGGCATCATCAAGCACGGCGCCAAGCTGCTCTATGCCTACGCCGAGTGCACCGTGCCCAAGGTGACCGTCATCACCCGCAAGGCCTATGGCGGCGCCTATGACGTGATGGCCTCCAAGCACCTGCGCGGCGATGTGAACTTTGCCTGGCCCAATGCCGAGATCGCGGTGATGGGGGCCAAAGGTGCGGTGGAGATCATCTTCCGAGAGGAGAAGAAGGACCCGCAAAAGCTCGCGGCCCGCGAGGCCGAGTACAAGGCCCGCTTTGCCAACCCCTTCGTGGCCGGTGCCCGCGGCTTTATTGACGACGTGATCTTGCCGCACGAGACCCGCAAGCGCATTTGCCGCTCGCTGGTGATGCTTAAAGACAAGAAGGTCGAGAACCCTTGGCGCAAGCACGGGAACATTCCGCTGTGACGACGGTCAGCACGATGCCGTCATTGCGAGGCGCTTGCGCCGAAGCAATCCATCTGGCCGACCCACAGCCCATGCACGCCCCGCTGGGCTCGCCGAGACCGATGCGGTCTGAATGAAACGCTGGAGAAATTCGAATGTTCAAGAAAATCCTGATTGCCAACCGCGGCGAAATCGCCTGCCGCGTGATCGCCACCGCCCGCAAGATGGGCATTGCCACCGTCGCTGTTTATTCCGAGGCCGACAAGGAAGCCCGCCATGTGCGGCTGGCCGATGAGGCCGTGCTGCTCGGGCCGGCCCCTTCGCGCGAGTCTTACCTGGTGGCCGACAAAATCATTGCCGCTTGCAAGGCCACTGGCGCCGAGGCGGTGCATCCGGGCTACGGGTTTTTATCGGAGAACGAGGACTTTGCCCGCCGCGTCGAAGAAGAGGGCATCGTCTTCATTGGCCCCAAGCACTATTCGATTGCTGCCATGGGCGACAAGATCGCGTCCAAGAAGTTGGCCAGCCAGGCCAAGGTCAGCACCATCCCCGGCCACAACGAAGCCATTGAGTCGGCCGACAAAGCTGTTGAGATTGCCAAGGGCATCGGCTACCCGGTCATGATCAAGGCCTCGGCCGGCGGTGGCGGCAAGGGGCTGCGGGTGGCCTACAACGACAAGGAGGCCTTTGAGGGCTTCACGTCTTGCCGCAATGAGGCGCGCAACAGCTTTGGCGACGACCGCGTCTTTATCGAAAAATATGTGCTCGAGCCGCGCCACATCGAGATCCAGGTGCTTGGCGACAGCCAGGGCAATGTGATCTACCTCAACGAGCGCGAGTGCTCCATCCAGCGCCGTCACCAAAAGGTGATCGAGGAGGCGCCATCGCCCTTCATCAGCGAGGCAACCCGCAAGGCCATGGGCGAGCAGGCGGTGGCCCTGGCCAAGGCCGTGAAGTACCAAAGCGCCGGTACGGTGGAGTTCGTGGTCGGCAAGGACCAGGACTTTTACTTCCTGGAGATGAACACGCGTTTGCAGGTGGAGCACCCGGTGACCGAATGCATCACGGGGCTCGATCTGGTGGAGCTCATGATCCGCGTGGCCGCCGGCGAGAAGCTGCCGATCATGCAGGCTGACGTCAAGCGCGAGGGCTGGGCCATCGAGTGCCGCATCAATGCCGAAGACCCGTTTCGCAACTTCCTGCCCTCTACCGGCCGCCTGGTGCGTTTTCAGCCCCCTGCGCAAAGCATGTTCCAGGGCAATACCGAGGCCTTGCAAGGCGTGCGCGTGGACACCGGCGTACAAGAGGGCGGCGAGATCCCGATGTACTACGACTCCATGATCGCCAAGCTCATCGTGCACGGACGCGACCGCAGCGAGGCCATCGCCAAAATGCGCGAGGCGCTCAACGGCTTTGTGATTCGCGGCATCAGCTCCAACATTGCGTTTCAGGCGGCGCTGCTGGCGCATCCCGACTTTGTCTCGGGCCGCTTCAACACCGGCTTTATCGCCGAGCACTACGGCAAGGGCTTTGCTGCCGAGGATGTGGCCCATGCCGACCCCGGCTTCCTGGTCGCGCTGGCCGCCTATGTGCGTCGCAAGTCGCGCGAGCGGGCGGCCCGTCTGGGCGGCCAGCTGCCCGGCTATGACGTCAAGGTGGGGCAGCACTACACCGTGATCGTGCTCGGTGCGGCCGGCCAGCACGAGTATGTGCAGGTGACGGTCGATGACACGGGGGGCATCCACGGCCCAGCCGTCATTCAGGTGCATGGCAAGACCTATGCGATCGAGAGCAGCTCGCGCCTCAATGCGATTCGCATCCAGGGCTCGGTTAACGGCCAGCGCTTTACCGCGCAGGTCGAGCGCGGCACGGCCGGCAATCCGCTGGCGCTGGTGGTGCAGCACAACGGCACGCGCATTCAGGCCTTGGTGGTCTCGCCGCGTATGGCCGAGTTGCACCGGCTCATGCCCTACAAGGCGCCGCCCGACATGAGCCGCTTCGTGCTCTCGCCCATGCCCGGCTTGCTGGTGGAGGTGGCGGTGCAGCCCGGGCAAAAAGTGCAGGCCGGCGAGCGCGTGGCCGTGATCGAGGCGATGAAAATGGAAAACGTGCTGTTCGCCGCTGCCGATGGCGTGGTGGGCAAGGTGCTTGCGGCCAAGGGCGAGTCGCTCGCTGTCGACCAGCCCATCATTGAATTTGCCTGAACTGTGCGGGGATCTGGTCATGGATATCCAAGTGTTTGAAGCCGACCTGCGGGCCCAGGGCTACCAGGTCATCACCTCGGTCGAGAAGCCGCCGGGCTACGCCATGGGCGAGCACACCCACCCCTTTGATGCCTGCGCGCTGATTGTTTCGGGCGACTTCACGATCACGGTCGACGGCCAGGCGCGCCACTATGGCGTGGGTGATGTGTTTCGCTTGCCCGCTGGGACCGTTCATACCGAAAACGCCGGTTCCCAGGGGGTGCACTACCGTGCCGGCCGGCGCAGCAAGGAGCAAGCATGAGTCAGGCATCGCCACCTCGTCCGTTCAAGGTGCTGGGCATCCAGCAGATCGCCATCGGGGGGCCGAGCAAGCAGCGCCTTCGCACCCTGTGGGTCGACATGCTCGGGCTAGAGGTCACGGGCAATTTTGTCAGTGAGCGCGAAAACGTGGACGAGGACATCTGCGCCATGGGCGCCGGCCCCTTCAAGGTCGAGGTCGATCTGATGCAGCCGCTCGACCCCGACAAAAAACCGGCGGTTCACACCACGCCACTCAATCATGTGGGCCTGTGGATCGACGATCTGCCCAGTGCCGTTGAGTGGCTCACCGGCCGCGGTGTGCGTTTTGCCCCGGGCGGCATCCGCAAGGGCGCGGCCGGTTTTGACATCTGCTTCCTGCACCCCAAGGGCAACGAGGAGTTCCCCATTTCGGGCGAGGGTGTGTTGGTGGAACTGGTGCAAGCTCCGCCCGAGGTGGTTGCCGCTTTTGCGGCGCTGGCCCGGTCCTGACCTGACCGGCGCAGACTCAGCGCCCGGGCGCAGTGCGCCTGGCCTGCGCCCGCTCCAGGGCTGCCGCAATCACGGCTTTTTTGCGTTCGAGCTCCTGCGCATCGGTGATCCGGCTGTGGGCGGCCAGATCGCTGAGCTTGTCGCGCGCCTCATCCCTGAGCCGCTGAGCGTTTTGCTCGGTGCGCGTGACCAGCCGAACGCGGTGCAGCGCATAGCGCTGGCGCGCATGCTCGGCCTGTTCGGGCGACCAGGCCGCCCAGCCGCTTTGCTCGGTGACCGTCTCCATGCGGATGCAGTCGACCGGGCAGGCCGGGATGCACAGCTCGCAGCCCGTGCAGTGGCGCTCGATCACCGTGTGCATGAGCTTGTTGCCGCCGACGATCGCATCGGTCGGGCACACCGGCTGACACAAGGTGCAGCCGATGCACCAGTCTTCATCGATGACGGCAACCGCGCGTGGCGCTTGCACACCGTGATCGGGGTTCAGGGGCTGCTCAGCCTGGCCGGTGATGGCTGCCAGCCGCGCAACGCCCTCCTGCCCGCCGGGCGGACACTGGTTGATGGCGGCCTGCTGGCTCGCGATGGCTTGTGCATAGGCACGGCAGTCGGGGTAGCCGCAGCGGGTGCACTGCGTTTGCGGCAGCGCCGCATCGATTTTTTCGGCCAGCGCGTCGTGGGGCAAGGCCTGCATGGCTGCGAGGCTCAGCCCATCTTGGCGCTGCGGGCGGCACTTTTTCGAGGGCTGCGCGATGCCGTTGGCCGGGCCGCAGTTTTGGTCGCTGCGCGCACGTTCTTGGCTGCAGGGGCCGCGCTTTTAGGCCGTTTGGCAGGCGCGCTCTCCTGCTCGAGCCGCGCTTGGCCCTTGGCAATAAAGGCCTTGACCTGCGGGTAGACCGCATCGCGCCAGCGCCTGCCGCTGAAGATGCCGTAATGCCCGGCACCCTCGACTTCCAGGTGCTGCTTCATGCTCTTGTCGATCTGGGTACACAGGTCGTGGGCGGCAGCGGTCTGGCCTGAACCCGAGATGTCGTCGAGTTCGCCTTCGACCGTCATCAGCGCGGTGGTGCGAATGTCCTCAGGACAGACCCGCTCGGGCTCACCCTTGCGGTTGAGAACGTCCCAGCTGCCGTTGACCAGCTTGAACTCCTGGAACACGGTGCGGATGGTCTCGAGGTAGTAGTTGGCGTCCATATCGAGCACCGCGTTGTACTCGTCGTAGAACTTGCGGTGCGCCTCGACACTGGCCCCGTCGCCCTTGATCAGGTCTTTGAAGTAGTCGTAGTGGCTTTTGGCATGGCGGTCCGGGTTCATGGCCACAAACCCGGCGTGCTGCATGAAGCCTGGGTACACGCGCCGCCCAGCGCCCGGAAAGTTGCCGGGCACGCGGAAGATCACATTGTTTTCGAACCAGTTGTGGCTCTTGTTCATGGCCAGGTTGTTGACTGCCGTGGGCGACTTGCGTGCGTCGATCGGCCCGCCCATCATGGTCATGGTCAGGGGCGTCTTCTCGCCGCGCGAGGCCATCAGCGAAACTGCGGCGAGCACCGGCACCGTGGGCTGGCAGACGCTGACCACGTGGCAATTGCCGTAGCGGTGCTGCAGGTGGCCGATGAACTCTTGCACGTAGTGCACATAGGTGTCGAGGTGGAAGTCGCCTTCGTCCAGCGGCACCATGCGCGCGTTGCGCCAGTCGGTGATGTAGACCTTGTGGTCCTTGAGCATGCTCTTGACCGTATCGCGCAGCAGCGTGGCGTAGTGGCCCGACAGCGGGGCCACGATCAGCACGACCGGCTGCTCCTTGAGCTTGGCCAACGTCTTGACATCGTCGCTCAGGCGCTTGAACCGGCGCAATTCGCAAAACGGTTTGTTGATCTCCACCCGCTCCTGGATGGCCACCGGCACGCCGTCGACCTCGACTGTGGTGATGCCAAAAGCGGGCTTCTCATAGTCTTTGCCCAGGCGGTACATCAGGCTGTAGGCCGCCGACATGCGCTGCGCCCAGGGGTGGGCGCCGGCAGGCGAGTGCGGGTTGCTGAACAACTTGGCCGCGGCCTGCGCGAAGTCCACAAAGGGCTCCATCATGGTGCGCTGGGTTTCAAAGACCTGATAGAGCATGGCGAACTCCTTGTGCCGCTTTAGGCATGTTGCAGTGCAGCAATATAGCAGTTGTCGAGCTTCAAAAAGCGGGAGCGAGCTCTAAACTTGTGAGCAGCGGTCACAGTTCTGTCAAGATACTGCAAGGATGGGCCGCCATCGGGCGTGTTCAGACGACCTTGGCAATCGACGCGCAGACGTGGTCGATGTTCTTGCTGTTGAGCGCGGCCACGCACATGCGTCCGGTGTCGGTGCCGTAGACGCCGAACTCGGTGCGCAGACGCACCATCTGGTCTTTGCTCAGGCCCGAGTAGCTGAACATGCCAATCTGGCTGGTGATAAAGCCCATGTCCTGCTTGACCCCCGCGGCTTTGAGGCCGTCGACCAGCTTGTGGCGCATCTGCTTGATGCGCACCCGCATTTCGGCCAGTTCCTGCTCCCACTGGGCGCGCAACTCGGGCGTACCCAGCACGGCGGCCACGATCGCCCCGCCGTGGGTGGGCGGGTTCGAGTAGTTGGTGCGAATCGTGATCTTGAGCTGGCTGAGCACCCGATCGGCCTCCTGCTTGTCCTGGCACAGCACGCTCAAAGCGCCCACGCGCTCGCCGTAGAGGCTAAAGCTCTTGGAAAAAGAGGTCGACACCAAAATCGAAAGCCCAGCGGCCACAAAGCGGCCGATCACGGCGCCGTCTTCGGCGATGCCGTGGCCAAAGCCCTGGTAGGCCATGTCCAAAAAGGCCACCAGATTGCGGCTCTTGACGGCGGCAATCACCTCGTCCCACTGGCTGGCGCTGATGTCGTAGCCGGTCGGGTTGTGGCAGCAGGCGTGCAAGACGACGATGGTGCCGGCCGGCGCGCCTTGCAGCGCGGCCAGCATGCCGGCAAAGTCGATACCGCGCTTGGCCGCGTCGTAGTAGGGATAGGTTTCGACGGCGAAACCGGCGTTGGAAAACAGCGCGCGGTGGTTCTCCCAGCTCGGATCGCTGATCAGCACCTTGGCGCCCGGCGAGAGGCGTTTGAGGAAGTCGGCGCCGATCTTCAGGCCGCCGGTGCCGCCGATGGCCTGCACCGTGGCCACGCGGCCCGATCGCACCGGCTCGCTGTCAGCGCCAAAGACCAGCGCCTTGACGGCGCTGTCGTAAGCGGCGATGCCGTCGATGGGCAGATAGCCGCGCGGGCTGGGCTTTTCGGCCATCCGCTTTTCGGCGGCCTGCACGCACTGCAGCAGCGGCAGCTTGCCGTTGTCGTCGTAGTACACGCCCACGCCCAGATTGACCTTGTGGGCGTGGGTATCGGCAGCAAATTGCTCGTTCAGACCCAGGATGGGGTCGCGGGGGGCCATTTCGACAGCAGTGAACAAAGACATCGTTTTCCTTTGCCAGGGGCGGGCGTTTGGGTTGCGGTGCAGACCACAGGCGGGTTTGGCCTGTGGTTGGCGAAGCAGGCAAGGAGCTTGCAGATCGCGTATCCTGCTCGGTTGTCCCGATTTTAACGGGCCAGGACGGACGCCATGCCCCAGATCGAGCTTGTACACGACCCCGAGAACGCCGAGCCGCAGCAGGCGGCAGGCGAATTCGTGAGCTTCCCCGGCTCGCCCTTTCAGCTGTTCATGCCCTACTCGCCGGCCGGGGACCAGCCGCAGGCCATCGCCGGCCTGGTCGAAGGCTTGCAAGACGGCGAGGCCTTCCAGACACTGCTGGGCGTGACCGGCTCGGGCAAGACCTTCACCATGGCCAACGTGATTGCCCGCATGGGGCGCCCAGCCATCGTGTTTGCCCCCAACAAGACGCTGGCGGCTCAGCTCTACAGTGAGTTTCGGGAGTTCTTCCCAAAAAACGCGGTGGAGTACTTCGTGAGCTATTACGACTACTACCAGCCCGAGGCCTATGTGCCCCAGCGCGACCTGTTCATCGAGAAGGACTCGGCCATCAACGAGCACATCGAGCAGATGCGGCTGTCAGCCACCAAAAGCGTGCTCGAGCGGCGCGACACGGTGATCGTGGCCACCGTCAGTGCCATCTATGGCATTGGCGCGCCCGAGGATTACACCGAGATGCGCTTCATCGTGCGCCACGGCGACCGCATCGGCCAGCGCGATGTCATTGCCCGCTTGATTCGCATGCAGTACCAACGCAACGACATGGATTTTGGCCGGGGCTGCTTTCGCGTGCGCGGCGATGTGATCGATGTGTTTCCGGCCGAGCACTCCGAGCTTGCCATCCGCATTGAGCTGTTTGATGACGAAATCGATGCCTTGCAATTGTTTGACCCGCTCACCGGGCGGGTGCGGCAGAAGATTCCGCGTTTTGTGATCTACCCCAAAAGCCACTACGTCACCCCGCGCGACAAGGTGCTGGCCGCCGTTGAGAGCATCAAGATTGAGTTGGTTGAGCGCGTCAAGGAGCTGGTGTCGGCCGGCAAGCTGGTGGAGGCCCAGCGCCTGGAGCAGCGCACCCGCTTTGATCTGGAAATGCTCAGCGAGGTGGGCCACTGCAAGGGCATCGAGAACTACACCCGTCACCTCAGCGGATCGCCACCGGGCGCGCCGCCGGCGACCTTGTGCGACTACATGCCGGCCGATGCCCTGATGCTGCTCGACGAGAGTCACGTCATGATCGGGCAGCTCAATGCCATGTACAACGGCGACCGATCGCGCAAGCTCACGCTGGTCGAGTACGGCTTTCGGCTGCCCAGCGCGCTGGACAACCGGCCACTGAAGTTTGAGGAGTTCGAGACCAAGATGCGCCAAGCGATTTTTGTCTCGGCCACGCCAGCGGCCTATGAGCAGCAGCGCGCCGGCAAGGTGGTCGAGCAGGTGGTGCGCCCGACCGGCCTGGTCGACCCCGTGGTCGAGGTGCGTCCGGCCACCCATCAGGTCGACGATGTGCTCGGCGAGATCCGGCTGCGGGTCGAAAAGAACGAGCGCGTGCTGATCACGACCTTGACCAAGCGCATGGCCGAGCAGCTGACCGACTACCTGTCGGACAACGGCGTGAAAGTGCGCTACCTGCACAGCGATGTCGATACGGTCGAGCGGGTGGAGATCTTGCGCGATCTGCGCCTGGGCGCCTTCGACGTGCTGGTGGGCATCAACCTGCTGCGCGAAGGCCTGGACATCCCCGAGGTCTCTCTGGTGGCCATTCTCGATGCCGACAAGGAAGGCTTTTTGCGCGCCGAGCGCAGCCTGATCCAGACCATCGGCCGGGCGGCCCGCAACCTCAATGGCCGGGCGATTTTGTACGGTGATGTGATCACCGAGTCCATGCGCAAAGCCATCAGCGAAACCGATCGGCGCCGCGGCAAGCAACTGGCTTTTAACGCCGCCCACGGCATTACGCCGCGCGGTGTGTTCAAGCGCGTGCGCGATCTGATTGACGGCGTTTACAGCGACAAACCCGGGCAGGATGAAAGCAAACTCGATGCGCAGGTGCTGGCCAACGAGGCGCTGAGCGAGAAGGACTTGGTGCGCGAGATCAAGCGCATCGAAAAAGCCATGCTCGAACACGCCCGCAATCTCGAATTTGAACAGGCAGCGCGGCTGCGCGACCAACTCGCCACCCTCAAGCGCCAAGCCTTCGGCTCAGCCGGCCCCGACTCCGCCCTGGGCGCCGGCTCAAGCCAGGCTCTGGCCTAGGGAAGGTCTGCAAAACCCCGTCATCGCGATGATCGCCACGTCGCTGCGCGCCTCGCAATGACGGAAGCGATCCATCGGCGGTCGCAGGAAAACCTGGATTGCCACGGCGCTGCGCGCCTCGCAATGACGGACCTGCCGCGCAATGAAGGGCGCGGCAGCGGCACACCATCACCGTCATCGAGCCATCCCCCCGTCATTGCTTCGCCCCCGCCGTCATTGCGTCACCCCCCCCGTCATTGCGAGGAACGAAGCAATCCATTGGCCGTTGAACAAAGGCATGGATTGCCACGGCGCTGCGCGCCTCGCAATGACGGGCAGCGGCTGCGACGCAATGACGGGCAGGGGTCGCCTAGCAATCAGGGGCAGGGGTCGCCTAGCGATGACGGGCAGGGATCGCCCAGCAATGATGCGGGTCTTCCGCCTCGAAACGACCCGGCGGGGCAGGCGGTGTTCCAGGTTTTGCTTTTGGCGTAAATATTTCTCGCTTCCCCTTGCGCCAATCCCGATAAAAACCGTACAGTACACATCGCGACCGAAGAGTTGCTGTGCCCCATTAAATTAGTGGGATTTTTCGGCTATACTCGACGAAAACGCTCAACAAAGAAAACGCTCAACAAAATAATCTGACAAGTGAGTCCGCAAGTTTGGGTGCAGAGCCCAAGCGGGGAGGGTGGAAATCAGGCCGGCCGCTTCGGCGGTCTTGGAATGTTAGTCAAGCCATTTATAAAAGGAGCTTGAAAATGCGCCTCACGACCAAAGGCCGCTTTGCGGTCACTGCCATGATCGACTTGGCCCTGCGCCAGAACAACGGCCCCGTCACCCTGGCGGCTATCAGCCAGCGCCAGCAGATCTCTTTGTCTTACCTTGAGCAGCTGTTCGGCAAACTGCGCCGCCACGAGCTGGTCGAGTCGACCCGCGGGCCTGGAGGTGGTTACACCCTGGGGCGCAAAGCCGGCGACATCACCGTGGCCGACATCATCGTCTCTGTCGATGAGCCGCTCGATGCCACCAATTGCGGCGGCAAGGAAAACTGCAATGGCGAAGGCGGCCGCTGCATGACGCATGAGCTTTGGGCCTCGCTCAACAGCCGCATGGTCGAATTCCTCGACTCGGTCACGCTGCAAAAGTTGGTTGACGACCAGATCGCCAAGGGTGTGGTCATCGAAAACACGCCGCCGGTCAAAAAGGCCGTGTTCGCAGCGCCTGCGGTCAAGCCGGTGCGCGTCAATGCGCCCAATTCGGTGTTCGCTCTGGGAGCGGCATTCTCGAAGACTTGAAGAGGGGTCGCCTTCGGGCGACCTGCCGGCTGCGGCGCCCTTGGGCGCCGCAGCATGTTCACCACTGAAGATGCGTCATGCAAACCCCTCACTTTCCCATCTATCTGGATTACAGCGCCACCAATCCGTGTGACCCCCGGGTGGTCGATGCCATGATCCCGTGGTTGCGCGAGCATTTCGGCAACCCGGCTTCGCGCAGCCATGCCTGGGGCTGGGAGGCGGAGGCTGCGGTGGAGAAGGCGCGCGAGCAGGTGGCGCAGTTGATCGGGGCCGACCCCCGGGAGATCGTCTGGACCAGCGGCGCGACCGAGTCCAACAACCTGGCGCTCAAGGGCGCGGCCCATTTCTACAAGGGCAAAGGCAAGCACATCATCACGGTCAAGACCGAGCACAAGGCGGTGCTCGACACCTGCCGTGAACTCGAACGCCAAGGCTTCGAAGTCACCTACATGGACGTGCAGGCCGACGGCTTGCTCGATCTCGACGCCTTCAAAGCAGTCATCAGGCCCGACACCATCTTGGCTTCGGTGATGTTTGTCAACAATGAAATCGGCGTGATCCAGGACATTGCCGCCATCGGGGCCATCTGCCGCGAAAAAGGCGTGATCTTCCACGTCGATGCGGCGCAGGCCACCGGCCGGGTCGACGTCGACATGGCCAGCTTGCCGGTCGACCTGATGAGCCTGACCTCGCACAAAACCTACGGCCCCAAGGGCATCGGCGCGCTGTTCGTGCGTCGCAAGCCGCGCGTGCGCATCGAGGCGCAAATTCATGGCGGCGGTCACGAGCGGGGCATGCGCTCAGGCACTTTGCCCACCCATCAGATCGTGGGCATGGGCGAAGCCTACCGCATCGCCCGCGAAGAGATGCATGCAGAAAACGAGCGCATCCGCGCGCTGCAGCAGCGCCTGCTCAATGGCTTGAAGGACGTCGAGGAGGTCTTTCTCAATGGCCATCCCGACAAGCGCGTGCCTCACAACCTCAACATGAGCTTTAATTTTGTTGAAGGCGAGTCGCTCATCATGGGCATCAAGGGTGTGGCCGTCTCAAGCGGCTCGGCCTGTACCTCGGCCAGTCTTGAGCCCAGCTATGTGCTGCGCGCGCTGGGCCGCAGCGACGAGCTGGCCCACAGCAGCCTGCGCATGACGATAGGGCGCTGGACCACTGAAGAGGAAATCGATTACGCCGTGCAGACCATCCGCGACAACGTGGCCCGCCTGCGCGAACTCTCGCCCCTGTGGGAGATGTACAAGGACGGCGTCGATCTGAGCACGATCCAGTGGGCGGCCCACTGAAGCGACACTGAAACGACGCTGAAACGATTTACCGGTACGCAGCCGGTGCATGAGGAAACAGACCATGGCATACAGTGACAAAGTAGTGGACCACTACGAGAACCCCCGCAATGTGGGCTCGTTTGACAAGGGCGATGACACGGTGGGCACCGGCATGGTCGGCGCGCCCGCCTGCGGCGACGTGATGAAGCTGCAGATCAAAGTCAATCCGCAGACGGGCGTGATTGAGGACGCACGCTTCAAGACCTATGGCTGCGGCTCGGCCATTGCCTCGAGCTCCTTGGTCACCGAATGGGTCAAGGGCAAGACCTTGGACGAGGCGGCTAGCATCAAGAACAGCGCCATTGCGCAAGAACTGGCCCTGCCGCCCGTCAAGATTCACTGCTCCATCTTGGCTGAAGACGCGATCAAGGCGGCCGTCAGCGATTACAAGCAGCGTCATGGCCAAACCGCCTGACGTTTTTTCTTCTGCACCAGCGAGTCTCTTGCCATGTCCGTGACCCTCACCGACGCCGCCGCCCGCCATGTCGTTCGCTACATTTCGCGCCGCGGCAAGGGCGTGGGCATCCGCTTGGGCGTCAAGACCACGGGTTGCTCGGGCCTGGCTTACAAGCTCGAATACGCCGACGAGGTGGCGAGCGAGGACGTGGTGTTTGAGGACAACGGCGTCAAGGTGCTGATCGACCCCAAGAGCCTGGCCTATATCAACGGCACCGAGCTCGACTTCGTTCGAGAAGGTTTGAATGAAGGCTTTCGCTTCAACAACCCCAATGAGCGAGATCGCTGCGGCTGTGGCGAGTCTTTCCGCGTGTGAATCTGCAATCTGACGATTTCGAACTGTTTGGTTTGCAGCCCCAATTTGCGCAGGATCGATCGGTCATCGACGAGCGCTGGAAGCAACTGCAGCGCCAGGCCCATCCGGACCGCTTCGCCGATCAGGGCCCCGCAGCCCAGCGCTTGGCCATGCAGTGGTCTGTTCGCATCAACGAGGCCCATCAGCGGCTCAAAGACCCCCTCAGGCGGGCCGCTTACCTGTGTCAGTTGCGAGGCGCTCCCGTCGACGCGCACGACAACACCGCCATGCCCGCCCAGTTTTTGGTCCAGCAGATCGAGTGGCGCGAAGCCCTCGATGAGGCCGGTGACATCGACGCCCTGGAGGCTCTGGCCGATCAGACCCGCGCTGAGCGCGCGCAAGCGTTTGAGCAGCTGGCCCACAGCCTCGATGTGGCCGGCGATGCCCGCCAGGCCGCGGCCTGGGTGCGCAGCCTGATGTTCATGGAACGCTTTTCGCAGGAGGTCGATGCGCGCATCGACCGCATGGGTGTATGACCACGCGGCCGCGCCCCCAGCAGCGCTGCTCGCTGGCCTCTTTGACTTTGCCTTGATCGCGACGCATGGCCCTTTTGCAAATCTCTGAGCCGGGTCAGGCGCCCGATCCGCATGCTCGCCGCATTGGCATCGGCATCGACTTGGGCACCACCCATTCACTGGTCGCTGCGGTGCGCCATGGCTCGGCCGAATGCCTGCCCGATGCGTCTGGCCAGGTCATCCTGCCCAGCGTGGTGCGCTACCTCGAAGGCGGCGGCCGTCAAATTGGCCAAGAGGCCTTGGCCGCTCAGGTGGCCGATCCGGGCAACACCATTGCTTCGGTCAAACGCCTGATGGGGCGCAGCCTGTCTGATCTGTCCGTGCGCCCCCCCTACGAGCTCGTCGACAAGCCCGGCATGGTGGCCATCGGCACCCGCGCGGGCGAAAAGAGCCCGGTTGAGGTCAGTGCCGAGATCCTGGCCACGCTGCGTTACCGGGCCGAAGACACCTTCAATGCCGATATCGACGGCGCCGTGATCACAGTGCCCGCCTATTTTGACGATGCCCAGCGCCAAGCCACCAAAGACGCCGCCCAGCTCGCGGGTCTGAATGTGCTGCGGCTGATCAATGAGCCCACCGCCGCCGCCATTGCCTACGGCCTGGACAACGCCAGCGAGGGCTTGTTTGCGGTCTACGACCTAGGCGGCGGCACGTTTGACATCTCCCTCTTGCGCCTGACCCGCGGCGTCTTTGAAGTGGTGGCCACGGGCGGCGACTCGGCTTTGGGCGGTGACGACTACGACCGCGCGCTGGCGCAGGCCATGGCCGAGCAGGCCGGCTTGGGCCCCATCGGCGCACTGGCTCCGGCGGCCCAAGCGGCCCTTTTGCGGCAGGCCCGTCTGGCCAAGGAAGCGCTGAGCGACAGTCAGGCGGTGCAGGCCGAGCTTGAGCTCGAGGGCCGGCCGCACCGCTGGGCGCTCGATCGCCAGATGCTCATTGCCTGCACCTCAGCGCTGACCGATCGCACCCTGGCCGCCGTGCGCCGCGTGCTGCGCGACGCCCAGCTCAAGCCCAACGAGATCGCGGGCGTGGTCATGGTCGGTGGCTCGACCCGCATGCCGGCGGTGCAGCAGGCGGTGCAAGCGTTTTTCGGCAAGCCGCCGCTCAACAACCTCAACCCCGACGAGGTGGTGGCCCTGGGCGCTGCCATCTCGGCCAACCAGCTGGTGGGCAACCGCGGCGGCGACGATCTGCTGCTGCTCGACGTCATTCCGCTGTCTCTGGGCCTGGAAACCATGGGCGGTCTGGTAGAGCGCATCGTGCCGCGCAACCAAACCATTCCGACCGCTATGGCGCAGGACTTCACCACCTACCAAGACGGCCAGACCGCGCTGGCGCTGCATGTGGTGCAGGGCGAGCGCGATCTGGTGGCCGACTGCCGCAGCCTGGCGCGCTTTGAGCTGCGCGGCATTCCGCCCATGGCCGCTGGCGCCGCCCGCATCCGGGTTACGTTCACGGTCGATGCCGATGGGCTGCTGACCGTCAGCGCCCACGAGCAGGTCAGCGGCGTGCAGGCGCGCATTGATGTCAAGCCGTCGTATGGTTTGTCTGACGATGAAATTGCCCGCATGCTCCAAGACAGCTTTGCCACCGCGCAGCAAGATGTGCAGGCCCGGGCCCGGCTTGAGGCGCAGGTCGACGCCGACCGCATGATCTTGGCCACGCAAAGTGCAATGGCGGCCGACCCTGATTTGCTCTCGGCCGATGAGCGCGAGGCCATCGAAGGCTTGGTCGAGGCCTTGCGTGCGGTGCGCGCCGGCTCCGATGCAGCAGCCATCGAGGCGGCCACCCAGGCCCTGGCCCAGGGGACCGAGGCCTTTGCGGCCCGCCGCATGAACAAGGGCATCACGTTGGCCTTGGCGGGCAAAAACATCGAATCGATCTGAACACCACCATGCCCATCATCAAGGTTCTGCCCCATCCCGAATACTGTCCGCAAGGCGCGCAGATCAGCGCGCCCGCCGGCACCTCGATCTGCGAGGCCTTGCTCGACCACCACATCGAGATCGAGCACGCCTGCGATATGAGCTGCGCCTGCACCACCTGCCATGTGCTGGTGCGCGAAGGCTACAGCTCGCTCAACGAGGCCGATGAAAACGAAGAAGACCTGCTCGACCG
>JAIXWZ010000165.1 GCA_027491035.1 Comamonadaceae bacterium | reverse complement strand
GGCCTGCTGCTGACGATTGCCAACGCGCTGTCGCACGACCTGTACTACAAGATGATCGACCCGAACGCGCCCACGGCCCGCCGGGTGATGCTCTCCAAGGTTCTGCTGCTGGTGGTGGCTCTGGCTGCTGCCTACGTGGCGGCGCAAAAACCTGCGGACATCTTGTTCCTGGTCTCTGCCGCGTTCTCGCTGGCGGCCGCCGGCTTCTTCCCGGCCCTCACCCTGGGCATCTTCTGGAAGCGGGCCAGCAAGTGGGGTGCCATCTTGGGCATGACAGCAGGCTTCGGCGTGACCTTCTACTACATGGTCATGACCCAGCCTTGGCTGCGCGGCGTCTTCGGCGTGACCTCGCCGATCGAGCTGTGGTGGGGCATCTTGCCGATCTCGGCCGGTGTCTTCGGCGTGCCGCTGGGCTTTGCGATCATCATCATCGTCAGCCTGCTGACTCCGGCCCCGCGCCGCGAGATCCAGGAGCTGGTCGAGCATGTGCGCTACCCCAGCATCAAAGGTGACATCGACACCCGTGCGACCTGATCGGTGCAACCAGGTCGTCTAAGCGACGGCCTGAAACGCAAAACGCCCACTTCGGTGGGCGTTTTTCATTGGGGCGTTTTTCATTGGGGCGTTTTTCATTGGGGCGTTTTTCATTGGGGCGTGGGCATTGGGCTCGGCAAAGACCGTCGCCGAGCGGCCTCTGCACTGTGGGAGCGCCGCCCTCGGCGCGATTGGGCAAGCCAAGGCTGGTCAGCTGCGCCGGACACCGACCGGCACTTGAGCGGCCGCATCCCAATGGGGACCGGCAAACCAGGAGCCACCGAGCAGGTGGTCGCGCAGCATGGGCAGCGCATCCAGACCCCAAAACAGCTTGCCCCCTGTCTCGATGGTCGGCACGCCAAAGACGCCTTGGGCAATGGCCTGCTCGGAACGGTCCTTCAGAAGAGCCTTGACTGCCTCGCCAGCCGGATCAAGAGACGGCTTGAGGCGCTCGGTCAGTTCGGCCAGGCGCTGCGCATCGACCGGATCGCCCCCCTGCGCCCAGACATGGCGGAAGATGCTCTCGCAGACCCAGCGATTGGGCGCACCGTCCGGGCTGCAGGCCAGGGCCAGGCGCAGCAGGGGCAAGGGGTTGAAAGGATGAGCCGCCGGCATCTGCATGGGCGTACCCTGATGTTGCGCCAGCCACAGCACGTGGCGGTAGGTCCAATCGCGCTTGGGCGCAAGCTCGGCCGGGCCGATGGTGCCGTGGGCCTTGAGCATGCTGGCAAACAGCACGGGCTGATAGGTGACCGCATGGCTGATGCCCTCGAGCGCCTGGGGCAACCGCTCGAACGCCAGATAGGCGTAAGGCGAAATGAAGTCCAAATAAAAGGTCAGGCTCTTGAGTCCCATGGTCGCGCTCCTTGGTGTGGCTGTACTGCGCGTCAAGCCGGCGCGCCGGCGCGCTGGGCGATCGCTTGCCAAACCGTGCGCTTGGCCGCAGCTGGCAGGGTGCCCCAGACGGCGATCTCATCGAGGGTGCGCAGGCAGCCGCTGCACAAACCCGATGCGGGCGACATGCAGCAGACCGAGACACAAGGCGAAGGCGGCTCGGCCCGGTCGCACTGCACCACGGCCGCTCGCGCCTGCAAAAGCGCCCTTGACCTCGTGGTCAGATCCATGCCCCCCACATCGTCGAGCGAGGCTCCGGTCAAAAGCGCCAGTTGCGCCGGCGAGGCCGCAAACACCGCATGCGGATGGCCAGCGGCGGCCCAGACCTGATCGAAACGAAACAAGCTCAAATCGAGCCAAAGCAGCGGCGCGCTCACATGCGCCAGCGGCGCGACGCCGCCGATGGCAAAGCCGGTGCGCTCGCGCACAAAGTCGGCGTCGGCCCGGCTGAGTTTTTGACCGCCGGCACAGACCAGGGCGGCGAGCTTTTTCTCATCGACCCGCTGATCGCCCGAGGTCACCACCATCACCAGCGCATCGTCGGGCCGGCGCCGAAACACGATGCTCTTGGCAATCTGGCCGAGCTGCACGCCCAGGGCGTCGGCCGCCTCCTGGGCGGTGCGGGCCGAATCGGCCAGCATGCGCGGCGCGTGCGCATGGCCGCGCTCGGCCAGCACCGCCGCCACGCGAGCCACCGATTCGGAGCCGTTCATGCGGCGCGCTTGTTGAGCAAGGCCGTGGCCGCGCGCGACTGCGGCTTACGGCCCAAGAAGTTGCTAATAAACACGCCGGCATCAATGAGCTTGTCGAGGTCGATGCCGGTTTCAATGCCCATGCCGTGCAGCAGGTAGACCACGTCTTCGGTGGCCACGTTGCCGGTCGCGCCTTTGGCATAAGGGCAACCGCCCAGACCGGCCGAGGAGCTGTCGTACTGCCAAACGCCCATCTCCAGGCAGGCCACGGTGTTGGCCAGGGCCTGCCCGTAGGTGTCGTGGAAATGGCCCGACACATCGGCCAGGTCGTAGTGCTTGAGTGTGGCCTCCATGGCGCGCTGCACTTTCACCGGTGTGCCCATGCCCACGGTATCGGCCACGCCCGCATGCTGCACGCCGATGGCCTTCATCAAGCGGGCCACCTCGCCCACGGCCTCGGGCGCGACTTCGCCTTGGTAGGGGCAGCCGACGGCCACCGAGATCGCGCCGCGCACATAAATGCTCTGGGCGCGGGCCTGCTCAACCACCGGCGCAAAACGCTCGATGCTCTCGGCGATCGAGCAGTTGATGTTGCGCTGGCTGAAGGCCTCGCTGGCGGCGGCAAAGACCACGATTTCATCGGGCCAGTGTTCGCGCGGTGCCGACAGCGCCGCCTCCAACCCCTTGAGGTTGGGCACCAGCACCGAATAACGCACGTCGGGCCGGCGCTGGATACCCGCCATCACCTCGGCGTTGTCGGCCATCTGGGGCACCCACTTGGGGCTGACAAAGCTGGTGACCTCGATCTCCTTGAGACCCGCATCTTGCAGGCGATGGACCAACTCGATCTTGACGGCCGCCGGCACCTGGCCTTTTTCGTTTTGCAGGCCGTCACGCGGGCCGACATCGACCAGCTTGACGCGGGAAGGGTATTTCATGGGCTGCTCCTTGAGGGTCAGTATCGTAAATCGGTTTTCACCCAGCCCCCCAGGCTGTGCGGAGCATCCCCGGCCTGCAGACGGTGGATCTTGGCAATGATTTGCGCGACGCTTTCGTCGCGCAAGGTGCGAGCCGAAGTGTGCGGGGTCAGGGTGATGGCCGGATGACGCCAAAAAGGGTGCTCGGCAGGCAGCGGCTCCTGGCGAAACACATCGAGCGTGGCCCCGCTGATTTGGCCGCTGGCCAGCACGGCCAGCAGGTCTTCATCGACCAGGTGGCGACCACGGGCGACATTGATCAGATAGCCGCCCGGCTTGAGCTGCGAGAGCGTTTGGCGGTTGAGGATGTTTTCAGTCTCGGCCGTCAGCGGCAGCAAGTTGACCAGCACCCGGGTGCCAGCCAGGAATTCGTTCAACTGCCCGGGGCCGCTGTAGGTGCGCACACCGTCCAGATGGTGGGGCGTGCGGCTCCAGCCCAGCAAGGGGAACTCGAACACCTTGAGCGCAGCGAGCACGCGCTGACCAAGCACGCCCAGGCCCATCACGCCCACGGGAAAGTCGCTGCGGCGCAGCGGCTTGGGTTGCTGCCAGCGGCCTTCGCGCGCATCGGCCTGGACCCGATCGAGGCCGCGAAAGTGGCGGATCACGGCCTGGCAAACGTATTCGGCCATCTGGACTGCCATGCC
>JAIXWZ010000133.1 GCA_027491035.1 Comamonadaceae bacterium | reverse complement strand
GCCCAAAGCAGCCTGTCGGGGGCCAGCGGCACCTCGTATCAGCAGACTCGCGGCGCGGTGACCTACACCCACCACCTTGACACGCCGACGGCAGGCCTGGTGTGGTCGCGCAGCGGCAGTTCAGGCACCATGATTCGTCTGGCCTCGCCAGCCGGGTGGTCCTTTGCGGCCGAGCGGGTGGATATACCCGGGGGCGCCGCCCTGGGCGATGTCTACCGGCTCAGCGGCCAAGTGCGCCGGCAGACATCGACGCCTTGACCCTGCGGCCCGAGGCGTCGGCTGCAAGCCGTGCGACACTTCGCCTCTCATCCACTTGGAACGGGTCCGTCCGACCCTCAAGCGCCATGGCACCGAACGCCCCGACCAGCGCAGCGCGCGACTGGACTCTGTCTGACTTCGACTTCGAGCTCCCGCCCGAGCTGATCGCCCAGCATCCGAGCGCCGACCGCTCAGCCTCACAGCTGCTCGATGGCCGCAGCGCCCAGGCGCGGGACCGCGGCTTTCGCGAACTGCCAGAGCTGCTTGAGCCCGGCGACCTGCTGGTGTTCAATGACACCCAGGTGATCAAGGCGCGGCTCTTTGGCCAAAAAGCAACGGGCGGGCGGCTTGAGCTTTTGGTCGAGCGGGTACTCGATGCCTCGCGCGGCACGGTCGCCGCCCACATGAAGGTCAGCAAGAAGCCTGCAGCCGGGTCGGTGCTGCAGATGGACGGCGGGTTTTGCGCCACGGTCATCGGCCGCTGGCCAAACGCAAGCGGCCCGCTGTACCAACTGGGCTTTGACGCAGACCCTTATCTACTGATGGCCGCTCACGGCCATGTGCCGCTGCCGCCCTACATCACGCACGAGGACACGGCCGAGGACGCGCAGCGTTACCAGACCGTGTTTGCGGCCAGACCCGGCGCGGTGGCCGCGCCCACCGCCGCACTTCACTTCGACCAGGGCGTGCTCGATGCGCTCGAGCAGCGCGGCATCGAAAAAGCCCGCATTACCTTGCATGTGGGCGCGGGCACCTTCCAGCCCGTCAAGGCGCAGCGCATCGCCGACCACCTGATGCACCATGAGCGCTTTGAAGTGCCGGCGGCCACGCATGAGGCCATTGCGCGCTGCAAGGCGCGTGGCGGCCGGGTGCTGGCCGTCGGTACGACCACGGTGCGCGCCCTGGAATCGGCCGCGCACCTGGGCCCGGCCTGCGACGACACCAACATCTTCATCACGCCGGGCTTCCAATTCAAGGTGGTGGACCTGCTGCTGACCAACTTCCACCTGCCCAAAAGCACGCTGATGATGCTCATCAGCGCCTTTGCGGGCCACCGCGAGGTGATGGCGCTGTACCGCCATGCGATTGCCCAGCGCTACCGCTTCTTCAGCTATGGCGATGCCATGCTGCTGCAGCGCAATGGGCAGGCAGGCCTGCAAAGCCCACCGGCCGATCCATCGGGCAGCCTCTAAAACACCGCCAACCTTGGCCCCAACAGCTGCGAAAGCTCGCCATGCTCCGCTTTGACGTCCTGACCACCGATCCCGCCTCGCACGCACGACGCGGCACCCTGACCCTCAACCACGGGGTGGTGCAAACGCCAATCTTCATGCCGGTGGGCACCTACGGCACGGTCAAGGGCGTGATGCCGCGCAGCCTGCACGACATGGGCGCGCAAATCATTCTGGGCAACACCTTTCACCTGTGGATGCGCCCAGGCCTGGACATCATGAAGGGCTTTGGCGGCCTGCATGGCTTTGAGCAATGGAACAAGCCGATCTTGACCGACTCGGGCGGCTTCCAGGTCTGGTCGCTCGGCGCGATGCGCAAGATCACCGAGCAAGGGGTGCACTTTGCTTCGCCGGTCAACGGCGACAAGCTGTTCATGTCGCCCGAGGTGAGCATGCAGATCCAGACCGTGCTGAACTCGGACATCGTGATGCAGCTCGACGAGTGCACGCCCTATGAAACCCAGGGCCAGCTCACCACCGAGGCCCAGGCGCGCTCCTCCATGGAGATGAGCCTGCGCTGGGCGCTGCGCTCCAAGGCCGAGTTCGAGCGCCTGCAAAACCCCAATGCGCTCTTTGGCATTGTGCAAGGCGGCATGTTCGAGCACCTGCGGCAGGAATCACTCGAAGCGCTGGTGGCGATGGACTTTCCGGGCTACGCCATCGGCGGAGTCAGTGTTGGCGAGCCCAAGGAGTTGATGCGGCAGATCATGGCGCACACCCCCCACCGGCTGCCGGCCCACAAGCCGCGCTACCTGATGGGCGTGGGCACGCCAGAAGATCTGGTGCAGGGTGTGGCCGACGGGGTGGACATGTTCGACTGCGTCATGCCCACCCGCAACGCGCGCAACGGCACCGTCTTTACGCGCTATGGCGACCTCAAGCTGCGCAACGCGCGCCACAAGAGCGATCCGCAGCCGCTCGATCCGAGCTGCACCTGCTACGCCTGCGCCGGTGCCTCGGGGCTGCCCTGGCAGCAAGGCGGGCGCGAAGGCTTTAGCCGCGCCTACCTGCACCACCTCGATCGCTGCGGAGAAATGCTCGGGCCCATGCTCACCACCATTCACAACCTGCACTACTACCTCAACCTGATGGATGAAGTTCGGCAATCGCTCGAGGCCGGACAGCTCAGTGTCTGGACTGCGCAGTTCAAAGCGGATCGCTCGCGCGGCATATAAGCGCCTTTCCCGGGGCCTGGCGTGACGCGGCGCAAGGCCTGTTCAAGGGCGGCGCAAATCGGCCAACAGCTGCCCGTGGGCCAAGATGTGCGCGTCGTGCACCGGCTCCAGCCACGGCTCTTGCAATGCACTGGCATACCAGTCTTTCATGGCCGGCAAATCAAGCAAGGTCCGCACGTAGGCGCTGCAGACCTCAGGCAACGGCAGCGCAAAGGTCTGCACGCGAAAAGCCACCGGACAGAAAAAGGCGTCCACCGCGGTAAAAGAGGGACCAGCCAAAAAGGGCCCGCCGAACCGCGCCAGGCCTTGGCTCCACAGCGTCTGCAGCCGCTGCAAGTCGCCCGCCACGGCTTGCAGGGACGTCGCATCCAAGGTGACTCGCAAGCCGCAATTCATGGAGCAGATGTTGCGCAAGGTCGAAAAACCCGAATGCATTTCTGCTGCGGCGCAGCGCGCCCAGGCGCGTGCGGACGCATCGGCCGGCCACACCGCCGCCTGCTGCTCAGCCAGGTACTCGGCTATTGCCAAGCTGTCCCAAACGACCTGCTGGCCATCGTGCAGGCAGGGCACCTTGCCGCTGGGCGAGAACGCGTCAAAGCCGCTGGCGCCGCCACCCATGGGAAAGGGCCTGAGCTCTTCTTCGAAGGCCATGCCCAGGGTGCGCATCAGCACCCAGGGCCGCAGCGACCAGGACGAGTAGTTTTTATTGGCGATGTAAAGCTTCATGGTTTATGGCCTTTCAATAATGACTGTTCACCAGCAACTGCCTCAAGCCGAGGCGGCAAAGACGGTGAGCACCCCGGTGTAGCCGTAGATGTGGCTCGCAGCGATTTCGCCGGCCGCAAAAAAACCAATCAAGGGCACATCGCCCAGTGTACGCCGCACGATCTGCAGCTCGGCGCTGGGCCCGCCAAAATGCGGTCCACCACGGCCCGAGCAGCTCACATAGATCGCACCGGCCATGCCTCTGGCCAGATGTGGCTCAGACAACAAGGGCGGCGCTTGCATCGCCTGCGCCGCCTCCAGCGGCAGCCGGGCCGCCTCGACCTCTTCGCGAATTTCGGCGCAAATGCGCACCAGGTCGGCACGCGCAGCGGCGGTGTTGCGCTCGCAAAAACTCAGCCGCATGCCCACCTCGGTGCTCTGCGCCAGCGCCAGCGCCTGCCGCGCCGGATCGAGCCCGATGATGTGGCGCACCCAGGTGTCCTGACCGAACTGACCGGCACGGCGCTCGACATCGCTGGCCTGGGCTCCAGCGCGCAAGCCCACCAGGGTGCGGCGCACCTTGGCCAGCGCCGGCTGTGGCTCATCGAGCGTGATGCCCAGATCGGCCAGCAGGATCTGCAAAGCCGGCTGGCCGTCGAGCTCGAGCACCACATGGCCGTCACAAGCGGTGATCACGCGCTCAGGCGACACCGGCTGGCAGCCCTGCGTCACGCGCGAGATCAGGGGCACGCCGGGACCAAAGGCCACACCGCTGAGGCCGCCAGCGAACACGCCGCCGGCCCCGCCCTGGCCGCGCACATGGCCGTGGGCGCTTTGCGCAAACTGCACCTGGGCGCCGCGGCTGGCCGACAGACCTCCGAAGAGGTACTGGCCACTGGTGCGCTGAGCCATCTCGGCCACCAGCTCGGCCAGATCGGGCTGCTGCGGATCGGCATGCACCAAGGCGCTGTGCGCCTGAAAGCGGTCGGCAGCTGGCAGCGGCGCCACGCCTGAAAACACCCGGTACTGCTCACCCGGCAACTGGCACAGCATGACCGCCATGGCCGGCTCGTCAAAATACTCCACGTTGTTGGCAGCGATCCCCACGCCAACCGTGCCCGACCAATCGACCACCTCGGGCAGCTGCGCGCTCAGGTGGTCGAGGATGTCCTGGGCATGCGCCGCGTAGTGGTCGGT
>JAIXWZ010000157.1 GCA_027491035.1 Comamonadaceae bacterium | reverse complement strand
AGCCTGGATTGCCACGGCGCTGCGCGCCTCGCAATGACGGAAGGGGCCGTCATTGCTCCTCCACCCCGTCATTGCGAGGAACGAAGCAATCCATCGGCCGTCGCACAAAGACATGGATTGCCACGGCGCTGCGCGCCTCGCAATGACGGAAGGGGCCGGCATTGCGCCCCCACCCCGTCATTGCGAGGAACGAAGCAATCCATCGGCCGCAGCACAACAGCCTGGATTGCCACGGCGCTGCGCGCCTCGCAATAACGGAAGGGGCCGTCATTGCGCCCTCACCCCGTCATTGCGATGAACGAAGCAATCCATCGGCCGTCGCACAACAACCTGGGTTCAATGGAAATCACGGCTGTCAACGCTGAGCTCGCCGAGCCAGCCGCTGAGATCCTGAAGCCGCCGGGCCACCAGGTTGCGCACCGGGCCGTGGCCTGCCGGCCCCTCTGGCTCGCCCTCGCGTTGCCACAGGCCCCAGACGGCCAGCAGGCGCGAGTCGAGCAGGTCGCGGCGCTGGCGCTCGCGCAAGGCGCGGCCGACGATGACATTGACTGAACCGGTCTCGTCTTCCAAAGTGACAAACATCACCCCTTTGGCCGTCGAAGGCTGCTGGCGCACGGTGACGATGCCGCAGGCGGCCAGCCGGCGGCCGCCGGGCAAGGCATCGAGTTCACGGGCCGCCAGCAAGCCACGCTGAGCCAGGCGTTCGCGCAGCAGGGCCAACGGGTGACGGCGCAGGCTCAGGCCCAGGGCGCGGTAGTCGCTGGCAATGTCCTGCCCCTCGGGCATGGGGGCAAGCACCAAGGTGGGCTCGTGCACCGGCGCCTGCCGCAGCAAGGGCGGTGGCCGGTGCAGGGACAGCGCGGCCCAGGTTTGCTGACGCCGGTGGCCTGCCAGAGGGGCCAGCGCATCGGCTGCGGCCAGCGCGTCCAGATCGCGTCGGCCCAGCTCGGCGCGCCGGGCCAGATCTTCAACGCTCTCAAAGGGCGCCAACCGGCGCGCCTGCTCGATGCGCTGCGCCGCCGCCTCGGACAGCTGCGCCACCAACCGCAAGCCCAGCCGCACCGCCGGCTGCTCCAGCCCAGCGGCCGCAGCCAAACCGGGCACAGCCGGTTCAAGCCCCGCAAGGGGCGCAGCCGGCTCAAGCGTGCAATCCCAGCGGCTAACCGTGACATCGACCGGACGCACCTGCACCTGATGGCGCCGAGCGTCCTGCACCAGCTGCGAGGGTGAATAAAAACCCAGCGGCTGCGAATTGAGCAAGGCGGCCAAAAAACAGGCCGGCTCATGGCGCTTGAGCCAGCAGCTCACATAGACCAGCTTGGCAAAGCTGGCGGCGTGGCTTTCGGGAAAGCCGTATTCGCCAAAACCTTCGATCTGGCTGAAGATGCGCTGGGCAAAGTCGGGCGCATAGCCCTTGTCCACCATGCGCCCGATCAGGCGCTGGCGAAACGGATCGAGCCCGCCCTTGCGCTTCCAGGCGGCCATGGCGCGGCGCAGCTGATCGGCCTCGCCAGCGCTGAAGTCGGCAGCGATCATGGCAATTTGCATGACCTGCTCCTGAAAGATCGGCACGCCCAGGGTGCGACCGAGCGCCGCATCAAGCTCGGGATGCTCACAGTGTTCGCTGGGACCCTGCCCTGCCCAAGCGCCAGAGCCGGCACGCTGCCTCTGCCGACGCTCCAGATAGGGATGGACCATGCCGCCTTGAATTGGCCCGGGCCGCACGATGGCCACCTGCACCACCAGGTCGTAGTAGCAACGCGGCTTCAGGCGCGGCAGCATCCCCATCTGGGCGCGGCTTTCGATCTGGAACACGCCCACGGTGTCGGCCGCGCAAATCATGTCGTAAGTCGGCGCATCGTCCGCGGGAATCTGGTGCATCTGCATATCGCTGGCGCGCCAGGTGCTGCGCAAGCTCAGGCAGCGAGCAATGGCCGACAGCATGCCCAGGGCCAGCACATCGACCTTCATCAAGCCCACGGCCTGCAGATCGTCCTTGTCCCACTGGATCACATAGCGGCCGGCCATGGTCGCCGGCTGCACCGGCACCAGCCGGGTGAGCTTGCCCTGCGTCAGGACAAAGCCGCCCACATGCTGCCCCAGGTGACGCGGCATGCCCAGCAACTGGCGCGACAGCTCAAGCCACTGGCGCACGCAGCCCGATTCGGGATCGAGACCGACCGGCTCGGGCAGGGGCAGCTCGGGCTGCTCGATGCAGCGCGGATCGTGCGCGAGTGCCTCGATCTGCGCCGGGGCCAGCCCCAGGGCCTTGCCCACATCGCGCACCGCGCTGCGGGGCCGGTAGCGAATGACGGTGGCCGCAATGGCCGCGCGCTCGTGGCCGTACTTGCCATAGATGTAGGCGATGACCTCCTCGCGCCGCTGGTGCTCAAAGTCCACATCGATGTCTGGCGGCTCGAGCCGTTCGCGGCTGATGAAGCGCTCGAACAGCAACTGGCTTTCGGCCGGGTCGATGGCGGTGATGCCCAGGGCGTAGCAGACCGCCGAATTGGCGGCCGAGCCGCGGCCTTGGCACAAGATGCCGCGCGAACGGGCAAAGCGCACGATGTCGTAGACGGTGATGAAGTACATCTCGTAGCGCAGCTCGGCAATCAGGTCCAGCTCGTGCGTCACCTGCTGCGCCACCGCGGCCGGCGCGCCTTGCGGGTAGCGCTCGCGCAGGCCTTGCTCGGTAAGCCGGTGCAGCCACTGCAAAGGCGTGTGGCCAGCCGGCACGGTGTCTTGCTGCGGGTAGGCGTAATGCGCGCGGATTTCACCCAGGCCAAACCGGCATCGGCTGGCCACCACCTGCGTGGCCGCCAGCGCCGCAGACGGGTAGATTTCGGCCAGGCGCACGCGGGCGCGCAAATGCGCCTGCGCGTTGGCGCGCAGCGCACGGCCGGCCTGGCGCACGGTGCAGCCCAGGCCAATGGCGGTCATGACATCGTGCAGCGGCTTGCGCGAGCGCACATGCATGAGCACGCCGCCGGCGGCCAGCAGCGCCACGCCGGTGCGCTCGGACAGGCGCTCGAGCTGCTCAAGGCGCAGCACATCGTCAAGCCCCTGGTGCAGCTCCAGCGCCAGCCACAGATGGCCCCCCCAAAGGGCGCGAGCCCAGCCCAGCAAGGCCTCGAGCGCGGGCTCGTCCAGGGCCTGCTCGGGCAGCGGGCACAGCAGCACCTCGCACGAGCGCAGGCGATCAAAGGCCGCCTCACCGAGTGCCACCCGATAGCCCGCCGCACTGCCCTGCCCGGCCCGTCGCGCCGCGCTGATGAATTCGCACAAGTCGCCCCAGCCCTGGGCATCGTGCGGCAAGACCACCAGGCGCAGCGGCTGCCCATGCAGACGGAACTCGGCACCGGGCAAGAACTGCAAGCCGCAAGCCTGGGCCGCCACATGGGCCTGCACCACACCGGCGACCGAACACTCGTCGGTCAGGGCCAGCGCGCTGTAACCCAGGGCATGGGCGCGCTCGACCAACTCCTGCGGCGACGACGCGCCGCGCTGAAAACTGAAGTGGCTCAGCGCGTGCAGCTCGGCGTAATCTGGCAATACAGGCCATGCGGGCGGCATGATCGGGCTGCGCCTTTCAGGCAAAAATGCCGTGTAAAAACCAGGCCGCCTGCGAGGCGGGCAAGCGCTCGCGGTAAATCCACAGCAGGCCCGCCTGCGGGCTGCGTGCGATGAAGTAATCGCGCATCACGAAGTCCTCAGCGGCCGTCTGCGCCACGGGCGCCCAGCCGCTGACCTCGAGCCGCTGCGGCCCCACCAGCAAAGCCAGTGGGCCGTCGTAGCAGGGGCGATCGGCGCGCATGGACAGGCGCAGCGGCGGCTGCAACAGCCAGGTGGGCAGCAGCGCGTCGCGATCTGGCCCCGCTTGGGCGAAGCTTGGGCTAAGTGCGGTGGGCCCTGTCCCGGCCACCGCCGCTGGCCCCCACCCCTGCCCTCCCCCAGGGGGGGAGGGAGGCATGCCCGCCGGGCTTGGCCTCTTTTGCCTCTGGGAGCGGGTTGGGGTGAGGGCATCGCGTGCCAGCTCGCCAGCGCTCCAGGCCCGCCACTGCTGCATCCTCTCGGGCACATGGCTCGCGTGGGCCTGCCAGCGCAGCACCCGGGCGGGCCCCAGGCGGGCGCCCAGGCGCTCGACCAACTGGCCCAGGCTCTCGCCGCGTCGCTGCTCATCGGGCAAGAGGCTGCGGCTTTGCCCGTCCAGTGCAGCGGTCTGCAGGCTGTGCAGGCTCAGCCATTGCGCCGGCGCAGGCAGTTGCACGCGGGCCAGGTGCTCGGCCGCCAGACGCGCAATGTGCGCCATGTCCTGCGTGGGCTCGCCCAGGCGCAGCAGCAGCTCGCCCTCGCGGTCGACCCCGCGGCGCGCATCCATCTGCCAGACCAGGCGCACGCCCAGCACCCCCAGGCTGCGCGCCAGCAACCAGGCCTTGAGGCGCTGCAAGAGCCGCTGCAGTGCAAACAGCAGGCCCGTGCTGTGCTCCACCCCAAAAGCCAGTTCCAGCCGGTCTTCAAAGACCTCGGGCAGTTGCAGCCAGTGCTGGGTTTCGGCTCGATCGCCCCAGGCCTGGTCAAGCGCATCGAGCAGCGCTGCGCCCAAGCGCCGAGCCAGGCCGTCGCGCGGCAGGCGGCGCAGATCGCCCCAGACGTGGCAGCCCAGGCGCCCCAGCGCGTCCAGATGGGGGCAGGCGGCGTCGAGCACCGCCAGCGGCAAATCGGATGCAGGCAGGCGAGCCACCGCCTTCCAGGGCTGGGCCAGACGCAGACGCCCCAGCGCCACCGGCGAGGTGGAGCCGGGGGCCGCATGCAGACGGCCGGGCTGCACCAGATCGTGCGTCTGCGAGTGCAAGCGCAGCAGCAGACCGCGCAGGCCGCCAAACAGGCGCAAACTGGCCGAGACCTCCATCAGCGCCGCATCGCGCGCCAGGGTCACGCGCGGCGTCAAGGCCAGGGCTTGCCAGGCCAGGGCCTGCGACAGCTCGGGCACGGGCTGCGCGTCTTCAGACCAGGCTTGCAGCGCGATCCACAGCATGCACAAGCTCCAGGGGTGCGGCGCGGCGGCGGCGGCGAGCCTGCGCCCGACTGGCAGCCAGCAGGGCTTGCAGGCCGGGCGAGACGGCGAGCAGCGGCAAGCGGGCCTCCAGCGGCGGGCCGCGGCGCTTGAGCACCCGCACCCACAAAGGCGGTACCGCACCGCTTTGCCCTTTTTGCCCTTCTTGCTCGCCCTGCCCGTCTTGAGGGCCTTGCCAGCTCAGCAGCAAGCGCAGCGGCGCAGGTGACGATTCGTGCTGCGCTCGCTCGGGCCGCAGCACAAAAAACGGCTTGCCATGCTCTAGCGCGGCCAGGTGCAGGCGGCGCAGTTGGGCACTTTGCGCCTGCTCCAGCCACAGCAGCACGCAGGCCACGTCAGCGCAGCGCAAGGCCTGCTCGGCCGCCCACAGCCGCTCGGCCGCACTGGCCGCCTGCACCCACAGCAGATTCGATGGCGCCAAGCGTGCCGCCGACAGCGCCGGTCCAAACGGCACATAAGGCGCCGCCACCAGGACCGTGATCCGGCTAGAAGCGCCCAGCCGCGCAAGCGCGGGTCCGAGCAGGCCCCACTCGCCGCAACCCGGGCAAGGCTGCAGCAGCTCACTGAGCCCCGCCTGCGGCCAGCCCCCACCGGGCAGCACCGCATTGAGCGCCGCATGCCCGGTGTCCAGCGCGGCCGCGTCCGAGCGCGCCAGCTCATGGGCGCGCCAGACGGAAGACAGGGCAAGAGCAGACAAGGACATGGCCAGACAGCAGCCCATCCCCGCGGCGTTGCCGGCGGAACCAAGAGGGGCGCAAAAGACTGTATGAATATACAGTCTTTTGCCTAAGGGTCAACCTTGACTGCCTTGAACGCCGCCTGGTACCACCCTTCAAACAAACGGGTTGTCTACCATCAGCTTGCCAAAGCGCTGGCCGTGCTGGCCGTCTTCACTCACGAGCACATCGGCTTGTGCGCGCAGAGCAGCCTCCAGAATCAGGGCGTCCCACCACTGCAGTTGATAGCGCTGGGCCAGGCGGGTCGCCTCAATCACGCTGGCGGCAGAGTGACCCACCACCTCGAAGCAGGCCAGCCGCTCCACCTGCAACTGGGCCTCGGTCGCTGACAGCGGGGGCTGCAGCTTGCGTGTGGTGATGGCATAGAACTCTTGCAGCACCTGAGCGCTGAGCACCACGGTATCTTGCTCACAAGCGCGGGCAAAGCGCTCGATGGCCTTGGCCTGACGCACCGGGTCGGCCGCGTCCATGCAGTAGACGAGGATGTTGGTATCAAAAAAGCAGATCATGCGCGGCCCGGGTAGGGCCGATCGTGCGCGTCGTCGCGGCGCCAGGTCTGAGCGCTGGTGTTGGCACGGCTGCTGCGCGCGGTCTCGATAAAGGCCTGCGCGGCGCTTTGCTGGCTTTGCCCGCCCTGGGCGTAACTGGCCAGAAATTCACGCACCTTGGCGCTGACCGAGGTGCCCTCCTGGATGGCGCGCACTCGGGCCTGGCGAACCACGGCTTCGTCGATGGAGATGGTCAGATTGGTCACGAAAGCCCTTTCACACGTGAACACGTGCTACACATGAACTCGTAGGGCAAATATTAAACCAAAACCCACTCAGCGGCAAACCGCCAAAGGCCAAGGGCCGTCACCTTGCAACCCATCGATTCAAGCGCACAAGCGCTGGCGGGCCTCTTCGTACTCGCGCTTGAGCTGCGCAATAAAGTCGCCGGCTTTTTGCACCTTGTCGATGGCGCCGATGCCCTGGCCGCAGCCCCAGATGTCCTTCCAGGCTTTGGCGGCCACATCGCCGCCAAAGTTCATCTTGCTGGGGTCACTCTCGGGCAGCTTGGCCGGGTCCAGGCCAGCCATGCGGATCGAGGGGGCCAGGTAGTTGCCGTGCACGCCGGTAAACAGGTTGGTGTAGACGATGTCGTCGGAGTTGCAGTCGACGATGGCCTGCTTGTACTCCTGGGTTGCACGGGCCTCTTCTGTGGCGATGAAGGCCGAGCCGATGTAAGCAAAGTCGGCGCCCATGGCTTGCGCGGCCAGCACCGCCCCGCCGCTGGCAATCGAGCCCGAAAGCGCCACCGGGCCGTCAAACCACTGGCGAATTTCCTGCATCAGCGCAAACGGGCTTTTCACGCCCGCGTGGCCACCGGCGCCGGCAGCCACGGCAATCAGGCCATCGGCGCCCTTTTCGATGGCCTTGCGCGCAAAGGCGTTGTTGATGATGTCGTGCAGCACCACACCGCCGTGGCTGTGCGCGGCGGCGTTGATGTCTTCGCGCGCGCCCAGCGAGGTGATGTAGATCGGCACCTTGTACTTGACGCACAGGGCCATGTCCTGCTCGAGCCGGTCGTTGGACTTGTGCACGATCTGGTTGACCGCAAAGGGCGCAGCGGGCCGGTCGGGATGGGCCCGGTTGTGGGCGGCCAGGGTTTCGGTGATCTCGGCCAGCCATTCGTCGAGTTGCGAGACTGGACGTGCATTGAGCGAGGGCATGGAGCCAACCACACCGGCGATGCACTGCGCAATCACCAGCTTGGGGTTGCTCACGATGAACAGGGGCGAGCCGATGATGGGCAGCGGCAAATGGGCCAGCGCGCCGGGCAGTTGCGACATGGGGATCTCCTTGGAGGTGGGTGGGCGGCGGGCCAGCGGCCCGCCCTGGAAGTCAGAAGGCCTCAGAAGGCCTCGAGTGCCATGTCGGTCACGCTGTCCGCGCCTTCGACGATGGCATCGCGCTGGCCCGGGGCCTTGCTCAAGATGTGATCGGCGTAAAAGCGCGCGGTCGTGATCTTGGCTTGCAAAAAGGGCGTGCCCCACTGCTCACCCTCGCCGCTGGCAAGCAAGTCCTGCGCCGCCAGCAGCGCGCGCGCCATCTGCCAGCCGGCCATCAAATTGCCTGCAAGCATGAGGTAAGGAACGCTGCCAGCGAACACCGCATTGGGCGAGCTCTTGCTGCCGGCGCAGACAAAACCGACCACATCAAGAAACGCCTGGCGCGCCGCAGCCAGGCGGCGGGCCACGGCCTGCGCGTGGGCATCACCGGCCAGCAGCTGCGCCTCAGTGGCTTGAATCTGCGCGGCCAACGCCTGGGCGGTGCGGCCGCCGTCCCGGGCGGTCTTGCGACCCACCAGGTCATTGGCCTGGATGGCCGTGGTGCCCTCGTAGATGGTCAGGATCTTGGCATCGCGGTAGTACTGCGCAGCGCCAGTTTCCTCAATGAAGCCCATGCCGCCGTGCACCTGCACGCCCAGGCTGGTCACATCGATGCTCATCTCGGTGCTGTAGCCCTTGACCAGCGGCACCATGAACTCGTAGAAGGCCTGGTTGTCCTGGCGCACCTGGGCATCGGGGTGATGATGCGCGGCGTCGTAGGCGGCCGCGGCCACTGTGGCCATGGCGCGGCAGCCTTCGGTGTAGGCGCGCATGGTCATGAGCATGCGGCGCACATCCGGGTGGTGAATGATGGGGCCGGCCTTGGGCAGGCTGCCGTCGACCGGGCGGCTTTGCACGCGGTCGCGGGCGTACTGCACCGCCTTTTGGTAGGCACGCTCGGCAATCGAGATGCCCTGCACACCGACCGCGTAGCGCGCCGCGTTCATCATGATGAACATGTATTCGAGGCCGCGGTTTTCCTCGCCGACCAGGTAGCCTACAGCGCCGGGTCCGGCGCTGTCTGCAATACTCGCCGCCGTGCCATCCCCGTACTGCAGCACGGCCGTCGGACTGGCCTTGATGCCCATCTTGTGCTCGATGCTCACGCAGTGCACATCGTTGCGCGCACCGAGGCTGCCGTCTGCGTTGACCAAAAACTTGGGGCAAACAAACAGGCTGATGCCCTTGACGCCTTCGGGTGCGCCTTGCACGCGGGCGAGCACCAGATGGATGATGTTCTCGGCCATGTCGTGCTCACCGTAGGTGATGTAGATCTTGGTGCCAAAGATCTTGTAGCTGCCATCGGGCTGCGGCTCGGCGCGGGTGCGCACCGCCGCCAGATCGGAGCCGGCCTGCGGCTCGGTCAGGTTCATGGTGCCGGTCCACTCACCGGAGATGAGCTTTTCCAGGTACTTGGCCTTCATGTCGTCGGAGCCGGCCGTCAGCAGCGCCTCGATGGCCCCGTCGGTGAGCATGGGGCACAGCGCAAAGCTCATATTGGCCGAGTTCAAAATCTCGCCGCAGGCCGCGCCAATCACCTTGGGCAGGCCCTGGCCGCCATAGCCGGCCGGATGCTGCAGGCTTTGCCAGCCGCCTTGCGTGAACTGCGCATAGGCCTGCTTGAAGCCCGGCGTGGTGCTCACGCCGCTGCCGTTGTGAAACGACGGGTTCTTGTCGCCCTCCCAATTGAGCGGCGCCACCACGTCCTGGTTGAATTTGGCGCACTCCTCGAGCACCGCCTGCGCGGTGTCGTAGCCGGCATCTTCAAACCCTGGAATTTTGCTGATCTCGTCGATGCCGGCCAGGTGCCGGATGGAAAACAACATGTCCTTGACGGGGGCGGTGTAGCTCATGGTCAGGTCCTTTGGTGGATCGGGTCGGGATGTTCAGGTCGAATGCAACAAATCAAGTGGGTAAAAAAAAGGCACCCTGCGGATGCCTTCAGGCTCGAGCGGAGCGCTCAGAGCTTGGACACCAGCTCGGGCACCGCGGCAAACAAGTCGGCCTCCAGGCCGTAGTCGGCGACACTGAAGATCGGCGCTTCGGCGTCCTTGTTGATCGCCACAATCACCTTCGAGTCCTTCATGCCCGCCAGGTGCTGGATCGCGCCGGAGATGCCGGCGGCCACGTAGAGCTGCGGCGCCACGATCTTGCCCGTCTGCCCCACCTGCCAGTCGTTGGGTGCGTAGCCCGCATCGACCGCCGCGCGGCTGGCGCCCATGGCCGCGCCGAGCTTGTCGGCCAATGGGGTCATGACCTCGTTGAACTTCTCGGCGCTGCCCAGCGCCCGGCCACCCGAGACGATGATCTTGGCCGCTGTCAGCTCGGGCCGGTCGCTCTTGGCAATCTCGCTGCCCACATAGCGGCTCTTGCCGCCGCCATCGGCCGCAGCGGCGCTCTCGATCGCGGCCGCGCCGCCCTGCGCTGCGGCCGGATCAAAGCCGGTGGTGCGCACCGTGATCACCTTGACCGCGTCCAGGCTTTGCACCGTGGCAATCGCGTTGCCAGCGTAGATCGGGCGCTCGAAGGTGTCGCCGCTGATGACCTGGGTGATGTCGGAGATCTGGGCCACGTCCAGGCTGGCGGCCACGCGCGGAGCCACGTTCTTGCCCGAGGCGGTGGCGGCAAACAGGATGTGGCTGTAGGCCGGCGCGATGGCCAGCACCTGCGCTGCCACGTTCTCGGCCAGACCATGGGCCAGGCCCGCGTCGTCGGCATGGATGACTTTGGAGACGCCGGCAATTTGCGCGGCCGCCTGGGCCGCGGCAGCGGCGTTGTGACCGGCCACCAGCACATGCACGTCGCCGCCGCACTGGGCGGCAGCAGTCACGGTGTTGAGCGTGGCCGGCTTGAGGCTGGCGTTGTCGTGTTCAGCGATGACGAGAGATGCCATGAAAAATACTCCTTTGTGTTCTCGACTCCCTCCCCTTGAGGGGGAGGGTCGGGGTGGGGGCAAGCGATTGTGGGAGGCTTTGAACACCTACCCGGGCACGCTTGCCCCCATCCCAGCCTTCCCCCAGAGGGGGAAGGGGCTCAGCCAATGACCTTGGCTTCGTTCTTGAGCTTGTCGACCAAAGCGGCCACATCGGCGACCTTGACGCCGGCGCCGCGCTTGGGCGGCTCGCTGACCTTGAGCGTCTTGATGCGCGGCTTGGCGTCCACGCCCAGATCTTCGGGCTTGAAGGTGTCGAGCTGCTTTTTCTTGGCCTTCATGATGTTGGGCAGCGTCACATAACGCGGCTCGTTGAGGCGCAGGTCGGTGGTGACAATGGCCGGCAGCGTGAGCGCCAGGGTCTCGATGCCGCCATCGACCTCACGGCTGACCGTGGCCTGCCCGTCCGCAATCTCCACCTTGGAGGCAAAGGTCGCCTGCGGCCAGCCCAGCAAGGCGGCCAGCATCTGGCCCGTCTGGTTGCAGTCGTCGTCAATGGCCTGCTTGCCCAGAATCACCAGACCCGGCTGCTCCTTGTCGACCAGCGCCTTGAGCAGCTTGGCCACCGCCAGCGGCTGCAGCTCCTCGGCCGTCTCGACCAAGATACCGCGGTCGGCACCGATGGCCATGGCCGTGCGCAGCGTCTCCTGGCACTGGGTCACGCCGCAGGACACCGCAATGACCTCGCTGGCGGCACCCTTTTCCTTGAGCCGCGTGGCCTCTTCCACCGCAATCTCGTCAAACGGGTTCATGCTCATCTTGACATTGGCGATGTCCACGCCGCTGCCGTCGGACTTGACGCGCACCTTGACGTTGTAGTCCACCACGCGCTTGACCGGAACCATTACCTTCATGGGGTCTCCAGAAATAGTTAAACAGCTTGCAGGCCACCGCGCTCAAAGCCCGGTGCCAAATTGACGTAACGTCAATTCCTTGATTCTATGTCGCGATGCAGCAAAGCAGCGCCGCCGAGGGGCTTGCACCAGGCTTTGCATCAAGAGACAAGACAAACAGGTGACAAAAAGCACGGTCGTTCTTTTTTGGTGATCATAGGACCGCCTGGCGAGTCCGTCAAGACATGCGCACGATTGACCCCGTCAGCCCCATGGCTGCGACTGCGCTACCACCCTGCAGTTGCGCCCCCGCCTTGTCATTGCGAGGAACGAAGCAATCCGTCGGCGATCACACAGGCACATGGATTGCCACGGCCCGCCACGTCGCTTTGCTCCTCGCGGCTAAAGGCCGCGCCTCGCAATGACGGATCAGGTGGGCCCCACTTTGGCGAGCCGGTGCGTCCGTCAAGCCCGCTGCCCTATCGGCCCTGCAAGCCGGTCGCGCCGACCGAAGCCCGACCGCACGGCGGGCAGCGCAAGCCAAAGACCGTTCGAGCCCTATGGTTTACCCCTGCGATGCGACCGATTGATCGAATGTACATTGCCCGACGGACCTGCCCAGCCCAGCAACGACGGCAGCCGACCCAGAATACGAACGAGGAGTTCTCATGCGCGTGCATCGCTTTTTCCGCTGGCTGGCTTTGGCGCTGGTTGGCACCGGCAGCATCGGCGCGCAGGCGCAGACGGCTTATCCGCAAAAACCGGTGCGCATCGTGGTGCCGTTTGCCCCGGGTGGGGCCTCGGACATCCTGGCGCGCGCACTGAGCACCAAGCTCAGCGAGAGCATGGGCCAGTCGGTCATTGTGGAAAACCGGCCGGGTGCAGGCGGCACCTTGGGCGCCGAGGCGGTGGCCAAGTCAGCGCCTGATGGCTACACCCTGCTGCTGTCGGACGTCGCGGTTTTGACGATTGCACCGCGCCTGTACCCCAAGCTCGGCTACACCCCCGAGCAACTGGCGCCGGTGGTCAACGTGGCCGCGTTTGCCCATATCCTGATTGCCTCGCCCAACACCCCGCTCAAGTCGTTCGCTGACGTGCTGGCGCAGGAGAAATCCAAGCCGGGGCGGTTCAATGCCGCGTCGTCGGGCAACGGCACCAGCACCCACCTGACGATCGAGATGGTCAACGTCGCCGCTTCCACCCAGCTCAAGCACGTGCCCTACAAGGGCGGCGGCGCTGCCTTGACCGATGTGATGAGCGGCCAGGTGGACCTGATGTTCATCGGTGCGCCGCCGGCCATGCCCTTGATTCGCTCGGGCAAACTCAAGGCCCTGGCCGTGACCACGTCAAACCGCATGTCCACCCTGCCGCAGGTGCCGACGCTGGCCGAGTCGGGTTTGCCCAAGTTCGAGTCCATTGCCGCACAGGGCATCTTTGCGCCGGCGGGAACGCCCAGGGAGATCGTCAACAAGATCAATGCCGAGGTGATCCGCATCATCCGCATGCCCGACGTCAGGGCCCGATGGGATGCGATCGGCGCCGAGCCGGTCGACGACACGCCGCAGCAGTTTTCGAGCTGGATCGCTTTGGAGCTCGACAAATGGGGCAAGGTGATCCAGTCATCGGGAGCCAAGCCGGACTGACGGGCCATGACCGATCTTCATTGGCAAGGCTACCGACGCGCTGATGGCTCGGTGGGAGCGCGCAACGATCTGCTGGTCCTCTCGATTGCAGGCCTGACCGGTCCGACCGCCAGGCGTGTGGCCGCCGCCCTGCCCCACGCCAAGTGCGTCACCATGCCTTTTGGCGGGGGTCTGCTGGGCGCAGATGCCCAGGCCCATATGCGTTCGCTCATTGGCTTCGGGCTCAATCCCAATGTCGGCGCCGTGCTGCTGATCGGCAGCGACAAGCCCAAGCTGCAAGAGATCGCGCAAGCCATTGGCGCCAGCTCAAAGCCGCTGGCCGCCATCTGCCTCGATGACTGCGACCACGATGCCTTGACGTTGACCGACCGGGCGATTCGGGCGGGCGCGCAATTGCAACTGGACATCTCACGACTGCGGCGACAGCGTGCCGCCCTGTCCGATCTGTGCGTCGGCCTCGAATGCGGCCGCTCGGACCCAAGCTCGGGCATGGTGGCCAACCCACTGATCGGTCTGGTGGCCGACCGCCTGGAGCAAGCCGGCGCCCAAGTCATGTTTGGCGAAACCCTGGAGTGGCTGGGGGCGGAGCATCTGCTGGCCCAACGCGCCGCGAGCCCGCAGATTGCCCAGGAGTTGCGCGCTGCGGTGCAGCGGCGCGAGCAGCTGGCCCGATCCCACGGCCAAGATTTGCTGGGCAACAACCCAGGGCCCACCAATATCGCCGCGGGGCTGAGCACCATCGAAGAGAAGTCGCTAGGTGCGATTGCCAAGTCGGGCAGCGGCTGCATCCGCGGCGTGTTGTCGCTGGCGCAGCGCCCCAATGGCCCCGGGCTCTATGCGATGGACGCCAGCGCCTATTCGCCCGAATCGCTGTCGGGCTTTGTGGCCGCTGGCGCTCAGATGCTGCTTTTTTCCACCGGCGTGGGCAACAGCTACGTCAGCTCGCTGGCGCCGACGATCAAATTGAGCGCCAATCCCAAAGCCGGTCGAGCGCTGGTGCAGCAACTGGACTTTGACGCCAGCCCGGTTTTCGAGGGCCGGCAAAGCGCCAGCGAAGCGGCAGATGCCTTGCTCAACTGCTTGCTCGACGTGGCCAGCGGCACCATGACCTGGGGCGAGATCCTGGGCGAAGGCGATGAGGTGGTGGCGCGCATGGGAGAGGCGCTGTGAAAGACCCGGCACCCAGGCCGGCGACTGCAAGCGAAGCGGCCGGCGCGCTGGTCCTGCATCCCCACGACAACGTGGCCACGGCCTTGCGCGATTTGGTGGCGGGCGAAACCATCCGTGTGCAGGGACCATCGCGCGTACTCATGCTCAAGGTAATCGAGCCCATCGCCCTGTGCCACAAAATCGCCTTGCAGGGGCTCGAGCCCGGGCAGAATGCACGCAAGTACGGTGAAGTCATCGGCACCGTGTCACAAGCCATCGGCATGGGCTGCCACGTCCATGTCCACAACCTCAAAAGCGATCGCGCCCAAGTCCAGCCCGACTCAAGCCGGCTTGGCTGAGGGCATCACCGCGCCCCTCCTTTTCATTGCGCCCCCGCCTTGTCATTGCGCCCCCGCCTTGTCATTGCGAGGAACGAAGCAATCCATCGGCGATCACACAGGCACATGGATTGCCACGGCCCGCCACGTCGCTTTGCTCCTCGCGGCTAAAGGCTGCGCCTCGCAATGACGCAGAGGCCGCGGCGCTGCGCGCCTCGCAATGACGGGACAAGGCGTCACCTAAGCGCCGCTCTTGACCGCATGCACCACCCGCTGCGGGTAGGGGATTTCAATGTGGTGCTCGCGAAGGGCGCGCAGGATCGCCAGGTTGATATCGGAGCGCAGGTTGCCCTGGCCGTTTTCGGGATCAATGATCCAGTAGTTGAGCGTGAACTCCAGGCCATCGGCGCCAAAGTTGCTCAGATGGGCCGCTGGCGCGGGCTCCTGGAGCACACGTGCTTGTTGCCGCGCGGCGGCCTCGAGCAGTTGCATGACCTGATCGACATCACTGCCGTAGCCCACCGAAACCACCGTGGTCTGCACGACTTTCGGGTCGGTCAGCGACAGGTTCTCGATCCGGTTGCCGATGAACATCTCGTTGGGCACGACCGACTCGCGCCCCGAGAGCGAGCGCACGATGGTGTAGCGGGCCTTGATGTCGGTGATGCGGCCCTCAAAGCCGTCGATGCGCACGTTGTCGCCGATGCGCACGCTGCGCTCGGCCAGCATGACAAAGCCACTGACATAGCTGGCGGCCAGCTTCTGCAAACCCAGGCCCACGCCCACGCCGATGGCACCGCCCAGCACCGACAGCGCCGTCAAATCGATGCCCACAGCCGTCAGACCCAGCAACAGGCCGATGCTCACCAATAGGGCCCGCACTGCGTTGCTGACCGCCTTGCGCAGGGACAAGTCGCCGCCAGTGGCCGAGCGCAGCAGCCGGTCTTCAAGGGCCGAGGAAATCCACAGCGAGACGATGAGCACGCCGCCGGCGGTCAGAGCGCCGCCGAGCAGATCCAGCGCGGTCAGGCGTGAGCCGCCAACGCGCCAGGCGATGCTGTCAAGCTCTGCCAGCAGCAACGGCAGCAGCCCGGTGATCCACAGCACCACCGCCAGCCAGGCCAGCCAGGAAATCGAGCGCTCGAGCAGACGCACCAGCGGCGCCTGCTTGAAAGCCGCTTGCAGCACCTTCACGCCCACGCGAATGAGCGCCAGCGAGATCAGGACGGGCAAGGCCAGCTTCAGCAGAACCTGGGGCACGCCGGCAGCCTTGAGCGCGCCGTAGGCGGCGTAGGTGAGCAGCAGCAGCAACAGGGGAAACAGCACGCCGTCGACCAGGCGCCGTCCGAACAGCACCGGCATCTGGCCCTCACCGGTCAGCGTGCGGCGCGCCGACCAGGTCAGCAGCCAAGCCAGCACCACGCAGGCCACCAAGGCAGCGCATTCGGTCAACACCGAGGGCCTGCCGAGCAGCGTCAGCCAGTGGTCCAAACCCTGAAAACGCACCGGCGTCCATGCACCCGTGATGCCCTCTGCAGCCATGACAAAACTCCCCGAAAACAACAAGGCCGCCGCCTCAAAGATCGGCCAGCACCCGCACGTGGGCCTCGACACTGCGCGCCAGCGCCGGCAGATGGTAGCCGCCCTCGAGGGCCGAGACGATGCGCCCGCTCGCGTGGCGCCCGGCCAGCTCTTTGAGGCGCCGGGTGATCCAGGCGTAGTCCTCCTCGACCAAGCCGAGCTGGCCCAAACCGTCGTCGCGGTGGGCGTCAAAGCCAGCGCTGATCAAGATGAGTTGCGGCGCAAAGGCCTCGAGCCTGGGCATCCAATGGGCCTCGATCAGGTCGCGGATCGCAGGCCCCCGGGTGTAGGCGGGCACGGGCAGGTTGAGCACATTGCTGGCAGCCGGCTCGGTGCCGCAGTAGGGGTAAAGCGGATGCTGAAAAAAACCGACCATCAAGATGCGGTCGTCCCCGGCTACGATGTCCTGCGTGCCGTTGCCGTGGTGCACGTCAAAGTCGACGATCGCCACCCGCTCGAGCCCGCGCGCCTCAAGCGCGTGCAGCGCCGCCACCGCGACGTTGTTGATGACGCAAAAGCCCATGGCTTGCGAGCGGCAGGCGTGGTGACCGGGCGGTCGGACCGCGCAAAAGGCGTTTTCGAGCTGGCCATCGAGCACCGCATCGGTGGCGGCCACCACGGCGCCAGCCGCGCGCAAGGCGGCCTGCCAGGTGTACGCATTGACGGCGGTGTCAGCATCGATGGCCAGGTGGGCCGGACCGCCCGCCTCACGGCCGTCGGCCACCTGCTGGCACAGCGCCTCCAAAGACGACAGCAGCAAGCCGTCGTGCGCGCGCCGCAGGTCGGGCTGGTCAGCCGCTGGCGCCTCATGAACCCTCAGCGCATCGGCCACGCCAGTGGCCAGCAGCCGGTCCCAGATGGCGCCCAAGCGCTGGGGGCACTCCGGGTGGCCCTCGCCCATGTCGTGCTTGGCGCACAGCGCGTGTGTGTAGTAGCCGGTTGCTCGCATGCTCGGATTGACACCGTTCGAATTGCCGCCGCTGGTGCCAACCGCGGCCCAACTTCGGTTATGGTGTCGGCTTCAATGCCCAGCTCGCCATGACTGACATCCCACCGAAACCTTCAAAGCAGATTAACACGCCTTGCGGGGCGTCTTTAATGGGACCTTCGCGGCGCCCGCCCGCTGTGGCCCAATGGGTCGCCGCCCTGGCCCTGGCCCTTGGCTGCGTGCCCGCACAGGCCAACCCGCCCGGCGGCACGCAGCCGGTGGCCCAGCCGTCTGCGCAGGCGGCGCCAGCCGAGCGCCAGGCCAAGCCGCCGAGCAAAGCCGAACCCAAGCCGAAAGCCAAACCCAAGGCCAAGACCAAGGCCAAGGCCAAATCCAATCGCCAGAAGACCGACAAGAGCGTTGAGCCGGCCAAAAAAGCCAAGGCCGTCGCAGCCGGCGCGCTCATTGGCACCGGAGTGGCCTACGCCGAACGGGCGCCTGCCATGCAATTTGCCGCTGAATTGGCCGAACGGCGCCAGCTCCCGCCCGATTGGGTTCGGCAGGTGCTCGGCCAGGCGCGACAGTCCCCGGCCGTCGTCGCCCTGATGCAGCCGCCGCCCAAAAGCTTTGTGAAGAACTGGCAGGTCTACCGCAGCCGCTTCATCGACGAGGTGCGCATCCGGGCCGGTCTGCGCTTTTGGGACGAGCACCAAACCACCTTGCACCGCGCGCAATCGGCCTACGGTGTGCCGGCTCAGATCATCGTGGGCATCATTGGGGTGGAAACCCTCTACGGGCGCGAAATGGGACGCTTTCGGGTGATCGATGCGCTGAGCACGCTGGCCTTTGACTTTCCAGTCCAGCACCCCCGGGCCGCCGAGCGCAGCGACTACTTTCGCAAGGAGCTCGAGCAATTCCTGGTGGCGCAAAACCAGGCCCAGGCCGATCCCCTTGAGCCCCTGGGCAGTTTTGCCGGCGCAACCGGCCTGCCGCAATTCATGCCCTCCTCCATCGCCTCGTTTGCAGTGGACTTTGATGGCGACGGACGCATCGACCTGCGCAACAGTGTCAGCGATGCGATCGGATCGGTGGCCCGTTATCTACAGGCTTTTGGCTGGCGCAGCGACATGCCCACCCACTACCCGGTGGCCTTTGCCGACAACGCCGACATGCCCAGCCTGCTGGCGCCAGACATCTTGCCGACCTTCAATGTGGGCAGTTTTCAGGCAAAAGGCGCCGTGCT
>JAIXWZ010000017.1 GCA_027491035.1 Comamonadaceae bacterium | reverse complement strand
GTTGTGCGACCGCCGATGGATTGCTTCGTTCCTCGCAATGACGGAGCAGGGGCGCAATGACGCAATGCCCCGTCATTGCGAGGCGCGCAGCGCCGTGGCAATCTCGGCCGTTGTGCGACCGCCGATGGATTGCTTCGTTCCTCGCAATGACACGTCAGGGGCGTAATGACGAGTCAGGGGCGCAATGACGCAATGCCCCGTCATTGCGAGGCGCACAGCGCCGTGGCAATCTCGGCTGTTGTACGACCGTCGATGGATTGCTTCGTTCCTCGCAATGACGGAGCAGGGTCGTGGAGTGACGAGTCAGGGGCGCGGGGCGCTCCCGCGCTTCAGCGATCAGGCAGCGGTCTGTCTTTGCCGTCGACAAAATTGGCCAAGATGGTGGAGAGAACAGGCATGAACTGTCTTTCATGGCCCAGGTGGTTGGCGAGTTGGTAGACCTGGGCGGCGGCGTCGGCCAGGTGGGTCACGCCGCCGCCTGGGGCGGCAAGGGTGCGGTAGTAGCGCAGGTCTTTGACGGCAATGCTCATGAGGGCTTTGAAATCGGAGTCGTCGCCCTCCAGTGTCCATTTCATGAAACGCTGAAACATCACGCTGTTGCCGCCCGAGCTGTCGACCACCTCTTTGAGCACCCGCATGTCCAGGCCCAGTCGCAGCGCTGTGGACAGCGCCTCGCCCACCACGGCACTCGTGGCCAGGGCCAGAAAATTGTTGACCAGCTTGATGGTGTGGCCAGTGCCCAACGCGCCGGTTTCTATGATGGTGCTGGCATAGGTCCGGATCACCGGCATGACGCGCTGCACCACCTCGGGATCGCCGCCCACAAAGGTGCTCAGGGTTCCCAACTCGGCCTCTTTGGGCGTTCGGCCAAAGGGCGCATCGACCATGTCTGCGCTTTTTTCGCGCAGCGCCGCGCCTATGCGCCGCGTGGAGTCGGGCTCGGAGGTGGTTGAGTCGATCAACACAAAGCCGGGCCGAGCCACCGACAAAATGCCCTGCGGACCGAACACCGCTTGCTCAACGTGGTCGGTCGAGGGCAAGCACATGAACACCATGTCACAGCGCGAGCCCAGCTCGGCCGGCGTATGGGCCTCTTGGGCGCCGCGACTGAGCAGGTCTTCAACCGGCTCACGGTTGCGATGGCCAAGCACGGTCAGGGCGTAGCCTTTTTCCAAGATGTTCTTGGCGGCGCCATGGCCCATATAGCCCACACCCATGTAGCCAATGGCGGGCCATTGAGCAGTGGGCTCAGTCATAGATGCGGCTGGCAATGGCATTTTTACGGATGAAGTCCCAGTCGTAGGCAACGCCCAGCCCCGGGCCCGAAGGCACCTCGACACAGCCGTCGGCGCCGCAGCAATCGAGCTGATCGGTGTAGCCGCAGGTGTAGACCGGTGCCACCATATTGGGGCAGTCGGGGCCGACCAGGGCCAGCTCGTAGTAGTTGCTGTTGCGCATGGCCGACATCAGGTGCCGGTGCGCCGGTCCGCAGGCGTGCACTTCGACATCGAGCCCCAAGGCCTCGCCCAGGTGGGCAATTCTCAGGCTGCCGGTGATGCCGTGGTCGTACTCGGGGTCGACGCGCAAGAAATCGGTGCCACCGGCCATCACAAAATCGGCCTTGGGCTCAATGCCGCGCACATACTCGGTAATGAGCAAAGGCGTCTTGATCATGCCCCTGAGCTTTTGGTGCATGAAAGCCGATTTGCCGTTGTCGCGCATCGGGTCTTCGTACCAAAAGTAGTTGCCTTCATCGCAAGCCCGGCCCACATACAGCGCGTCTGAAAACTTGCGAAGCTGATTGGCTGGATCGAGCATCAAGGTCATGCGATCACCCACCACCTGGGCCACATGGAGCACGTTTTGCGCTTCCCTGCGGGCGTCGCCATCATTCCAGCCGTGTATCTTGTAAGCCCGAAAACCCAGGGCATAGCATTCCTCGGCAAAGTCCGCATAGGCCTCTTTGCAATTGAGACCCGCCTTGTCGTCGCCCAGATACGTGGAGGCATACACCGGCAGCCGCTTGCGGTAGCCGCCCAGTAGCTCCGAGATCGAGGCGTTGTACTTTTTGCCCGCCAGGTCCCACAGCGCGATGTCCAGCGGGCCATGCCCCATGCCCGACCATTGCCTGATTTCGCGCTTGAGGTCGTCGTAGATTTCTTCGCGTGCCATGGCGTCGCGACCGATCATGAAGGGCGCGAGCATGTCCATCTCGCCGCGAGTGGCCGGGCTGGCCACCCAGTTGGTGACGTACTCCCCGCGGTGACCATCGTCGGTGGTGATGGCAATGGCATTTTTGGTCGCACGAATCGAGGCGCCCTTTTTGTAGGTGATCAACTGGCCCACGCCCGTGCGCTCCTTGTTGGGCGAGTCAAACTGAAAATCAACGATCTCGATCGACTTGATGCGGCTCATGCGTGTCTCCTCCTGCGCAAACCTTCCCTAGGGAAATCACCATCTTGAATGGGGCTATAGGATATAGGACTATCAACTCTTTGCAACAGGAGTTGACATGCGACTGACACGCTCTGTACCCGCTTTACTCACGGCCTTGCTTGCAGCCTTCTTGACCACGGGTGCTGCGGCGCAAACGGTTTTGCGTTTCGGGCACGCCAACAGCCCGGGTGAAATCGCCCACGACCTGTACAAGGAATTTGCAGACAACGTCACCCGCAAGTCAGGCGGTCAACTGACAGTGCGCGTCTTCCCGTCCGAGCAGTTGGGCAAAGAAGTTGACCTGCTGCAGCAACTGAAGTCGGGCGCGCTGGACATCTCGTCGCCTTCCATGCCCACGCTCAACTCCATGGTGCCGGCCTTTGAAATGCCCAGCGCGCCCTTCCTCTGGAGAGACTGGAAGGAGGCCGAAACCGTCATCCGCGGCCCGGCCATGGAGCCCATCTGGACCGAACTCAGAGACCGGCACAACATCGTGCCGCTGACCAAAATCTGGTACTGGGGCTGGCGCAACTTCACCTTTGGCACCAAAGAGGTCAGAAGGCCTGAAGACATGGCCGGCCTGAAGGTGCGCGTGCCCGAGTCGCCGATTTGGGTCGAGATGGTTCGCGGCTTCGGCGCTGCACCAACCCCCATTCCGTTTGGCGAGGTCTACACCGCCTTGCAGCAAAAAACCGTGGATGGACAAGAAAATCCCATCCCCACGATTTTTTCGCGCAAGTTCTACGAGGTGCAGGGCGTGCTGTCCATGAGCCGCCACATGCTGCAAAACAACACCATTCTGATCAACAAGAACAGCATGGAAAAGCTCAAGCCCGAGCTGCAAAAGCTGCTGATTGATGAAGCGGCAGCCGCATCGGCCAAAAACTCCGAAATGCAGCAGGCCCGTGAAGTCTCGATGCTCGAAGACATCCGCAAGTCTGGCCGGATCAAGATCATCGACAACCCGGACCGTGATGCGTTTGCCGCCAGAATGACCCCGGTCTATCAGCGTCTGGAAGCGCGCTGGGGCTCAGAGCACTGGAAGCGTGTGCGCGCCGAAATCGACCGCATGCGCAGCGGCAAGTAAAAGCCGAGCATGGGGTTTTTGCGATCGCTCGACAGGCGCCTGGGCCAACTGGAGGACCTGTTGATCATGGCCATGGTGGCCACGATCGCAAGCCTTTTGGGCCTTGGGGTGGTGCTGCGCTATGTGTTCAACAACCCGCTGACTTGGGCTGAAGAGTTTGTCGTCACCCTGTTCGTGTGGTCGGTGATGCTCGGCGTGCCCTCTGCCTTGCGCTCGCGCATGCACATCCGCATTGACGTCATGATCCTGCGCCTGTCCATCGCGGCGCGCAGGATCGTCGGGGTCATCGCCTGCCTGGCGGGTCTGGTGATCATGTGCGCTGCGGTCTATGCCGGCTATGCCCACACCG
>JAIXWZ010000110.1 GCA_027491035.1 Comamonadaceae bacterium | reverse complement strand
GGATTGCTTCGTTCCTCGCAATGACGAGGCGGGGGTGCAATGACGCACCCTCCGTCATTGCGAGGCGCGGCCTTTAGCCGCGAGGAGCGAAGCGACGTGGCGGGCCGTGGCAATCCATGTCGTTGTGCACCGGCCGATGGATTGCTTCGTTCCTCGCAATGACGAGGCGGGGGTGCAATGACGCACCCTCCGTCATTGCGAGGCGCGCAGCGCCGTGGCAATCCATGTCGTTGTGCGACGGCCAATGGATTGCTTCGTTCCTCGCAATGACTCGGCGGGGGCGCATGACGAGGCGGAGGTGCAATGACCGGGCGGGGGTGCAATGACGAGGCGGGGGCGCTATGGCCGGGTTGGTAAAAGCGGGCCTTACCGGTAGCGCAGCTTCATCACCAAAATGGATGCGGCCAGCGTCAGCGTGATGGCGTTGGCCGCGATGATGGGCCAGGCGCCCATGGCCAGGCCGTAAATCAGCCACAGCGCGATGCCGCCGGTAAAGACGCTGTACATGCCCAGCGAGATGCCGCTGACGTCGCGGGTGCGAAAGGTCAGCCACGCTTGGGGCACGAAGCTGCCGGTGGTCAAGATGGCGGCGGCGTAGCCGATCAGCTCAGTCCAGTTCATGTGTGTGCTGCAGCGCGGTTGACCCAAGAGGCTCAATGAGCGAGTGGTCGATTTGGCATGACTCCACCGCACGAGCCAAAGGTCTGCGCGAGGGTCTAGTGGTAGGGCGTGGCGGACTTGAACCGACGACCAAAGGATTATGAGTCCTCTGCTCTAACCAACTGAGCTAACGCCCCACACCCGTGGCATTCTAGACGTGCGGGGCTGCCTGAGCCTTGGCCAAACGCAGCCCTGGCCACCGCCGTACCCAGCACCCTAGCGGCTGTGACTGAGCGCCGAGCTGACGAGCTTGGAGGTGATGTCGACGATCTGGATCATCTTGTCGTAGGGCATGCGGGTCGGGCCGATCACGCCGAGGGTGCCCACGATCTGGCCATCAACCTCATACGGGGCGGTGACCACAGACAGCTCTTGGTAGGGCATGACCTGGCTTTCGCCGCCGATGTAGATGCGCACGCCTTCGGCCCGGCTGGAGACGTCAAGCAGGCGCATGAGCTGGGCTTTTTGCTCGAACAAGGAAAACAGCTTGCGCAGGCTGTCCATGTCGCTAGAGAAGTCGCTCACCGTGAGCAAGTTGCGCTCACCGGCTATGACCAGTTCGTCGCGCGATTCGATGGCCTCAGAGCCCACCCGCACGGCCGCCTGCATCAGGCTGGCGATCTCGCCGCGCAGCGCTTCGACTTCGCTTTTGATGCGCTCGCGCACTTCTTCAAGGCCCAGACCGGCGTAGTGGGAGTTGAGGAAGTTGGCCGCCTCGATGAGCTCGGTGGGGTTGTAGTCGACCTCGGTGAGCAGCACCCGGTTTTGCACGTCGCCGTCGGGTGAGACGATGATGACCAGCAGACGTTTTTCAGACAGGCGCAGGAACTCGATGTGGCGAAACACCGAGGAGCGACGCGGCGCCATGACGACACCGACGTAATGCGACAGGCTCGAGAGCATCTGCGCTGCGTTGCTGATCACTTTTTGCGGCTGATCGGGCGCCAGCGATGGCGGAACCATGGACTCGAGCGCACGCGGGTCGCGCTGGGACATGACCATGGTGTCGACAAACAGCCGGTAGCCGCGCGCCGTCGGAATGCGACCGGCCGAGGTGTGGGGGCTGACAATCAGGCCGAGCTCCTCGAGGTCGCTCATGACGTTGCGGATGGTCGCCGGCGAGAGCTCCAGGCCCGACGCCCGGCTGAGCGTGCGCGAGCCCACCGGCTGGCCGTCGGCAATGTAGCGTTCGACCAGGGCTTTAAGCAGCAGTTTGGCGCGTTCGTCAAGCATGGCTGCATTCTACGAATGCAGCGCTGTTTTGGCGGGTCTGGCAAACACCGACCCCCAGACTTTGACCCTGTGATGTAATTTGCGCATGTCCTGCCGCTTTCGCCATGTCGTGCTCGTCGGTAAATACCAGGCCGCCGGCTCGCGCTCGGCGCTGGAGGACATTGCCCAATTTCTGCATCGCCAGGGCTGCGAGGTGGCGCTGGAGCGCGAAACAGCCAACAACACCGGGCTGAGCGACTACCCGGTGCTGGGCGTCGAGCAGATCGGCGCCCAGTGCGATCTGGGCCTGGTGCTCGGTGGTGACGGCACCATGCTGGGCATCGGCCGGCGCCTGGCGCCCCACGGCGTGCCGCTGATCGGCATCAACCAGGGGCGGCTGGGCTTTATCACCGACATCGCCCTGGAGGGCTACCAGTCGGTGCTCAAGCCCATGCTCGAAGGCCAGTACGAGGAAGAGTCGCGCGCCATGATGCAGGCCAGCGTGATGCGCGACGGGCGCTGCGTCTTCTCGGCCACCGCGATGAACGACGTGGTGGTCAACCGCGGCGCGACCACCGGCATGGTCGAGCTGCGGGTGGAGGTCGACGGGCGCTTTGTGGCCAATCAGCGCGCCGACGGTTTGATCATCGCCACGCCCACCGGCTCGACCGCCTACGCGCTGTCGGCGGGCGGCCCGCTCCTGCACCCCTCGATCGCCGGCTGGCTGCTGGTGCCCATTGCGCCGCACACGCTGTCAAACCGCCCTATCGTGCTGTCCGACCGCGGCGAGGTGGCCATCGAGTTGGTGGCCGGCCGCGATGCCAGCGCCAATTTCGACATGCAGTCGCTGGCATCGCTGCTGCACGGTGACCGCATCGTGGTGCGCCGCTCGCCGCACCAGGTGCGCTTTTTGCACCCGCAGCGCTGGAGCTATTTCGACACCCTGCGGCGCAAGCTGCACTGGAATGAGGGCGGCACTTAACAGGGTCTTTGCGCTCGCGTACCATAGCCGCCAACGGGCGCCCGCGACCGGCTTGCGCACCACCCTAACCCCCGACCAACGCTAGCCGACCCGACTGTTTTCTTGCCGTGAGCCTGAAAAGCATTTTCTTGCGCGATTTCATCATCGTGAGCGAACTCGAGGTCGAGTTCACGGGCGGCTTTTGCGTGCTCACCGGCCAGACCGGGGCCGGCAAATCCATCTTGATCGATGCCCTGCAATTGGCGCTGGGGGCGCGCGCCGAGGCCTCGGTGGTGCGCGAAGGTGCGGCGCGCTGCGAAATCAGCGCGGTCTTTGACTGCCCGCCCTCCTTGCACCGCTGGCTGGAAGACGCCGGCCTCGATGCCGCGGCCGACCTGCTGCTCAAGCGCACCGTCGATGCCCAGGGCAAGAGCCGCGCCTGGATCAATGGCAGCCCGGCAACGGCCGCGCAGCTGCGCGAGCTGGGCGATCAACTGGTCGACATCCACGGGCAGCACGCTTGGCAAAGCCTGACCCGCCCGGACGACGTGCGCCATCTGCTCGACGCCTATGCCGGCGTTTCCAGCGAGCCCCTCAAAGCCAGCTGGGCTGTGTGGCGCGATGCCGAGAAAACGCTGGCCGATGCCCGCCTGGCCCAAGAAAGCCTGGCGCGCGAGCAAGAACGGCTGACCTGGCAGATTGGCGAGTTGGCCAAGCTCGCGCCGGGTCTCGATGAGTGGGAAACCCTCAACGCCCAGCACAGCCGGCTGGCCAACGCGCAGAGCCTGCAAGCGGCGGTGCAAGGGGCTATCGAGGCCTTGCAAGAGGCCGAGGCCAATGCCTGTGGCCTGCTGGGCCGCGCGGGCCAGTTGCTGCAGTCGCAGGCGCACGTCGAGCCACGCTTTGCCGCAATCGCCGAGGTGCTGGCCAGTGCGCTGGCCCAGGCCGAAGACGCCGTGCATGGCCTGCACAGCTACGCCCGCCACACCGACCTCGACCCGCAGACTCTGGCCGGCCTCGATGAAAGACTGGCGCAGTGGGTGAGCCTGGCTCGGCGCTACAAGCGCGCGCCAGCAGAGCTGCCCGCGCTGCTCGAGAGCTGGCAGCAGGAATTGCGCCGGCTCGATGCCGCGGCCGACCTGGCTGCTTTGGAGCGGGCGGCGCAGCAGGCCCGCCAGGCCTATCAGCAGCAGGCGCAGGCGCTCAGCCAGGCCCGGACCAAGGCCGCGCCTGCCCTGCAAAAAGCCGTCACATCGGCCATGCAGGGTCTGGGCATGCCCGGTGGGCTGTTCGAGGTGCAGCTCGAGCCGCTGGCACAGCCGCAGCAAGGGGGCCTTGAGCAGGTGCAGTTTCTGGTGGCCGGCCACCCGGGCGCGACACCGCGTCCGGTGAGCAAGGTCGCCTCTGGCGGCGAGCTCTCGCGCATCGCGCTGGCGATTGCGGTGACCACCAGCCGCCTGGGGCAGGCGCAGACCCTGATCTTTGACGAGGTCGATGCCGGCGTGGGCGGCGCCGTGGCGCAGACCGTGGGGCGGCTGATGAAGCAGCTTGGCCGCGACCGGCAGGTGTTGGCCGTCACCCACCTGCCGCAGGTGGCTGCCTGCGCCGACGCGCATCTGCTGGTGGCCAAGGAAACCCGTGGCAAGCGCACCAGCAGCACAGTACAAGCGATTGCGGGCGAGGCGCGCGTGACCGAAATCGCCCGCATGCTCGGCGGCGAGCGCCTGTCGGACACCACGCTGGCGCACGCACGGGAAATGCTCGGATCATGAGGGACACCCAGCCGCTTGAGATGGTGCTGATCACCGGGATGTCGGGCTCGGGCAAATCGGTGGCGCTGCACGCGCTCGAGGACGCCGGCTACTACTGCGTCGACAACCTGCCGCCGCAGCTGCTCGACAGCTTCGTGGCCCTCGAGCGCCAGCATGGGGCCAGCAAGATCGGCATTGCGATGGACGTGCGCAGCGCCGCCTCACTGCACACCGTGCCGGCCCAATTGCGCGCCCTGCGAGAACAGGGCGTGGCCATCATGCCCATCTTTCTGGACGCCAGCACCGACACCCTGGTGCGCCGCTTCTCCGAAACGCGTCGCCTGCATCCGCTGTCGCGCCCCGATCTGAGCGACCAGCGCCGCGCGCTGGTGCAGGCCATCGAGCTCGAGCGCGAGCTGGTGGGCGAGCTGCGCGATCATGCGCACGTGATCGACTCGAGCATGATCCGCTCGTCGCAGCTGCAGCTCTACATCAAGGAGCTGATCCAGGCCCCGGCCGCGCAGCTGACGCTGGTGTTCGAGTCGTTTGCCTTCAAGCGCGGCATTCCGCTCGATGCCGACTACGTCTTTGATGTGCGCATGCTGCCCAACCCGCACTACGAAAGCGATCTGCGGCCGCTGACCGGGCGCGATGCGCCAGTGGCCGCCTACCTGCGCGAGAGCCAGGAGGTCGGTGACATGTTTGCAAGCATCGAAACCTTTTTGCAGCGCTGGCTCGCGCCCCTGGTGCGCGATCACCGCAGCTACGTCACCGTGGCCGTTGGCTGCACCGGCGGTCAGCACCGCTCGGTTTACTTGGTCGAAGCCCTGGCCCAGGCCTTCAGCCCAAGCTGGGCCACCCTCAAGCGCCACCGGGAACTCGACGCGGGTGGGAGATAGGTGGCGGGGCCTTGGGCCGGCTGTATCGCGCCGAGGACGGCGCTCCTACAGGGCTGGCACAAGCCCCAGCGTCTGATGCTGTAGGAGCCGCACCCCCGCGGCGATGAGGCGCTTGATCAAGAGTCGGCTGCCCCTGCACAGTGGGGCGCAAGCGTTCGGGCAGGCCCTGCAACAGCGCCTGCGACGACTCGTACACTGGCAGGCAATACAGCTCCCCCAAATTCCCGACTCCGGACGGCGCTCGAGCCAGACCGGGCCGTCAGCCCGCTCGGCGCATAGCAGCCACAGGCGCTGACTTGAGCGCTTGAGCTTGCGCGACTTGACAGGGTCAAGCTCGGTTTGACCCTGGCGCTCGGCCACACACAAACCGCGCATCGGGCAGTCGGTGCAGCGAGGCTGGCGCGGCAGGTTTCCCAATGGGACAGCCGCACCCTGGTGGGCGGCGCGCTGATTTTTCTGGCGGCGCTGCTCTGGGCGATCGCGCCCCGGCCCCACCACTGAAATGGAGTCGCCACGAGCCTGTATGACTCTGAAGCCCTTGGCATCGACGGCCAGCCCGTGGCACTGTCGTCCTTCAAGGGGCGCGTGCTGCTGATCGTCAACACCGCCAGCGCCTGGTATTTTGGGCAGCAAGGGCATCAAATGGAACTTCACCAAGTTCCTGGTCTGGCGTGACGGACGGGTCATCAAGCGCGATGCCCCACATGGGGATGCCAGCACGCCGGCCTGTCCTTTTTCGTCCGGCTTTCGGCGTGCATGGACCTGTCCAAGCGCAAGCCACGTTCGCACAATCAAAGCCCAAGCCACTTTGTCCGGACACCCCATGACCCCCACACCCCCATCCGCCCTGCTCGTCATCGATGTGCAACAGTCCTTTTTGCACATGCCCTACTGGCCTTTGGGCGATGTGACACCTTTTCGGCAGTCCCTGCTGCGGCTCGAAGCCGGCTGCCGCCAGGCCCTTGTGCCGGTGGTGCACATCTTCCATGTGGACGACGACGCGCCATTCCAAGTGGCCTCTGGCCATGTCCGGCCCTTTGACTGGTTGCCAGGCGATCCCGCCGTCACTTTTACCAAACACACCCACAACGCCTTCACCGACACCGGACTCGACTTGTGGCTGCGCAGGCGCGGTGTGCAGCGCCTCATCATCAGCGGCATCCGCACCGAGCAGTGCTGCGAAACGACGACACGGGTCGGCTCGGACCTGGGCTATGCGGTGGACTTTGTGTCCGAGGCCACTCTGACTTTCCCCATGACGCACGCGGGCACAGGCCAGACCTTCAGCGCCCAGGACATCGTCACACGCACCGAGCTGGTTTTGGAGCGCCGCTTCGCACGCATCGCCACCGTGGATACTTGCCTGTCCAGCCTTTGAACCTTCACCGATCCCACGCCGATGCTCCAACTTCGTCCCAACTGCGAATGCTGCAACCGCGACCTGCCGCCTGCCGCAAGCGATGCGCGCATTTGCTCGTTTGAATGCACCTTTTGCGCCAACTGCGCCGACACCCTCTTGCGGGGCCACTGCCCCAACTGTGGGGGTGAGCTGGTGCGCCGCCCGGTGCGCCCCGCTGCCAAGCTGCTGAAATACCCGGCATCCACCGAGCGGGTGTTCAAACCCCTGGGTGGCGCAAGCGCAGCCCAGCCGAACAAGGGCCCAGCCTGAGCTGGGGGCCACACCAGAGATGGCCCAGCATCCCTTGAACCTGTCGGTTTACCTGGTCGTCACGCCCGGCGTCCTGGTGCTCGACTACGCCGGCCCAGCCGAGGCACTGCGCATGGCACGGGACATGGGTGCGCCGCTGACGCTGCACACCTGCGGGCCGCTGGCGGATGTGCCCACCTCACTGGGCACACAGCTGGGCGGGCTGGCCCCCCTGCCCCCCAGCCTGCCACCCAACAGCCTGGTGCTGATCACCGGCAACCGGCACGAGCGCGAAGACCACGCCACCCCCGCAGCGGGGCAAGTGGTGCGCTGGCTGCGAACTGCCATGCAAGCGGACACGCGCCTGGCCAGCATCTGCTCGGGCGCTTTGCTGCTGGCCATGGCGGGCCACCTGGATGGCCTGCGCTGCACCACCCACCACAGCTTGATTGCCGACCTGCAAGCGCTGGCCCCCACCGCGCAGGTGCAAGCCGACCGGATTTTTGTGGATGACGGGCGGGTCCTGACCAGTGCGGGCATCACCACCGGCATTGACCTGGCGCTTTACATCGTCGAACAGGTCGCGGGTGCAGCGCTGGCGGCCCAGGTGGCGCGGCAGTTGGTGATGTACACCCGCCGTGGTCCGAATGATCCGCAGCTGTCACCTTGGCTGGCGCACCGCAACCACATGCACCCGGCGGTGCACCGCGCACAAGACGCCATCACGCAAAGCCTGAGCCAAGACCCGGCCCGCCGCTGGTCATTGGCCGAGCTGGCCACGGTGGGCTGCGTAAGCCCCCGCCATTTGTCGCGCCTGTTCATGCAACACACCGGCATCGGCGTGGTGGATTACCAGCAACAGCTGCGCATGGCACGGGCGCAAGAACTGCTGGCCCAGCAGCCCGCCCTGACACAAGAACAACTGGCCGAAGCCTGCGGTTTTGCCTCGGCGCGGGATTTCAGGCGGGTTTGGCAGCGTTGGGTTGCCGCGCCCCCGCGGCGATGAGGCGCTTGATCAAGAGTCGGCGCTCAAACCGTCAGCAGCTTGCGCACTGGCGCCGGCAGGCCCAAGCCGGGTAGTTCGTCGGGCTTGCACCACTGGCCCTGGCCGAGCCGATCGCGCCGGCCGTCGACGACCACCTGCATCGGATGCAAATGCAAATCGCGATGGGTCAGGGCGTGCAAAAAAGCAGGCTGCTCCTGCACTGTGGGGTGCAAACGCTCGGGCAGGCCCTGCAGCAGCGCCTGCGCCGACTCGAACACCGGCAGGCAATACAGGCCCCCCCAAATTCCCGACTCCGGACGGCGTGCGAGCCACACGGCCCCGTCGGCGCGCACCGCCCAAAGCAGCCACAGTCGCACGCTCGAGCGCTTGATCTTGCGTGACTTGAGCGGATAGTGCGTCACCTGGTCTTGGCGCCGGGCCTTGCACAGGCCAGCGAGCGGACAGACGCCGCACTGGGGCTGTCGCGGCAGGCAGACTGTGGCACCCAAGTCCATGATGGCCTGGCTGTAGACGGGCATGCAATCGGCGGGCGGCAACAACTGCTGGGCATAGGCCAGCAACTGCCTGTGCCCAGCGCTGGTCCCCACGTCGCCGTCAAACGCCAGCACCCTAGCGAGCACCCGCTTGACATTGCCGTCCAAGATGGCGGCGCGCTCGCTAAAACAAAAAGAGGCGATGGCTGCGGCGGTCGACGGGCCGATGCCCGGCAGGCTCTGCAATTGCTCGGCAGTCGATGGAAAACCGCCGAAGCGCTCGACCACCGCGATGGCGCAGCGGTGCAGATTGCGCGCGCGGCTGTAGTAGCCCAGACCGCTCCACAAGCCCAGCACCTCGTCGAGTGGCGCGGCGGCCAGATCCTGCACGCAGGGAAAGCGCTCCAAAAACCGCTGGTAGTAGCCCAGCACCGTGACCACCTGGGTTTGCTGCAGCATGATTTCGGAAAGCCAGACCCGGTAAGGGTCGCGGCTGCCCTGCCAGGGCAGGTCGCTGCGTCCATGGATCGGGTGCCAGGCCAGCAGGCGCCGCGCAAACCCTCGCACCACAGACGCGCTGAGCACGGCATCGGCGCTCATGGGCGCTGGCAATCGGGGCAAAAGTAGGTCGAGCGCTGCTGCTGCACGATGCGCCGAATCGGCGTCTGGCAGTGCCGGCAAGGCTGGCCAGAGCGATCGTAGACCTGGGCCGCAAGCTGGAAGTGACCGGCCTGCCCCATGGCATTGGAAAAATCGCGCAGGGTGCTGCCGCCCTGGGCCACCGCCTGCGCCAGCACCTGGCAAATGGCTGCATGCAGGCGCTCGGCGCGTGGCCGGCTGATGCGATGGGCCCGCAAGGTGGGCCGGATGCCGGCCATAAAGAGCGCCTCGCAGGCGTAGATATTGCCCACGCCCACCACCACCTGGCCAGCCAGCAAGACTTGCTTGATGGTCGCCTTCTTGTCCTTGAGCGCGCGATGAAAAGCCAGCGCATCGAACTGGCCGCCCAGCGGCTCAACGCCCAGCCCCGAGAGCAGCTTGCTAGCCGGCTCCTGTTGCTCGTCAGCCGAATAAACCACCGCGCCAAAACGGCGCGGATCGTGCAGCCTGAGCGTGCCCTGGCTGGTGACCAAGTCGAAGTGATCGTGCCGTCCCGGGGGCGGCAAGTGCGTATCGAACATGACACTGCCCGACATGCCCAGGTGCATCAGCAGCAGGCCAGAGGGCTGCAGGTCGATCAGCAGATACTTACCGCGCCGCCGCACGCCAGTGACTGTGCGCCCGGTCAAGGTCTCGCAGGGGCAGCCCAGAGGCCAGCGCAGCGGCTTGCCCAGGCTGGCGGCCTGGATGCGGGCACCGGTGATACGGCTGGCAAAACTCAGTCGGGTGACCTCGACTTCGGGCAATTCAGGCATGCGCAATCAGACTGCAAGGCGTTGACTTGAACCTTCCATTATCATGAGCCAATGAAAAAGCCGCTCCTGTGGGCCCTGCTTGGCCTGACCTTGGCCACGCCGGCGGTGCACGCCCAGAGCGCTGGCACGACCCCTCCAACCGATGCGCGCCGGCAAAGCGCGTCCAACGCCCAGCTGTTCTACCAGGTGCTGCTGGGCGAAATGAACGCGGCCAATGGCGAGACCGGCGCAGCCGTGTCCTTGCTGCTCGATGCGGCGCGCAAGACCCAGGATGAGCGCTTGTTCCAGCGCGCGGCCGATCTGGCCCTGGGCGCTCGCGCGGGCGAATCGGCCTTGCAGGTGGCGCGCAGCTGGCGTGAAGCCCATCCCAAGTCGCTGGAGGCCAGCCGTTATGTGCTGCAAATCCTGCTGGCCATGAATCGGGTGGGCGACAGTGCTGAAGCCCTGCGCACCGTGATCGAGCTCACGGCCGAGGCCGAGCGGCCGCGCCTGTTGAGCCTGGTGCCTGCGCTGTATGCCCGCGCCAGTGACAAAAAGCTCGCCGCCTCGGTGGGCGAGCAGGCACTGGCCGGTGCTCGGGCCGATCCGAAGACGGCCGATGCTGCACTGGCGGCCATCGGACGGCTGAGACTGGCCGCGGGCGAGACCGCCGCGGCCCTTGAGGCGGCGCGCCGCGCGCTGCAGGCTCAGCCGCGCAGCCAGGCCGGCGTCGATCTGGCGCTCGAGCTGATGAATCCACGCCAGCCCCAGGCCGAGGCCCTGGTGCGCCAATACCTCGATGCAAAGCCGCCAGCCAGCGCTGCGGCCGAGGTGCGGCTGAACTACGCCCGCAATTTGCTCGATGCCCAGCGCTATGCAGAAAGCGCGCTGCAACTCGAGCAGCTCACGCGTGAGCAGGCCGAGTTTGCCGAAGGCTGGCTGCTGCTGGGCTCGCTGCAGATGGACCAGGCCCAAGGCACCGTGGCACAAGCGAGCCTGCAGCGCTACCTGAGCCTGGCCCGCGCGCAGGCCGCTCAGGAGGGCTCCAACCAGCGGGTGCGCCGAGGCATGGCGCAGGCGCATCTGATGCTCGCCCAGATCGCTGAGCGCCAGGGCGACCTGGCACAGGCGCAAAAGTGGCTGGCCGAAGTCCAGGACCCAGAGCTGCTGGTGCAGACCCAAAGCCGGCGCGCTTCGCTGCTGGCGCGCCAGGGGCAGATGGCCCAGGCACGAGCCCTGATCCAGCAACTGCCCGAGCCCAACGCCCAGGAGGCCCGGCGCAAAGTGCTGGCCGAGGTCAACCTGCTGCGCGAATTCAAGCAATACGCCCCCGCCTACGAACTCATGAGCCGCGCAGTGGTGCAAGCGCCCAAAGATCACGAGCTGATCTACGAGAAGTCCATCCTGGCTGAAAAGCTCGGCCGCTTCGATGAGATGGAAACCCTGCTGCGCCAGATCCTGCAGCTCAAACCCGATTACCACGCCGCCTACAACGCGCTGGGCTACTCACTGGCCGATCGCGGCGTGCGCCTGGCAGAGGCCAAGCAGCTCATCGAGAAAGCGCTGGAGTTTGCACCGTCAGATCCCTACATCCAGGACAGCCTGGCCTGGGTGGAGTTTCGGCTGGGCAACCGGCAAGAGGCGCTGCGGCTCATCGAAATCGCCTACAAGGCCAAACCCGATGCCGAGATTGCCGCCCACTTTGGCGAGATTCTCTGGAGCCTGGGCCAGCGCGAGCGCGCCCTGATGATCTGGCGCGAGGGCTTGCAGCTCAACGCCGACAACGACACCTTGCAGGAGACCCTCAAGCGCCTGCAGGTTCAGCCATGATGCAGGCCGTGCAGGCCGTGCAAGCCCAGCCAGCCGCGCAAGCTCAGGCCAGCGCCGCCGAGGCGCGCCGCGCCTTCATCTTGCTGTCGGCCATCGCCCTGGCTGGCTGCGCCACCCGCACCGCGCGGCAAGGCCCCGAGCACTGGAGCGGGCGGCTGAGCATGCAGGTGGGGTCGAACCCGCCGCAGGCGTTTTCAGCCGGCTTCGAGCTCAGCGGCAACCCGTCACAGGGCCAGCTGCTGCTCAACTCGCCCCTGGGTACAGCCGTGGCCAGCGCGCAATGGACGGCCGAGCAGGCGGTGCTGCGCTCGGGCTCTGATGCCCGGCGCTACCGCTCGATGGAAGAGCTGCTGACCCACGCCACCGGCGCAGCGCTGCCGCTGGGGGCGCTGTTCGATTGGCTGGCCGGCGTGCCCACGCCCGTGGCGGGCTGGCAGGCCGACCTGTCGGGGCTGGGCCAGGGGCGGCTGCTGGCGAGCCGGCAAAACCCTGAACCCACGGTGCAACTGCGCATCTTGCTGGACCGATGAGGCCCAGGGACGTGCGAACAGCGGCCGGACATGGGCTCGCCTCTGCGTCGCGCCCGGGCGTGAATCTGCCATGAAGGCCCTCTACGACTTGCAGGCACCGGCCAAGCTCAACGCCTTCTTGCATGTGGTGGGCAGGCGCAGCGATGGCTACCACCTGCTGCAGTCGGTCTTCATGCTCATCGACTGGTGCGACACCTTGCATCTGCAGGTGCGCACGGACGGGCAGATCAGCCGCAGCGAAGAGGGGTGCGAGCCGCTGCCGGCCGACGACCTGTGCGTGCGCGCAGCCCGCGCCCTGCAGCAAGCCACCGGCTGCCGTTTGGGCGTTCACATCCACCTGGTCAAGCGCATTGCCTCACAGGCAGGTATGGGCGGAGGCTCGTCCGACGCCGCCACCTGCCTGCTTGGCCTGATGCGCCTGTGGAACACCCCCCTGCCGCGCGAAGATCTGCAGGCCCTGGCCTTGCAGCTGGGCGCCGACGTCCCGTTCTTTCTGCTCGGCCGCCATGCCTGGGTCGAGGGCATCGGCGAGCAGCTGCAGCCGATCGATCTGCCCGATGCCCGGTTTTTGGTGCTCAAGCCGCCGGCCGGTCTGTCCACGCCGGCCATCTTTGCCTCGCCCGAGCTCAGGCGCGACAGCAAAGCTGCTACAATTTCGGGCTTTGCTGCACTTGGACCGGAACAAATCTTCGGATTTGGCCGCAACGACCTGCAGCCTGTGGCGCAAAAACTGCAACCCGAAATCGGGCTGGGCCTTCAGTGGCTGAGCGATCAGGGACTGCAGGGGCGCATGACGGGCTCAGGCAGCGCGCTGTTTGCTCTCCTGCCCACAGGCCGGTTTGCAGACGCCGAACCAGGCAAGCCCGCTGATGGTTGGACCGCTCGGGTGTGCAGCATGCTGCCAATGCATCCCTTGGCCGGTTGGTAAACTGCCGCCGCTCAGGTGCACGGGCATCAAGATTTGAGGGGCGAAATCCGCAAGGGTCGCGCTCCTGTGTAGGGGAGTCGCCAAGTTGGTCAAGGCACCGGATTTTGATTCCGGCATGCGAGGGTTCGAGTCCTTCCTCCCCTGCCAAACGTTTCGGCCTTGAAGGCGACCTGCCCCTGTGTGGGCCGATCGCCAGCAAGTCCGGTCGTGACCGAGTCAGCCACGGGTACCCGCCGATACCGCCAGACACCTCGCCAAACTCTGCGCCCTGCCCCCCTCCACCCTTGCGAGGCCTGACATGCACACCCCCTCCTCCGACTTCCTGCTCTTTACGGGCAACGCCAATCCAACCATGGCGCAGGAGATCGCCAGTGATCTGGGCGGCACCCTGGGCGCAGCTCACGTCGGCCGGTTTTCTGATGGCGAGGTGACAGTCGAGATCCAGCAAAACGTGCGCGCCCGCGACGTGTTCGTGGTGCAGTCCACCTGCGCGCCGACCAACGACAACCTGATGGAACTGCTGATCATGGTCGATGCGCTCAAGCGCGCCTCGGCCGAACGCATTTCCGCCGTCATCCCCTATTTCGGCTACGCCCGCCAGGACCGCCGGCCCCGCTCGGCGCGGGTGCCCATTACTGCCAAGGTGGTGGCCAATATGCTGCAGGCCGTGGGCGTCTCGCGCGTGCTCACCATGGACTTGCACGCCGACCAGATTCAGGGCTTTTTTGACATCCCGGTCGACAACATCTACGCCTCGCCTGTGCTGCTGGGCGATCTGACACAAAAGAACTACTCCGATCTGATGGTCGTCAGCCCCGACGTTGGCGGCGTGGTGCGCGCGCGCGCCCTGGCCAAGCAGCTGGGCTGCGACATGGCCATCATCGACAAGCGCCGCCCCAAAGCCAATGTGTCGGAGGTGATGCACGTCATTGGCGACATTGAGGGGCGCAACTGCGTCATCATGGACGACATGATCGACACCGCCGGCACCCTGGTCAAGGCAGCCGAAGTGCTCAAAGAGCGCGGCGCCAAAAAGGTCTACGCCTACTGCACGCACCCGGTCTTTTCGGGGCCGGCCATCGAGCGATTGTCCAAGGGCGACGCGCTCGACGAGGTCGTCATCACCAACACCATACCGCTGAACGCCCAGGCCCGGGCGTGCAGCAAGATACGCCAACTCTCGGTGGCGCCGCTGTTTGCTGAAACCATACAGCGCATCGCCCGCGGAGAGTCGGTCATGAGTCTGTTTTCGGAGCAAGACAACCTGTTTTGAGCCGGAAACGATAAGCCGGCAGCGCAAGCTGCCATTGTTGTCACGAGGCGAGACTGGTCGCGGTCCGCCTCAGCAGGAGAAAACCATGAAATTCGTCGCTTTCGAGCGCAAGCTGCAGGGTACGGGTGCGAGCCGCCGTCTGCGCATCACGGGCCGCACGCCCGGCATCGTCTACGGTGGCACGGGCGAGCCCATGCTGATCGAACTCGATCACAACGCGCTGTTTCACGCCATCAAAAAAGAGGCTTTCCACGCCTCCATCCTCGAGATGGAACTCGGCGGCGCGGTGCACAAGGTGCTGCTGCGCGACTTGCAGATGCACCCCTACAAGCCGCAGGTTCAGCACATCGACTTCCAGCGCGTCGAGGCCACCACCCGCATGACGGTCAAGGTTCCGCTGCACTTTAGCGGCGAGGAAAACTCGCCAGCGGTCAAGGCCGAGAAGTGCCTGGTCAACCACGTGGTCAACGAGTTGACCGTCTCGTGCTTCCCGGCCGACATTCCCGAGTTCATCGCCGTCGATCTGAGCGGCATGAAAAAAGGCCACTCGCTGCACGTCAACGACATCACGCTGCCCAAGGGCGTGAAGGTGGTCACCAAAGGCCAGGTCAACCCGGTGCTCGCATCGGTGACCGCAATCGAGGAAGAGGCCGCAGCGCCGGCAGCCGCACCGGCAGCCGATGCAAAAGGCGCCGCCAAGCCGGCCAAAGGCAAGAAGTAATTCCTGCCGCAGAGCTCGCCGAAAAGGCCCGTGCACTCACCCGAGGCACGGGCTTTTTTGCAGCCAGCTCGAGCCTACCCTGACACTGCCCTGGACGGTTTTACCCGTGATCAAACTCCTGGTGGGCCTGGGCAATCCAGGCCAGGAATACGAAGCCACCCGGCACAACGCGGGCTTTTGGTGGCTGGACGACGTCGCACGCGAGCTCAAGGTCACGCTGGCCACCGAGCGCGCCTACCATGGCCGCGTGGGTCGCACGCAAGTGCAGGGCAGCAACCTCTGGCTGCTCGAGCCGCAAACCTTCATGAATCTGTCGGGCAAATCGGTGGCCGCGTTGGCGCGATTTTTCAAGATTGCGCCTGAAGAGATTCTGGTCGCACACGACGAGCTGGATCTGCCGCCCGGCCAGGCCAAACTCAAGTTCGGTGGCGGTCATGCCGGCCAAAACGGCCTGCGCGACATCCACGCCCAGCTGGGCACAGGCAACTACTGGCGCCTTCGCATCGGCATCGGCCATCCGGGCGACAAGTCAGAAGTCTCCAACTGGGTGCTGGGCAAACCCATGGCCGAACAACGCACCGCCATGCAGGCCGCGATTGCGCGCAGCGTCAAGGCCATCGACTCGATCGTGCGCGGCGAGATGGAAAAAGCGATGCAGCAGATCCACACCGAAGCACCGCCCAGACCCAAGCCCCCGCGCAAAGACCCTCCTGCGCCCACGGCACCGGCCTAAATCGCGCCCCTGCCCCGTCCGCCATAGCGCCCACGCCCCGCCATCGCGCCCCTGCGGCGTCATCGCGCCCCTGGCCCGTCATCGCGAGGAACGAAGCGATCCATCAGCCGTGACACAACAGCCGAGATTGCCACGGCGCTGCGCGCCTCGCAATGACGGGCCGTGCGTCATTGCGCCCCTGGCCCGTCATCGCGAGGAACGAAGCGATCCAGTGCCCACTGGCACCGCTAGGCCGGCCAGGGTCTGCAGGCGCTGGTACTTGTGCAGCAACTGCTCTTGGCTTTCAACGTGGTCGGGGCTGACCGGGATGCAGGCGACCGGGCAGACTTGCACGCACTGGGGTTGGTCAAAGTGACCCACGCATTCGGTGCATTTGGATGGATCGATCTGGTAGATCTCGGGGCCCAGAAAAATCGCCTCGTTCGGGCACTCGGGCTCGCAGACATCGCAGTTGATGCATTCGTCGGTGATCATCAAAGCCATGCGCGCCTGCCTTCCTGCAGCCCTGGCACCGACCACGCGCCGACGACAGCCACGGGTGATTCAGTCCTTTGCAACATGGACGGCTCGCAACTGCTCGGCAACGGCCGGGCTGACCATTTGACTGACATCACCGCCGAGCTTGCTGATCTCGCGCACCAGCGTGCTGCTGATGCACTGCAGCGGCGCGTCGGGGAGCAAGAACACTGTCTCGACCTGCGGCCGCAGCTTGCGGTTCATGGCCGCCATTTGCGCCTCGTAGTCGAAGTCGGTGAGGTTGCGCACGCCGCGCACCACCGCGCAGGCTTGCTGCGCAGCGCAAAAGTCCATGATCAGACCCTCAAAGGGCAGCACCCGCACATCGCCTAGGCTGGCGCAGGCCTGGCCCACTTGGCTGACCCGCTGCTCGAGGCTGAACAGGGTTTTCTTGTGATGCGCCATCGCTACGGCAACGATGACCTGATCGAACAGGCCCAGCGCGCGGCGCACCACATCGGTATGGCCTAGCGTGAAAGGATCGAAGGTGCCGCTGTAGACCGCAATGCGTTTGGAAGGCGTCGCCATGATCCGATTATCCTAGAAACCGCTCTGGGCCCAGCATGGCTCAGTCCGGCTGCCTGCGGCCGATCAGGTGGTAGTGCACAGCCCCCGCCTTGCCCTGGCGCTGCACTTGCAGGCCCAAATCGAGCAGGCCATCGTCGTCGCTCCAGGCGCGATTGGCCTCCAGATAGATACAGCCCGGATCGGCCAGCGCCCGCGCCGCGGCCTGCAAAGCCGGCGCCCAGACATTGGCCTCGAACGGTGGATCGAGCAGCACCAGTTGGGCACTGCCCGCAGGCACGCTGCGCAGCAGGCTCAAGCCGTCGCCGCGCACCACGCTCAAGGCATGGGCCTGCAGTTTTTCGCGCATCGCCTCAATGCGCCGCACGAGCTCGGCATCTTGCTCGAAGGCCTGCACCCGGCTGGCTCCGCGCGACACCGCCTCCAGGCCGAGCACGCCGGTGCCGGCAAACACATCAATCACATGCCAGCCCGTCAGATCCTGGCCCAGCCAGTTGAACAAGGTCTCACGCACCCGGTCGGGCGTGGGGCGCAGGCCCGGGCGCTGGGCCACCGGCACGGGGGTGCGCTTGTAGCGCCCTCCAATGATGCGCACCTGCCCGGGCAAGCGGGCGCTACCTGATGCGGCGCGTCCTGCCGTCACGAACCGGCCCCCAGCACCAAGGTGACCATGCGATCGGGCTGCACTTTGCGTGCAAAGGCGGCGCGGATATCGGCGGTGCTCAAACGCTCGACCTGGGCCGACCAGGTGCTCAGGTAATCGAGGGGCAGGTCGTGCCAGGCGATGTTGGCCACGTTTTCAAGCAGCCGCGCATTGCTGTCCAAGCGCAGCACAAAGCCGCCGATCAGGCTTTGCTGGGCCTCACGCAACTCTTGTTCACTGGGGCCTTTTTCGACGAAGTCACGCAGCACGTCGTACACCACGCCGACCGCCTGATCGGCCTGATCGGGCCGGGTGCTCAGGCCGATGGTAAAGGAGCCCGCATGCAAGCCCGGCGAGAAATAGCTGTAGACGCTGTAGCTCAGGCCTCGCAGCTCCCGCACCTGTCGCGTCAGCCGAGAGACGAAGCCGCCGCCGCCGAGGATGTAATTGCCCACGGTCAGCGCGAAAAAGTCGGGGTCCGAGCGCTTGAAGCCGGGCTGGCCAATCAGCACCCGTGCCTGCGCTGCCTTGAACGGGATGCGCAGTTGAGCCGGCTGCGTCAAGGGCTGCACCTCGGCCACCGCTGGCAGCCTGGCGCCCGAGCCGCAGGGGCCTTGGGGCAGGCGGGCCAGCAGCTGGCCCACCAGAGCATCGGCCTGCGCGCGATCGATGTCGCCAACCAGGCTGACGCGCGCTTGGCAAGCGCCGACATGCGCGCGATAAAAGCGCTGCATGTCCTCGGTGCTGATGCGCTGCAAGGTCTGCTCGGTCATTTCATGGCCGTAGGGATGGTCGCCGTAAATCGCCTTGACGTAGTGACGCCCCGCCACGCTGGCCGGTCGGGTGTAGGACTCCTTGAGGTCAGCGATGTAGCGCTCGCGCTCGCGTTGCCACACCTGGGCGGGAAAGGCCGGCTCGCCCAACTGGCGCGCGGCCAGGGCCACCGCCTTGCCCAGCAGCACCGGATCGGTGAGCGAGCGCAGCGAGAAGCTGAGCCGATCGGCACCGGCGCTGGCGCTGAAACTGGCCCCCAGGTCGACCCACGCTTCGGTGATCGCGTTTTCGTCGAGCGCGCCGTCCTTTCCGTGGGCCAACACGCCCTTGCTGAGCAAATTGGCCATGGCACTGGCCAGCCCGATTTGCTGGGCAGGCTCGCGGCGCAGACCCGCATCAAAGTCGACCTGCACGTCGAGCATCGGGATCGAGGGGCTGCGCACCAGGTAAACACGCGCGCCGCTGGGCTGCTGCCAGTGCTCGATCGGCAAACTGGCCCAAGCCGGCGCCATCAAGCCGACCAGCAGCAGACTCAAGCAGCGCGGCAAGGCTGCAAACGGGGCGCGGCGCAGGCAGGCCGCCAGGGTCAGGGCCAGGCGCAACACAGAACTCTCCTTGAAAACAGGGTGCGGGCTCATCAATGCTCCCTCGCGGGGGTGTCACCGGCACCCGGGCCGCCGCGACGCGGCAGACTGGGGGTGCCGGCCTGCGGCACAAGCACCGCCTCGGTCAATTGCTCATCGCCAAAGTAGCGCTGCGCCACCGATTGCACTTCCTGCGCCGTGATGCTGCGCAGATGCTGCACGATCACAGCGCCTGCATCGATGGGAAAACCCAGCAGCCAATTCGACCCCAATTCATTGGCCTGGCTGAACAGCGCATCGCGCTTGTAGGTTTCGCTGGCCACCCATTGGGTTTTGACGCGCGCCAGTTCGACCTCGCTGACACCCTCGCGCGCGATGCGGCCCACCTGCTCGCGCAGCGCGTCCATCAACTGCTGCGCCGGCACACCATCAGCGGGCACCCCATCGAGCACAAACACCTGCGGGCCCCGACCGTACAAACCGTTGAAGGCGCCGGCGCGCAGGGCCAGGCGCCGCTCACCCTGAGTCAAAGCGCGGTCCAGCCGTGCGGCCGAATGGCCATCGAGCACCGCAGCGAGCACCGTCAGGGCCAAGGCGTCGCGACTGGTACCGGGGCCGAGCTCGGCTTGGCGCAAGGCTTGGGCCTCAAGCTGCGGCACCTTGTACATGAGGCTGACATAAGGCTGGTTGCTGCGCGCGCGGTGCTCGATGCGGCGCGGCCCCGACTGCGGCGGCTCCAGGCGAGGCTTGCGCTCGGGCACGGCGCGCGCAGGAATGGCGCCGTAGTACTGCTCGGCCCACTGGCGCACCTGCTCGACATCGACGTCGCCGGCCACCACGACCGCAGCATTGGCAGGCGCGTACCAGCGCTGGTAGAACTCGCGCACATCCTGGGCGGTCATGGCGTCAAGATCGTTCATCCAGCCTATGATCGGACGCCTGTAGGGCGAGGCGGTGAACATGGCGGCACGAGCGATTTCATAGAGCTGGCCGCGCGGCGAGTCGTCGACGCGCTGCCTGCGCTCTTCCTTGATGACCTCGATCTCGCGCTTGAACTCCTCGTCGGCCCAGGTGTTGCGCGCGAACCGGTCGGCCTCCAACTCCATCACCTCGCGCAGGCGCGCGGCGGGAATTTGCTGGTGGTAGGCGGTGGCATCGCGGCTGGTGAAGGCGTTGTCACGCCCGCCCAGCGCAGCGATGCGCTTGGAGTATTCGCCCGGCGCCAGACTGGGCGTGCCTTTGAACATCATGTGCTCGACCACATGGGCCACGCCCGATGTGCCGTCGACCTCGTCGATCGAGCCCACCCGCAGCCACAGCATGTGCACCGCAGTGGGCGCGCGGCGGTTGACGCTGACCATGAGCGTCATGCCGTTGGACAGCACAAATTGCTGCGCCGAAGCGACCGGTCGCTGGGCGGCAGCGCTGGCCGGCTGCGCCAGCACAGGCGGCGCGCCCAAAACCAACAGGGCGCAAACCGCCCAGAGCGAGGGCTTTGCCCAAAAAAAACGCATGCGAGGGTCCTCTTTAACAATCCGGACGCAAAACAGCGGCCCGGCCAACGGTCCATAGAATAGAGCGACTGCAAAAGTCCTGCTCCATGTTCAGTTTCTTCAAGAAATTCCTCTCGCCTGGCTCGCCGCCTGCGCAAACAGCCGTCGTTGACCCTGCCAAAGACTTGCTCGATCGACCGCAAGTTCCGGCGCAACCGCTAGCTTCGCCACCTTCACAACCTTCGCCACCTTCATCAGCAGTGGCGCCACAGCTCAGCGAGGGCGCTGCCCCAAGCCCACCGGCCCTCGCCCCACGCCAAAGCTGGCTGACTCGGCTCAAAGACGGACTGCGCAAAACCGGCAGCAGCCTCACCAGTGTATTTGCAGGCACTCGCATCGACGAGGCTCTTTACGAAGAGCTCGAAAGCGCCTTGCTGATGGCCGATGCCGGCGTGGCCGCCACCGAGCACCTGCTCGGCGAGCTCAAACAGCGGGTCAAGCGCAGCGGGGTCAGCGAGCCGGCCGCACTCAAAGGGCTGCTCGCCGATGCGCTGGCCGATTTGCTCAAGCCGCTCGAGCAGCCCCTTGTGATTGGCCAGCATCAGCCCACTGTGATCATGGTCGCTGGTGTCAATGGCGCGGGCAAAACCACCTCGATCGGCAAACTGACCCACCATCTGGCCGACAGTGGCGCCTCGGTGCTGCTGGCCGCAGCTGACACCTTTCGGGCTGCGGCGCGCGAGCAGCTCATGGTCTGGGCCGAGCGCAACACGGTCGAAATCGTCAGCCAGGCCGATGGCGATCCGGCCGCCGTGAGCTTTGACGCTGTCGCAGCGGGCAAGGCGCGTGGCAAGGACGTGGTCCTGGTCGACACGGCCGGCCGCCTGCCCACGCAGCTGCACCTGATGGAGGAGCTCAAGAAGATCAAACGGGTCATCACCAAGGCCGACCCGCAGGCGCCCGACGAGGTGCTGCTGGTGATCGATGGCAACACCGGGCAAAACGCGCTGGCGCAGGTCAAAGCGTTCGACGAAGCCTTGCAGCTGACCGGCCTGATCGTCACCAAGCTCGATGGCACGGCCAAAGGCGGCGTGCTGGCCGCCATTGCGTTGTGGGCCCGGCAACGGCAGGCGCAACACCCGGATTGGCGGGCGGTGCCGGTGTACTTCATCGGCGTGGGCGAAAAGCTCGAAGACCTCGAAACCTTCAATGCACGCGAGTTTGCCCAGGCCTTGCTCAATTGAGGCCTGACTCAAGGTCGGCACCCTAGGCTGGCGCAGTCAGGTCGGGGCGCCAGCCGGGACACGCTTGACAGACTGGTGCTCAGCGGCGATCAAATCGGCGCTGGCTTGATCGACAGCCAGCGCTGCCAATCCGCCGGCTCGTCCACATCCCACAGCACGGGCATCTCGCTGCAGCGCAGGCCCAGTTGCGTCAAGCGGGTGCGCGTCTGCGCCATCACCCGGTCGGTCCCCCAGTCGATGGCCTCGAACAAAGCCGGCTGCGGGCGACGCAGGCCGACCAGCACATAGCCGCCATCTTCGGCCGGGGTGAACACCGCCTCGTCGGCGTCCAGCAGGCGCTGGGCCGCCTGGCGCAAGTGCTGCGGATCGAGCGCTGGGCAATCGGTGCCGATCAGCAGCAGCGGGGCATTGCTGTGGCGGGCGTGCGCCGCAAAGGCCGCGTGCATGCGCTGACCCAAGTCGCCCGCGGGCTGGTCAAGGGCGGTGCAGGCAGACACCCGCGCCAAGGCGCGAAAGAAACGATGACGGGCCGAAGGCTCGCACCACAGCTGCAAGGGCAGACCACTGCGCTGTACGGTCTGCAAGGTTCGCAGCAGCAATTGGCGATGCGCGCGGGCCGCCCCTGCCGCGCCCAGCAAGGGAGCCAGGCGGGTCTTGGCGCGGCCGGCCACCGGCGCGCGCGCCATCACCGCCACCGGCACCCGGTCAGCGCTCACGCGGTCGGTAGCCATAGCGACGGGCCAGATCGTCTGGATCGGCCCCAAAGAAATAGGCCGCACGCAGGCGCCACATCAGCCAGATCGTGCGCCAGATGCCGTGGCGCCGCCAGCGCCGGGCCGAGGTCTGCACCGCTGGGCGCAGGCACACCGGTCGGGCCACGGCCTTGAGCTTGCGCGACAGAGCCAGGTCTTCCATCAACGCGATGTCGGCAAAGCGACCGACTTGCTCGAAGACGTCTTTGCGCACAAACATGGCCTGGTCGCCGGTCGCCACGCCCGTACAGCGCGAGCGCAGGTTGATCATGGCACTGACGATGCGCAGCAGCGGGGCAGGGTCGTCAATCTGCACGTCAAAACGGCCCCAACATGCGGCCGGATCGAGCCGGCCGAGGGCATCGAGGCCAGCGTCTGGCAAACGGGTATCGGCATGCAAAAAAAGCAGCCAGCGCCCCTGCGCGCGCGCGGCGCCGGCATTCATCTGCGCCGCCCGACCGCGCGGCGCGGTCAAAGCCTGATCGGCCCGTTCTCTGGCGATCTGCAGGCTTTCGTCCTGGCTGCCGCCGTCGACCACGATCAGCTCGGCGCCGGCGGCGCGCCAGGGCTGCAGGGCCTGCAAGGCCGCGCCCAGGCTTGCCGCCTCATCGAGCACGGGCATGACGATGCTAAGCCAAGGCTGCGTGGACATGGTGCGCCATTGTCCATGCGCCAGGCCATGCCAGGGGCTTGCATCGCTCGGCCGCCTGCTGTGCCTATACTTGCCTTCGATGAACCTTGCCTGCGCCACCCCACCGCTGATGAAGACCCACGAGCCGTGCAGCCCTGCGCGGCGGGGCATCGGCCGGGAACCCCACTTGCAGCGGCAGTCAGGCGCTCAAGTCTGGGGCATCAAGGCGCAGGCACACGGGGTGCAATCGTGAGGCTGCTGCTTGACGCCCTGGGCGGCGTGCTGCGCTTTGTGCTCAGGCTGCTCGGATTTGCGCTGGCGCTGGCCATCGTGGCCACGCTCTTTCTTTTTTTCGTGTTCGCGCTGCTGCTGCGCCTGGTCTTTGGCGGCAAGTCACGCCTCAAAGTTAGCGCACACTTTGAAAGTATGCGTAACTTCAGGGCCATGAGCCAAACCGTGATGCGGCGCAGCAGCGGGGCCCGGCGCGAGGGGCCGCTGGCCGACGAGCCCGGACTGCTGAGCCGGCACGGCCCCGGCTCCGTCGAAGATGTGCAGGCGCGTGAGCTGCCGCCGCGCAAGCACTAGCCAAGGCCTGGGGCGGCCGTGGCGAGCTTCGGTCGGGGCCTGCGATATTGACCATCCATAGCCTTTTTTTTAGCTCTTAAGAGTTCAAAAAACCAGCGCTCAGCCCTGCAAACCGATCCATAGGGTTGTTAGCACTCGAGCATTGAGAGTGCTAAACTCACGGCATTCCTCAAAAGGAGCCACTCATGACAAATCTGTCTGCCAACCCGGGTGCCCTGACCATCGCCAACCCGTGGGCCAGCGCCAGCTTGCTGCCGCCACTGGGCAATCTTGACGCCTACATCAGCGCGGTCAACCGCCTGCCCATGCTCAGCCTGGAAGAAGAGCAGGAGTGCGCGCGCCGCCTGCGCGAGAAAAACGACCTCGAGGCGGCCAGTCGCATGGTGCTCTCGCACCTGCGCCTGGTGGTGTCGGTGTCACGCAAATACTTGGGCTATGGCCTGCCGCACGGCGACCTGATCCAGGAAGGCAACATCGGCCTGATGAAGGCCGTCAAGCGCTTTGACCCCGATCAGGGCGTGCGCCTGGTCAGCTATGCGCTGCACTGGATCAAGGCCGAAATTCACGAATACATTTTGCGCAACTGGCGCATGGTCAAGACGGCCACGACCAAGGCGCAGCGCAAGCTGTTCTTCAATCTGCGCTCGATGAAACAAGGCTTCAAGGACGATGTGGAGGTGGCCACCCACCGCGACACGCTCAGCCAGGAGCAGATCGACTCGATGGCGCGCACGCTCAATGTCAAGCGCGAAGAGGTCATCGAGATGGAGCAGCGCATGGCCGGCGGCGACGTGCTGCTCGACCCCTCGCCCGGCGACGACGGACAAGAAGCCTACGGACCGATCGCCTACCTGGCCGACGTGAGCCAAGAGCCCTCAGCCCTGATTGAGTCACACCAGCGCGATGTGCTGGCCAGCGATGGCATCGCTGCCGCACTCGAGGAGCTCGACCCGCGTGCCCGGCGCATCGTGCAGGAGCGCTGGCTCAAGGTCAACGACGACGGCTCAGGCGGCATGACGCTGCACGAACTGGCCGCCCAGTACCAGGTCAGCGCCGAGCGCATCCGCCAGATCGAAGTGGCGGCGATGAAGAAAATGCGCAAGGCACTGGCAGCCTACGCCTGAACTGGCCACGCGGGCCTGGCGCAGCCGGGCCAGTGGCCCCACCCTGGAGACAAAAATGCCAAGCTATCGCTTAACCAGCCGACGAACCTCAATGGGCGCCCTGCTCGCCCTGACCTTGACCTGCACCGGTGTGGCGGCGCAAACCGCCGACTGGCCCAACAAGACGGTGCGATTGGTGGTCGGTTTTCCGGCGGGCTCGAGCCCGGATCTGACGGCCCGCCTGCTGGCCGAGCCGCTGTCGAAGGCGCTGGGCCAGAGCGTGATCGTGGACAACAAGGTGGGCGCGGGTGGCAACATCGCCGCCGACTATGTGGCCAAGGCCACGGATGGTCACACCCTGGGGCTGATGATCAACGGCAACATGACGATTGCCGGCTTACTCAACCCCAAACTGCCCTATGACCCGCAAAAAGATCTCGCGCCTGTGAGCCTGATCGGCACCGCCCCGCTGGTGCTGGCCGTGCCCGCCGACGCGCCCGGTGCGGATGCTGCGCAGTGGCTGGCCCAGATGCGCCAAAGCGGCTCGGCCGCCAGCTATGGCTCGCCCGGGGTGGGCACAGTGGCCCACCTGGGCATGGAGCTGCTCAAGGCGCGCACCGGTATCGCGCCGGTGCATGTGCCCTACCCCGGCAACCCACAGGTGATCACGGCGATTTTGGGGGCGCAGATCCAGGCCGCCTTGCTGCCACCGGCCCTGGCCGCCGCCCAGACGCGCAGCGGCAAGCTGCGCGTGCTCGGCAGCACCAGCGCCGGGCGCAGCGCTCTGGTGCCCGATGTGCCCAGCCTGGCTGAGGCGGGCGTGAAGAACTACCGGCTGGAGATCTGGAATGCGGTGGCAGCGCCAGCCACGCAGCCGGCGGCGCAAGTGCAGCGCCTGAGCGCCGTGGTGGCCGAGATCGTGCGCTCGGCCGATGTGCGCGCCAAGCTGGTGCAACAGGGCTGGCAGCCCATCGGCTCGGGGCCGGACGAGCTCAAAAGCCGTATCGCCGCCGACACCCAGGATCTGGGCCAGATCATCCGCGAGCAAAAAATCCAGCCCTGAGGTGCTGAGGTGCTGAGGTGCTGGGGTGCTGGGGTGCTGGGGTGCCTCAAGCGCCCTTGAGCAAGATCTTCAGGTCCTCGGACAGCGCCGCAGGGCCCATGCCGTGGCGGGTGTAGAGCCGCACCCGCCCCTGTGGGTCGAACACATAGCTGGCGGCGGTGTGATCGAGGGTGTAGCTGCCCGCAGTTTTGCCTTCGTTTTTCTTGTAGAAGATCTTGAAGTGCTTGGCCAGGTCGGGCAACTCCTGGGCCTCGGGTCGAAGGGCCAGAAAAGCCGGGTCGAAGTTGCCCATATAGGCCTTGAGCACCTCGGGCGTGTCGCGCTCGGGGTCGAGCGTGATAAACAGGCCCTGCAACTTGCCCGCATCTGCGCCAAGCAGTCGCTTGACCTCGGCGAGCTCGGCCATGGCGGTGGGGCAGACGTCCGGGCACTGGGCAAAGCCAAAAAAAATCACCACCACCTTGCCCCGGAAATCGGCCAGGGTGCGCTGCTGCCCGTTGTGGTCGGCCAGCTTGAAGTCGCGCGCGTAATCGGCCCCGGTGACGTCGATGCTTCGAAACTGCGGCTTGTCGGGCGAGCAGGCGCCAAGCATCAAGGTGGCCGCAGCCAACATCGTGGCACGGCGGTACAGCATCGCAGTCATCGGATGTAGTGATCGATCAGGAAGGCGGCGAACAGCACCGACAGGTGAATGAGCGAGAAGCGGAAGGTCTTGCGCGCCAGCGCGTCCGAATACTCGCGCCACAAGGCCCAGCCATAGGCACAGAACATGACGCTCAGCACGGTGGCCACCAGCAGGTAGAACCAGCCGCTCATCTGGAAGACGAAGGGCATCAGGCAGGCGGCAAACAGCACGATGGTGTAGAGCAGGATCTGCAGGCGGGTGAATTCATTGCCGTGGGTCACCGGCAGCATGGGCAGACCCGACTTGCGGTAGTCCTCGACCCGGTACAGCGCCAGGGCCCAGAAATGGGGAGGCGTCCACAGAAAGATGATCAGAAACAAGATCAGCGCCTCGGCCCCGACCTGACCGGTCATCGCGGCCCAACCCAGCACCGGCGGCATGGCGCCAGAGGCTCCGCCAATGACGATGTTTTGCGGCGTCAACGGCTTGAGCACGACGGTGTAGATGACGGCGTAGCCGACAAAGGTGGCAAAGGTCAGCCACATGGTCAGGGGATTGACCCAGACGTAGAGGACCACCGAGCCCAGTGCGCACAGCACCGCAGAAAAAAGCAGCGTCTGCGCATTGCTCAACTGGCCTTTGGCGGTCGGACGCCAGGCCGTGCGGCGCATGCGCGCATCGATGTGCTGCTCGACGATGCAATTGAATGCGGCAGCCGCACCGGCAACCAGCCAGATGCCCAGGCAGGCGACCAGCGCCAGCGACACATCGGCCCAGCGCGGCGCGCCGGGCACCGCCAGCACCATGCCGATGAGCGCGCAAAAGACAATGAGCTGCACCACACGCGGCTTGGTCAGCGCGTAAAACTGGGACCAGCGCGACAGGTCAGGCGCGGCGGACGGGAGAGGGGTGGAACTCATGCTGAGGCTTGCGACAAAGGGACGATCGATCGGGCGCGCGCCGCAGTGCGCGTGTTGCAGATGGTAGCGGTCAAAACGATGACCAGCGCCGCCGCCCCCGCAGTATGCGCCAGCGCGGCCAGCAGCGGCCAGCCCAGCACCACATTGCTCAGACCGCTGGCAAACTGCCAAACGATCAAGCCCAAGACCCAACGCCCGGCCTGCTGCGTGGCCGGCTCGCGCCGCAGTTTCAGGGCCAGCAGCAGCAAGACCAGCATCACCACATAGGCCGCCAGACGGTGGACGTAATGGATGGCAGTGAGCGCTGCAAAGCTGATGTTGCCCCCATCGCGACCAGCGCCCAGCTCACGCCAGAGCGTAAAGCCCTGCCTGAAGTCCATGGTCGGCCAAAACGAGCCCTGGCAGCCCGGAAACTCGGTACAAGCCAGCACCGCGTAATTGGTGCTCACCCAGCCACCGAGCGCAATTTGCAACCACAACAAGGCAAAGCCCAGCCACAGCAGCAGGCGCGCCGATGCGCTCACTGGGGTCGGTTCGGCCAGCGCCGCATCGGCCTGTGCATAGCGGCTGGCCTGAACTTGCAGCAAGGCCAGCAGCGCCATGCCGCCGAGCAGGTGCAAGGTGACGATGGCCGGAAAAAGCTTCATGGTCACGGTCAACGCGCCAAAAGCGCCTTGCATGCAGACCCAAAACAGCGTCAAGAGCGGCCAGGCCGGCGAGACGTGCAGCGGCGCTGCGCCTTGCCCCGTCTCGCGCCGCCGTGACAGCCAGAAGGTGGCAGCGGCCAGGGTGACAATGAGCACACCGACGGCGCTGGCCAGGTAGCGGTGAATCATCTCGATCCAGGCCTTGCCGTGGGTGACCGGGCCGGTGGGCAAGGCCGTTTGCGCTTGCGTGATCTCCTCGCGCGCGCCGATCGGGCTGGCGCTGCCGTAGCAGCCGGGCCAGTCGGGGCAGCCCAGGCCCGAATCGCTGAGCCGGGTGAAGGCCCCAAAAATCACCAGATCGAAGGTCAAGAACAGGGTCACCCAGGTCAGCGCGCGCAGCCGCTGCGCGGGTGTGCCCCTGCGCTGGCGCAGCCACACCCAGGCCAGCGGGCCCAGGGCCAGCACCACGCCCACCAGCATCAGCCGGCCGGTGGGGCCAAAGTCGTAAAGCGCGCTGGTCTCAGGCATGGTGCGTGCCTTACCGCCCGCTCTGGTCCCAGCTGCTGGAGGCGCGCAGCAGGCGATTGAGGTCGCGCTTGGCCCGGCCAGCGTCTTCAACGCCCAGCCGTGGCGGCAATCGCATCATCCAGTGGCCCATCGGGTCGACCACGTAGAGGTGATCGGACAAGGCCGCGCCCGCAGCCGGCTCCAGCCAGGCCGACAAGGTGGCGGCCGGCACGCGCAAGGCGGTGGCGCCCTGCAAGGCCGGCTGCAGCGCATCAGGCACCGGTGCGTCGTCACTGATCAGCCAGACCCGATCCAACCGATCTTTCTCACGGCCGAGCGACTCGCGCAACTGGCGCTGCAGATAAAGGTTGTTCTGGCACACCGCATCGCAGGCCGCAGCGCCCACGCTGACCAGCAGCCACTGGTTTTTCAGCCCGCTCAAAGGCACTGGTTGTCCCTGCAAGTTCAGCACCTGGACCGCGGGCAAGGGACGCTGCGGCTCGATCAGCTCACCGAAACTGCGCCGTCCCTCAGGCCGGATCACGTAGTAGGTGAAATAAGACGCGATAACGGGGGCAGCGCAGACCAGCAAGATCAGCAGCATGCGCCAGCGCCCGGCCACAGCCGCGGCTGTGCTGGCCCGCTCGGGCGAGGGCAACTCGTGCACGGTCAGCCCCAGGGGCTGCTCACCGGACGCCTGGCTGGTCTGGGCGGTGGAGGAAGGTTTCATGAGGGACTGGAAGAAGGTTTTCGGCGCCGCGGAGCGATCCACTGAAACCACAGGTAGAGCACGAGCAGCAAGGCGGACAAAGAGAACCACTGAAAGGCATAACCGTGGTGCTTGTCTAGGCCCAGATTGGGCGCATCCCAGTTGCGCTGCAGCCCTTCGCTGCCCTCCCCCGTCTGCACCACGAGCGCGTCGATCAAAGGCAGGCCGGTTTCCTTGCGATACGCGCCGATGTCAAGATTTTGCCGGATCAGGCCGCGCTCGTCGGTCTCGAAGGCGTAAAGTTTGCCGGGCCAAAGGGCCAAACGCCCCGAGACCTGCACCGTGCCGGCGGGCGTCTGCACGGCGGCCAGGCGCTGGCGGTCCAGGAAGTCGCGTGCGATCCAGCCGCGTTGCACCAACACCACCTGCGTGCTGCCTTCAATCTGCAAGGGCGCCAGCACCCAGAACCCGACTCGGCCGGCCATCGGCCGGTTGTCCAGATAGACCGTGCTTTCGGCCAACCACTGCCCGCGCACCGTCACCGATCGGTGAAGTTGGTCCGACAGATCCTGACGCGCGAGCAGGGCCGCGCCGTCGAGGGCGGGCTCGCGGCCACGCGCCTCGATGCTGGCCGCCAGATCGCTCTTGTAGGCAGCCCGCTCGAGCTGCCAGCGCCCGAGCGAAAACGTCAAGCCGATCATGGCCCAGGTGGCCAAGGTCAACAGCCACCAGCGCGCTGAGCGCAAACCTGCTGGCTTGGCTGGTGCTAAATGCGGGCCGTGGCTCATGCGTCGATAATTCTCCGATGTCCTATCTGGTTGGCTTGGCCTTCTTGGCCATTTTGGGCGCCCTGGCCAGCGCTCTGTACTTCATGCTCAAAGACGGTCGCGGCAAACCCAAGACCAGTCACATGGCACGCGCATTGGCTTTTCGGGTGGGCTTTTCCATCCTGCTGTTCCTGTGCGTGCTGCTGGCCTGGAAACTGGGCTACATCCGCCCGACCGGCTTGCCCATCTCGACATAGGCGTCACGCCCATGAAAAAGGCCGCTGAACCAGCGGCCTGGGCATTGCTGGCAAGCAGTGGAGCAGCTACCGCCCGCCGGCTTGGGGCCGGGCCGCACGCGCGCCCCGCGCGCCGATCACATCCAGTACACGAGGATGTACAGGCCCAGCCAAACGACGTCCACAAAGTGCCAGTACCAGGCCGCACCTTCAAAGCCAAAATGGCGCTCGGGGGTGAAGTGGCCCTTTTGCAGGCGCAAGGTGATGAACAGCAGCATCAACATGCCCACGAAGACGTGAAAGCCGTGAAAGCCAGTGAGCAAGTAGAAGGTCGAGCCATACATGCCCGAATTGAGCTTGAGGTTCAGGTCGGTGTAGAGGTGGTAGTACTCGTAGCCCTGCACCCCCAGGAAGATCACGCCCAGAGCCACCGTGAGCCACATGTAGGTGATGGTCTTGGCGCGCAGACCCTCGCGCAGGGCGTGGTGGGCAATCGTCAAGGTCACGCCCGAAGTCAGCAACAAGGCGGTGTTGATGGTGGGCAGCCAGAACGGGCCGACCGTGGTGAAGGGCTCGACGATGCCAGCCGGCGAGCCGGTCACGCCAGCCTCGACGGTGGGCCAGATCGCCCGAAAGTCGGGCCACAGCAACGCGTTGTCTAGACTGCCCAGCGCGGGCAGGGCATGCGCCCGGGCCCACCACAGGGCCGAGAAAAACGCGCCAAAGAACATCACCTCAGAAAAGATGAACCAGCTCATGGACCAGCGAAACGACATGTCGATGCGCTCGCCGTAGAGACCGCCTTCACTCTCGGCAATCGCGTCACGAAACCACTGGTAGAGCACGCCGAGCCAAAACAGCATGCCAAAAAGCAGGCTGTAAGCACCCCAGCCGGCGCCGTTGATCCATTGGCCAGCGCCCAGAATCACAAAGAACAGACCGATGGCGGCCATGACGGGATGGCGCGACGGGCCGGGCACGTAGTAGTAGGGCGTTGCGCCATGTGCAGCTGAAGACATGCTCTTTCCTCTGATACTCAAAAACTCGACAAAAACCAAAACCCCACCGCCTGAAGCGACGGCCCCACCCCATTAACCTGGCACGATCCAGTGGACCAAGGCGGCCAGGGCCCCCACGAAGACAAACACACCCACAAAGCCAACCAGCACCACATGCAGCGGCTTGATCTGCTGCACATCGCGCTCGAGCCCCACGCGGGCCCGCAAGCCCAAAAAAGACCAGGCCACGGTCCTGACCGTTGCCCACCAGGACGTGCGCGCGACGACGGGGGCCTGACTCATGAACCTGGCACCACCACGGCTTGAATGCTCGCCGACTTGCCCACACCCACCGTACCGGCTGGTGCGGGCGGCGTCTTGCCCCCGACTTCAAAGAAGGTGTAGGACAAGGTGATGGTGGTGACGTCTTTGGGCAACTTCGGGTCGATCACAAAGGCCACGGGCCACTGCTTTTTCTCGCCGGGAGCCAGCGTGTACTGGTTGAAGCAAAAACACTCGAGCTTGTTGAAATGCGGTGACGCCTGGCGCGGCGCATAGCTCGGTATGGCCTGAGCGGCCATGGTGCGATCTTGCGCGTTGCGAAACTCGTACATCACCGTGGCCAGCTCGCCCGGATGGACCTGCACCGAACGCAACGCCGGCTTGAAATCCCAGGGGCCGCGCGCATTGGCATCAAACTCGACCGTGATCGTCCGGGTCTTGTCCACCTGGGTGTTGGCCGTCTGGACCGACGAGGCACCCGGAATGAGCTTGTCGCTCAGGGCCAGCACATTGATGCCCGTCATTTCGCATATCGCGATGTACAAGGGCACCAGTGCGTAGCCAAAGCCAAACATGCCCAGCACGATGACCGAGAGCTTGCCCAGCATCCGCAGGTTGTCGCGCCGAGGTCCCATGGTGACGTGATCCTCAGATGCCGAGCACGACAACGCGCACGATGAAGCCGACAAAGAACACCAAGACCACCGACGCCAGGACCCAGCCCAGGCGGCGGTTGCTTTTGGCTTGTTCGGGACTCATGGCGATGCGCGCACTCAGCCGATCACACGAGTGGCCGTGGCATCGAGCTTGGGTGGCGTCTCAAACGTGTGGAAAGGCGCAGGCGAGGGCACTTCCCACTCCAGGCCTTCAGCGGCTTCCCAGGGCTTGGCAGGCGCCTTCTCACCGACCCCGCGCATGACCGGCAGCACGATGAAGAGGAAGAAGTAGACCTGCGCAATACCGAAGGCGAAGGCGCCCACCGAGGCCCACATATTGAAGTCGGTGAACTGCATCGGGTAGTCGGCGTAGCGACGCGGCATACCGGCCAGACCCAGGAAGTGCATGGGAAAGAAGGTGACGTTGAAAGAAATCAGCGACCACCAGAAATGGATCTTGCCGCGGGTCTCGTTGTACATGACACCGGTCCACTTGGGCACCCAGTAATAAAAGCCTGCGAACATGGCATAGAGCGAACCGGCCACCAGCACATAGTGGAAGTGAGCCACCACGTAGTAACCGTCTTGCAACTGGGTATCGACCGGCGCGATCGAGAGGATCAGCCCGGTAAAGCCACCCATGGTGAACACGAAGAGGAAGCCGACGGCAAACAGCATCGGGGTCTCGAAGGTCATCGAGCCCTTCCACATGGTCGCGATCCAGTTGAACACCTTCACCCCGGTCGGAACCGCAATCAGCATGGTCGCATACATGAAAAACAGCTGACCGGTCACCGGCATGCCGGTGGTGAACATGTGGTGCGCCCAGACGATGAAGCTCAGGATGGCAATCGAGCCGGTGGCATAGACCATGGAGGCATAGCCAAACAGGCGCTTGCGTGCAAAGGCCGGAATGATGTGGCTGACGATGCCGAAGGCCGGCAAGATCATGATGTAGACCTCGGGGTGGCCGAAGAACCAGAAGATGTGCTGGTACATCACCGGATCGCCGCCGCCGGCGGGGTTAAAGAAGCTGGTGCCAAAGTGCCGATCGGTCAACGTCATGGTGATGGCGCCAGCGAGCACCGGCATGACGGCAATGAGCAGGTAGGCGGTGATCAGCCAGGTCCAGACGAACATCGGCATCTTCATCAGCGTCATGCCTGGGGCGCGCATGTTGAGGATGGTCACGATGATGTTGATCGAGCCCATGATGGACGAGGCGCCCAGAATGTGCAGAGCAAAGATGCCAGCATCCATGGACGGGCCCATCTGCAGCGTCAGCGGCGCGTACAGCGTCCAGCCCGCAGCAGGCGCGCCGCCTGGCATGAAGAAGGAGCCGGCGAGCATCATGGCCGCAGGAATCATCAGCCAGAAGCTGAAGTTGTTCATGCGGGCAAAAGCCATGTCAGAGGCGCCGATCTGCAGCGGGATCATCCAGTTCGCGAAACCCACGAAGGCCGGCATGATGGCGCCAAAGACCATGATCAGCCCGTGCATGGTGGTGAGCTGGTTGAACAGCTCGGGGTTGACCACCTGCAGACCGGGCTGGAACAGCTCAGCGCGAATGAGCAGCGCGAGCACGCCGCCGATCATCAGCATGGCAAAGGCAAACAGCAAGTAAAGCGTGCCGATGTCCTTGTGGTTGGTTGCAAACACCCAGCGACGCCACCCGGTGGGGGCATGGTGGTCGTGATCGTGGTCGTGGTGATCGAGAACTGCACTCATGACGCTACCCTTTTATAAGAACTCTTCGAACGCTGCGCTTTACTTGCGCGCGGCCTGAACCTGGGCCGGCTGCACCACCTGACCGGTCTTGTTGGACCAGGTGTTCTTGGTGTAAGTGATGACGGCGGCAATTTCTGTGTCGCTCAACTGCTTCCAGGCCGGCATGGCGCCGCCTGCAGCGCCGTTGAGCAAGATGTTGGTGGTCTTGAGGTGGTCGGCATCGAGCACGATGGCCGAGCCGTCCAGTGCCTTGATCGGACCGGCGCCCTTGCCGCTGGCCTGGTGGCAAGCGGCGCAGTTGGCGGCGTAGACCTTCTCGCCGCGCGCCACCAGATCGGCTTGCTGCCAAACCTTGCTCGGATCGTCGGCCTTGGCTGCAGCTTCCTTCTGGCGCTCCTGGACCCAGGCGCTGTACTGCTCGGTGGTCACGACCTTGACGTGAATCGGCATGTAGGCGTGCTCCTTGCCGCACAGCTCTTGGCACTGGCCATAAAAGTCGCCGGTTTTCTCGGCGCGAAACCAGGTGTCGCGCACGAAGCCAGGAATGGCGTCTTGCTTGATGCCGAACTGGGGCACGGCAAAGGCGTGGATCACGTCGTTGGCGGTGGTGATGATGCGGATCTTCTGGTTGACCGGCACGACCAGAGGCTTGTCGACCTTGAGCAGGTAGTCGCTGACGATCTCGCCCTTCTTGGGGCCGCCGGCATCGCTCATGGCGCGATGGCTGGCGTCCAGAGTCGAGACAAAGGCAATGCCCTCGCCCTCGCCCTTGATGTACTCGTAGCCCCACTTCCACTGGATGCCGGTGACCTTGATGGTCAGATCGGCATTGGTCGTGTCTTTTTGCGCCACCAGCAGCTTGGTGGCCATCAGCGCCATGCCGATGACGATGAGAAATGGCACCACCGTCCAGGCGATTTCGACAGCGGTGGACTCATGAAAGGTAGCCGGCTTGTGGCCAAGCGACTTGCGGTGCTTCCAGATCGAATAGAACATCACACCGAAAACCGCGATGAAAATCACCAGGCAGATGATCATCATGGCCCAGTGCAGCCAGTTTTGCTCGGCCGCAATGCGGGTGGCCGGCACTGGCAAGTTGAGCTGGAAGGGCTGCGGGCCACCGGGCAAATTGAAGGCCGAGCCCGAAGCCGAGGCCGACAGGGCCGTCAGCCCCAGCGTCAAGGCGCAGCTGGCCTTGACCGAGGCGCGCAGCGCGGCATCGCCGAGAAATGGGACCAGCGCTTGCGCGCGTTTCATGCTCATGCCCTGGGTGTTGCTCGCGTTCATCGTCTGTGCTTTTCTAGAAGTATCAAGTGCCAGTCAAACCCTGGGATTATAGGCAGTGCCAGAGGGCTGGCCACAGGGTTGGCGAAAGTTTGGCGTCAGGTGTCAAGCGCCTCGCAAAGCCAGCCGGATCTCGCGCGCCAGCGCGGGCCGCAGCTCCGGGCGCAAGTGCCGCCCCACCAGCACACTGCGTCCCTGGCCGGACACTTCGATGAGCGATCCGTCGCCGCTGCACGGCTCGATGCGCACCCACTGGCGGTCAAACTCGGTGCGCTCGCTGCGCCGGCCGTGGTCGCGCTCGACGACCAGCACAGGCCCTTGCAGCGTGATTTTTTCGCCGTCACAAGCGTGGCGGGCATAGATGAGCAAGGCGACGCCCACCGCGATCAGCTCGAGCCACGCAAAAGGCATGACCAGACGCGCGCCAGAAAACCAAAACGCCGTGGCAATCGACAGCGAGAGCAGGCACAGGCCGATGTAAAAGCGCAGCAATTGCGCTGGGCTGAGGCTGCAGTTGCGCCGCAGCGACCATTGCAGGTCAGGAGACTGGCCGTCACCTTGATGCATGGGCTTGGCCAAGCGGAAGGGATGAACCGCAGAAGACACGTTCTTTTCTGCCCAAGTTGCACCGCAGTGCAGCAGCGGAAAATGCCGCCGTGCGCGTCAGCTCTGGCCGCAGCCCCTGGCTGACTGAACACGCCGCAAAGTGTAATGGTTCAGCGCTGATCTGGCGGCACCCTTGGCCTTGACCCCTTGAGCATGTCGCGCATGTGCTGCAGAGGCAAAGCCGTCACCGCATCGGCCTTGAGCCGCACGGGCGCGCGCAGGGCATGGCCGTAGACCAACTCCACCGTCAGGCCCAGCCGGCCGTCGCTCTGACGCGGCCAGCGCTGCTCGATGGCGTCGAGCAGGCGCTGGCGCCAAGAGCGGGCACGCAAGGCGGCAAAACGGGCCGGATGCACATTGCGGCCCCACTGGCGCAACTCGGCCAGGAGGCGCTCGCCCGATTCGAAGGTCAGGGTGAGCTTTTCCATGTCCATCACCGGCTCGGCAAAACCGCAACCGACCAGCATGTCGCCCCAATCGTGCATGTCGGTCAGCGCGGCACCGGCCGCAGGCCAGCCCAATTCGTCGTAAAGCGCGCGCATCTCGACCGCTGTGTCCGGGCCCAGGCAGGAGAACATGACAAACCCGTCAACCCGCAGCAGGCCATGCCAGCGCAGCAACAGGGCCTGCGGATCGAGCGCGGTGTGCAGCACCAGATTGGCCCAGACCATGTCCTGCGACTGCTCGGCCGGCTCCTGCCAGGACAGCTGCCGACGCTGCCAGCGCCACCAGGGCGGCGCATACAACTCGCGTGCCAGCGCCTGACGCACGCCGTCAGCCTCAACCAGGCTGGCCCGCGGGCCAAGCTCAGCCAGCAGCCGGCCGTTGACCTCAGCGCCGGTGTTCAGGGGCGCCCAATGGGTCCAAGCCTGCGGCTTGGCGCGTATCCACTGCAGCCGCTCGAACATGCGCTGGGCCACCTGGGCATGCAGCCAGTCGGTCTGCGGCGCCGCAATGCGCTGCCAGCGCAAGACGGCGGCTCGGTCATATGTCGGGGGGGTGGCGCTGGGGCTCAAGGTGGCAAAGCAAAAAAAACGTCAACGCCTCTGGACAGCGCCGACAACGGCGGCCAGTATATGGGCCTCATGTCGGCCGGCTCAGCTTTGTATCGGGCGCTGCAACTGCCCAGCCAGTGTGCGGTTTGCCGCAGCTGGCCGAGCCAGCGCCTGTGCCAGCACTGCCGAACGACTTTTGCGGCGACCAAGGCCCGCTGCCCACTGTGCGCGCTCGTGCTCACTACAGCGCAGTGCCTGCAGTGCCTGCGCAGCCCCCTGCCGCTGGCCGCGTGCTGGGCTGCGGTCGATTACGCCTATCCCTGGAGCGAGCTGCTCGCACGCTACAAGTTCGAGCAGGACACCGGCCTGGGCGAGCCACTGGTGGACTTGCTGCTGCACACCCCGGGTGTGGGCCCTGCCCTGGCCGATCTGCAAGCGCCCGACTATCTCGTGCCGCTGCCGCTGTCAGCGCAGCGCCTGGCTGAGCGGGGCTACAACCAGGCCTGGGAGCTGTGCCGGCGGCTGCACCGGCGCAGCCGCTGCCGCGCCACGGTGTCGGCACGCCTGCTGCTGCGCCTGCGTCACACCCAAGCGCAAAGCGAGCTGCCGCGCGATGCCCGGCAGCTCAATGTACGGGACGCGTTTTGGGTCGACCCACTGGCCACCGGCCAGCTGCAAGGCCGCCAGGTGATGCTGGTCGACGACATCATGACCACAGGCGCCAGCTTGGCCGCCGCCGCAACGGCTTTGCTCGAGGCGGGAGCCCGATCGGTCAGCGCGCTGGTGATCGCGCGAACACCGCCCTGAGCCCGCCCTGAGCCCGTCTGATCCGACCCGTTCGACCGGGCGGGCCCGAGGCACTGCCGATAATCGGGGGCATGTTCAACATCGTCCTGGTTCACCCCGAGATCCCGCCCAACACGGGCAACATCATCCGGCTGGCGGCCAACACCGGCTGCAGCCTGCACCTGGTCGAGCCCCTGGGCTTCGAGATGGACGACCGCCAGCTGCGCCGCGCCGGGCTGGACTACCACGAGTACGCCCCGGTACGCCGCCACGCCAGCTGGCAGGCCCTGCTGGCACGCGAGCAGCCTGCCTTGCAGCGCATGTTCGCCATGACCCGGCACGGCTCAAGGCCCGCCTTCGAGGTGCAGTTTGCCGCCGGCGACTGGCTGGTGTTCGGCTCCGAGACGGCCGGCCTGCCCGCTGAGCTGCGCGAATCGTTTGCGCTCGAGCAGCGCCTGCGACTGCCGATGCGCGCCGGCCAGCGCAGCCTGAACCTGTCCAATGCGGTGGCCGTGACGGTTTTTGAGGCCTGGCGCCAATGCGCCTTTGAGGGCGGCCAGCTGGCCGCGAGCTGAGGCGATCGGGCGGTCTGCTCAGCGCAGCCCGTCCCAGAGCAGCTTCAGGCCGGTCAGAAACATCCCGGCATAGATGAACTTGTAAAACAGGTCGGGCTTGATTCGGCGGGCCAGGCGCACGCCCACCCAAACGCCCAAAGGCACCAAGGGCAGCAACACCAGCGAGGTGAGCATGTTGCGCATGTCCAGCAGACCCAGAAAGCCGTAGGGAATCCACTTGGACAGGTTGATGACAAAGAAGAACACCGCCATGGTCGAGGTAAACAGCACCGGACTGAGTTTGAGCGGAATCACATAGGCGCTGATCGGCGGGCCACCGGCGTGCGCAATGAAGCTGGTAAAGCCCGAAGTGGCGGTCAAGATGGCGCCCACCCAGCGCGGCGGCGGCGGGGCATCGGGTTTGGGTGGCAACAGCAGGCGCTGCGCCAAAAACAGCAGCGTAAAACCGCCCACCAGCGCCTCCACCACGCCGGGGCTAAGCAGCCGAAACAGCATGAAACCCAGCACGGTGCCCACCAGACCGCAAGGCACGAGAAATTTGAGCAGACGCCAGTCGAGTTGGTTGCGAAAAAAAGCCAGGCTGAGGATATCGGTCAGCAAGAGCACCGGCATCATGATGGCCGCCGCGTCGGGAACGCTCACGGCCAGCGCCATCAAGGGCACGGCCAGCGAGCCAAAGCCGGTACCAAAGCCACTCTTGCTGACCCCCATCAGCAAAACCGATGGGATGGCAACCGCGTAGAAAAAGGGATCGGTGATCAGGGCCATGGACAGGGGCGATTATCTGCTCAGGCCGCCCCGCCAGCCCCACCAGCGCAGAGGCCGCGAGCGATCAATGCGTGTCGAGGCCGAGATAGGCTTTTCGGATCTCCGGCCGGTCCATCATCTCCTTGGCCTGTCCCTCGGCCACGATCCGGCCCTCTTCCATGACGTAGGCCCGGTCAGCCGTCTCCAGCGCCATGGACACGTTTTGTTCGACCAGCAGCACGGCCGTGCCCTGCTGGTTGATCTGGGTGATGGCTGCAAACATGTCCAGCACGATGGACGGCGCCAGGCCCAGCGAAGGCTCATCGAGCAGCAGCAAACTGGGGCCGGCCATGAGTGCGCGGCCAATGGCCACCATCTGCTGCTGTCCGCCCGAGAGCGATCCGGCCAGGCTGTGCAGCTTGACCTTGAGCACCGGAAACAGCGCCAGCACCGACTCCAGACGCTCGGCCCGTCTGGCCTTGGCTGCAGGCAAAAAGCTGCCCAATTCCAAATTCTCAAGCACGCTCATCTGGGTGAACAGACGGCGCCCTTCGGGCACGATGGCAATGCCCGCCTCACAGTAGCGGTGGCTGGCCAGACGGGTGATATCGCGCCCGCCGTACACCAGGGTGCCGCTCTTGACGCCGTGCAAGCCCGCGACGGCGTTGATCAGCGTGGTCTTGCCGGCGCCGTTGGGGCCGACCACGCACACGAGCTCCTTGTCGCCACAGGTCAGCGAGACATCCCACAGCGCGGGCGCAGCGCCGTAATTGACCGAGATCTGGTTGACTTCAAGCATGGGGCTTCCCCAGGTAGGCACTGACAACTTGCGGATCGCTCATCACCTGCTTGGCCGGCCCAACCGCGATCAGCTTGCCATGGTTGAGCACCGCCACCCGGTCACACAAGGCCATGACCGCGCGCATGACGTGCTCGACGAACACGATGGTCGAGCCCTGATCGCGAATACGGCGAATCAGCACAATGGCCTCGTCGATCTCGCTGGGCGTCATGCCCGAGAGCACCTCGTCGAGCAGCACCAGCCGAGGCCGGGCGGCCAGCGCGCGGGCCAATTCGAGAAACTTGCGCTGATGCAGATTCAGGTCATCGGGCAGGCTCTCGGCCTTGTGCTTCAGACCCGTGAACTCCAGGCAGCGCATGGCCTCTTCTGTGGCCTGCTCGCGCCCCATGGCCGCGCCGCCAAACATGGCCGACATGATCACGTTCTCCAGCACCGTCATGTGCATGAAGGGCCGCGGGATCTGGTAGGTGCGCGCAATGCCCGACTGCGCGATCTGGTGCGCGGCCATGCCGGCCAGTTCACGGCCTTCGAAGGCATAGCTGCCGCCGGTGGCCACGTAGTGGCCGCTGACCACGTTGATAAAGGTCGACTTGCCCGAGCCGTTGGGGCCGAGCAAGCCCAGGATCTCGCCCTTGTGAACCTGCAAGTCCACCTCGCTGAGGGCTTGCACGCCCTTGAAGGCCTTGGACAGGCCGCGCGTTTGCAGCAAGACCTGCGCTTCTTGGTCGGCGGCTGGCCGGGGCGCAGCCACGACGTCGGGCTCGGGCGGCAGGCCCGCATGGAGCGCTGCGCCCAGGCTCTGCTCGATCTCACGGCTGCGGCGCGCGGCTGCCTGTGCGCGGCGCTTCATAAAGAAACCCATCACGCCATTGGGCATGAACAAAATCACCACGATGAGCACCACGCCCACCACCGCCTTGCCCAGCACGGGGTTGTTGCCGGCGGTGAAAAAGTACAGCATCGAGGTGATCAGCACCGCGCCAACCGCAGGGCCGGCCCAGTGGCGCGAGCCGCCCAGGCAGCTCATCAGCACCACCGTCAGTGGCACGGTGATGTTGAAGGTCTCGCCCACCGTGACGTACTGCACGAACAGCGCATGAATGCCGCCAGCCAGCCCCGCCAGGCCGCTCGACAGAGCCAGCGCCAGCAGCTTGTAGCCATAGGTGGGCACACCCATGACCTCGGCCACATCTTCGTCGTCATGAATGGCCGACAGGCCCACGCCCAGCTTGGACTGCTGCACCTTGTAGGCAACCAGTGCCGTCAGCACCGCGCCGATGAGCGCCATCAGGTAGAGCGACGACGACGGTGAGGGCCCGAGCTTGGGCACTTCAACGGCCATCAGGTAGACGCCAGGGCCGCCATCGATGCGGGTGTTGATGATGATGGTGGCCACCACGAAGGTGACGGCCAGCGTCAAGAGCGCAAACAGCTCGCCGCGCACCGCCTTGACCCGAAACACCACAGCGCCCAGCAACACGCCCAGCACAGCCGGGATCAGCACGGCCATCGGCAAGGTGGCCAAGAAGGGCCAGTCCAGCTTGCCGGCCAGGCCCGCGGTGGCATACATGCCCACGCCATAAAAAACGCCGTGGCCAAAGGAGAAATACCCCGAATAGCCCGAAAGGATGTTCCAGGACATGGCCAGGATCACCCAGTGCGCGATCAGGTAGAGGAAGGACTCGTAGAAGGCGGGCAGGCCCAACCAGGGCACCACAGCCAGCAGCGCGCCGGCGGCCAAAATCCCGGAAAACGTTTTGTTCATGGCGATCAGCCCTTTCCGGGCCGCAGCAGCAGCATGACGATGAGCAGGGAGAAGGAGACGATCGGCGCCCATGACGGTGAAGCCACCGCCATGGTGATGGCCTCGCTCACGCCAATGATGATGCCCGCCACCAAGGGCCCGAGCGGGCTGCCGAGCCCGCCGAGCATCACCGCGGCAAACACCACGCCCACCCAGGCAAAAATCTGTGAGGGCGCCAGCGTGAACGTCAGGGCCAGGCAGACGCCAGCGATGGCTGCCAGCGCGGCGCACACGCCCGCCAGAATCAGCGACAGGCCCTTTTGGTTGATGCCAAAGGCCGCCGCAATCGGGCCGTCTTCGGCCATCGCCCGCAAGGCCTTGCCCAGATCGGTGTAACGCATGGCCGCCCAGATGGCCACTGCGATGCCGACTGCCAGGCAGAAGGTGATCAGTTCAGGCACCGGCACAAACAGGCCAAAGACCTTGAACTTGAGGTCGTTGTAGCCCGACTCCAGGCGCCGGAAATCGGCCGTCCAGATGCCCTGGATGATGGACTCGAGCACCACCGTCAAACCGAAGGTGGCCAGCAGAGAGTTAAAGGGCGTGATCGCAAACTTCGACAGCACCCACTGCATGAGCGCGCCGAACAGGAAAAACAGCGGCGGCAGCACCAGCAGGGCCAGCAGAGGATCGAACTGGCCGACCGTGGCCATCTGATAGCTCAGATAGGCGGCCAGGAAGACCAGACCGAAATGCGACAGGTTGATCTGGCGCAGCAAGCCCCAGGTCAGGCCCAACCCCAGGCCGATCAAGCCATAGAGGGCACCGATGAAGACCCCCGAGAGGATGGACTGCAACAGTAAGTTAAGACTCGGAAGCGTCATGGGTGCCCTGCTGTGGTGTGCAAAAGATCGGCCCGAACTCAATTACTTGAGTTGCAGTCGGGTGCCCGGCGCTGCAAATTGCTGGGGCCAAACCACCTGCCACTTGCCGTTTTGGACCTGCTTGATCTTCATCAGGTCATCACCGTAGTTGTTCGGCCCATCAAAGCGCAGACGGCCGTGGATGGTGTCGATGCGGTTGCCCTTGATGAAGGCGGCAATGGCCTTGTCGTCCAGGCTGTTGGCACCCCTGACGCCGGCCTCCAGAATCTGCCAGGCCGAAAACGAGGCGGCTGCCTGCGTCTCCACGCTGGTGTCGGCCAGCTTGGCGGCCGTGGCCCGCTCGTTGAAGACCTTGACGAACTGCGCGCCGACCTGGTTGCTCAGGAAGGGCTGGTGCTCTTCAAAGATGGTCAGCGACATGGCGCCACGGCCTTCGGGCGACTTCGACATCGGGCCCGGCGCCGGGTAGAGGTGGAAGTTCATCGGCGGCGTGTAGTCGATCTTCTTCATCGCGTCGAGCAACATATTGCCCTCCAGGCCGATGTCACCGACCCAGACCAGATCGGGCTTGGAGTCCTTGATGCGCGCGGCGATCGGGCCGAAGTCGCGGTTGCCAAATTCCCACTCCAGGAAGAGCACCTCCTGCAGACCGCGCTTCTTGGCCACTTCACGGCCACCGAGCGAGAGGAAGTGGATCGAGGGGAACTTGCTGGTGACGATGGCGATCGTCTTGGGTGGCTTGGGCGAAGCGGCCAGCATGTCAAACAGGGTGTTGGGCACCGTGGTCTGGGGCGTGGGGCCAAGCGACCAGGCCGGAAAGTGCATGTCGTACTTGGCCAGCGAGGGGATGCCGAAGGTGTGGTGGACCAGCACCTTGCCGTAGCGCTGTGCCACGCCCATGGCCGACAAAATGGCGCCGGTGGCATAGGGCCCCATGAGCAGCTCCACCTTGTCGGTGGTGATCAGCTGCTCGTACAAGGTGCGGGCCAGATCGGGCTTGGACTGGTCGTCCCGGCAGATCCACTCGACCTTGCGACCGAGCAAGCCGCCGCGCGCGTTGAGCTGCTCGACGTAAATGTCGCCCACCAGCTTGTGCGTCAGGCCGGTGGCCGACAGCGGGCCGGTCAGGGCCAGCGTGCTGCCGATGCGAATCGGCGCGCCTTGGGCGCGGGCGCTGGAGGTCATCGCCAGGGCGGCGCCTGCAGCGCCAGCGGCCAGCACCGAGCGTCGATCGATTTTTTTCATAGGGGTCTCCTGTTGCAGTTGAAAAATGAAAACGCGGGTTCAATCCACCTGGGCGCCCGATCGCCTGACCAACTCGGCCCACTTGGCCAACTCACTGCGGCCAAATGCCGTCATTTCTTCGGCGCGCATCGCATTGAGCTCAAGCCCCTGGGCCTTGAGACGCCCTGCAATGTCGGCGTTGGCCAGGGTCTGCGCTGCCGCATCGCGCAGGCGAGCCAGCACCGGCGCGGGCGTGGCCGCTGGCGCGTAGACCATGAACCAGGCCACCAGATCAAAGTCGAGGCCAGCCTCCGCAATGGCGGGCACCTCGGGCGCCGCAGGGCTGCGCTTGGCGCTCGAGACGCCGAGGGCGCGCAACTTGCCGCTCTTGATGTGCGGCAGCGCGGCGGCGGGGTGGTAGAACATGAACTGCACCTGCCCACCCATGACATCGGACAGCGCCAGGGCGCCGTCCTTGTAGGGCACATGGGTCATCTCACCGCCCAAGCGCGCCTTGAGCAGCTCGCCGGCCAGATGGCCAGAGGTGCCGTTGCCGGCCGACGCAAAGCTCACCCGGCCATCGGGTCGCCGGGCCAAATCGGCCAAGTCCTTGAGCGACTTGACCGGCGAGGCGCCAGAGACCACCAGCAAAGTGGGCGTGTAGCCGGCAAAAGCCACGGGAGCGAAGTCGCGCTGCGGGTCGTAGGCAAGCTTCTTGAACAGCGTGGCATTGATGGCGTGCGTCCCCACCGTGCCCATCAAAATGGTGTAGCCGTCGGCCGAGGATTTGGCCACCAGATCGGAGCCGATGCCGCCCCCCGCGCCGGCGCGGTTTTCCACCACCACAGACTGCCCGAGCTGGCGGGCCATGCCTTCGGCCACAGCGCGCGCCACGATGTCGGTGGTGGTGCCGGCCGCAAAGGGCACCACCATGCGCACCGGCTTGACCGGAAAGTCCTGCGCCATGACCCAACTTGCCGTGAGCAGGCAGCCCAGCGCCAAAGCCAGGCGTCGCTTGATTTGCACCATCGCTTGGGCCCCTTCCTCAGGCGTCTGGCCGCGCCGGCCAGCCCGTCTTGAACTCTTCGTTGTGCTGACCGAGCAGCGGCGGCGCCGTGACCTTGAGCGAACGCTCGCCGTCATAGGACACCGGCGAGCGCACCGTCTTGAACATGCCTTTGACCGGCGAAGGCGCTTCCACAAACATCTGCAGATGCTGGATCTGCGGGTCTTCGGGCACCTCGGCCGAGTTGTACATGGGCGCGTGCGGCACATCCTCGGCGAGCAGACGGTTGCACCACTCGGTGCGAGTGCGGTGCTTGAACACCGCCTGTAGTACACCGATCAAGGCCTCCTGGTTCTCGGCACGCCCCTCGCGGGTGGAAAAGCGCGGATCATCAAAGATGTCGGAGCGCTCCATCGCCTTGGCCAAGCCCTCCCAGAACTTGGGCGGCGAGGACATGTGCAGGGCCACCCACTTGCCGTCGGAACACTCGAGCACATACGACTGCGAGAGCCGCGCCCGGCTGAAGGGATCGACCAGCTGACCGATGGTAAAGAGGTGGGTGAAGGAGTCGAGGTTGAAGTGCGTCATGGCCTCGATCATCGAGACCTCCACCAGACGGCCCTTGCCCGTGCTGTTGCGCTCGTGCAGGGCGCCCAGCACACCATAGGCCGAGTAAAAGCCGGTCATCGCATCGGCCAGGGCCGGCCCCACCACCCGCGGGTCGTTAGGGTTGACCAGCAAGCCCAGAAAGCCGCTGTAGGCCTGCGCCACCGAGTCGTAGCTGGGCCGATCGCTGTAAGGGCCATCGCGGCCAAAGCCGCTGATGGCGCAATAGATCAGACGCGGGTTGATTTTCTTCAGGCGCTCGTAGCCGGCGCCGAGCTTTTCGGCCACACCGGGGCGAAAATTTTGGATGTAGACGTCGGCCTGCGCGATCATCTCGTCAAAGCGCGCCAACTCGGCCGCGTCCTTGGTGTTGAGCGTGATCGAGCGCTTGTTGCGGTTGCACGACTGAAAGTGCGGGCTGTAGAGCTCGCCGCGGTAAGCGCGAAACGGGTCGCCCGTGCCGGGCAGTTCGACCTTGACCACGTCGGCGCCCAGATCGGCCAGCATCATGCCGGCAAACGGGCCGGTGATGAAGGTGCCGTGCTCGACGACCTTGATGTCTTTAAGAACCTGGACCATGATCAATCCTTTGCAGGGGTACCGGTGTACTGCTGCTGGGACACCGCGTGGTTGGCCAGTGCAAAACCGATCGGATCGGCCATTTCCTCATTGAGGTGGGCAATCAAGCTGGCCACGCGGGCCAGCATGGGCACGCCCTTGAGCGCGGTCACCGGGAAATTGACGCCCATCAGCACCGCGGGAATCGCCGCCGAGACATTCATCGGCAAGTCCTTGCCCGTCACCTCGGGAATCACAGACTCAATGATGCGCGAGAGCTCCACATACTTCTGCCCGCCACCGACGCGAGCCGACAGCGCAAACAAGGCGCCCACACGCGGATCGGCGCTCTTGTGCTCCGGATGACCATAGCCCGGCACGATCTGCTTGTTGGCGCGCAGATCGGCAACCACCGCCTTGGCCGCTGCCTTGAGATCGCCGCCGTGGTTGGCCGCTGCCTCGGCCTCGACGCGCAAAAAGAGTTTGCCCGCCGTCTCGGAGGCGCCCAGCACCACCGAACCCGCACCCAAGATGCCGGCGGCTACCGCGCCTTGCATCGCATCGGGCGCTGCCGCCAGCGTCATGCGCGCTGCCTGGTTGCTGGGCACCAAACCGTGCTCGGCAATGGCCACCATGGTGGCGTTGACCAAGGCGCTGGTCGCCGCATCGGGCATCTTGCCGGTCAGCAAGAGGAAAAAGTAGTCGCCGAAATTGACCTGACCAATCAGGTCACGAGACAGGTCATGGCCGCGCACCACGATGCGCTGCTCGCTCGATGTGCTGATGGCCGTGTGCGGAATGATGGATTTGCCGATTTTCAATTGAAGCTCCCTCGATGATGTCAATGCGTTGTGCGGATGCGGGTCCGTCGGCGCCCAGAGTTCAAAGCACCTCGCAGGCCTGCTCGAAGGCCAGACGCGGGTTGCGATCGAACAGCTTGCTCTTGTCCATATAGCCCAGGTTGATCAGGAAATTGGCCTGGTAGCGACCATCGGGGAAGAACTCGGCATTGACCTTGGCCAGATCGACGCCGCTCATCGGACCGCAATCGAGGTCGAAGGCGCGCGCGGCCAAAATGAAATAGGCGCCGCCCAGGGTGCCGTTGCGAATCGCCGTGGCCGACGCCATGCCGGCATTGCCTTCGAACATGGCCTTGGCCTCCGGCTTGTGCCAGATCTGCGGCATGTGCTCATAAAAGCGGGTGTCGGTGGCCACGATCACGCACACCGGCGCCGAGGCCGTCTTGTCCACGTTGGCCGGGGCCAGGGCGGGGGCCACGCGCTGCTTGGCAGCGGCAGTGGTCAAAAACACATAGCGGGTGGGCTGGGTGTTCATCGAGGTCGGCGCCATCGCCGCGAGCTCGTAGACCTGGCGCAGCACAGCAGGTGCGACAGGCTTGTCAATGAAACCGTTGGCCGTGCGGGCTTGGCGAAAAAGCTGATCGAGGCTGGCGTCGGAGATGGGCATGGTGAAACCGTCAAGAAAGTTAAAAAGGTAGAGCTTAGCGCCTGCAGATCATGTGGGCGCGGCAGCCGCAAAAGTCAGTGTGGCGGCCTCGGTCTCATTCGGCCTTGATGCCCAGGTCGCGGGTGATCTTGGACCAGCGGTCCACGTCGCGCTTGACCAGGGCGCGGGCCTGCTCGCCACTCAAGGCCAGCGGCTTGCCACCGGCCTTGCGAAAGGTCTCGACCAGGTCGGCGCCCTGAACAATGCGCGAGAGCTCGCTGCGCAGGCGCTCCTGCACATCGGCCGGCGTCTTGCTCGGCACGAACAGGCCAAACCAGGACTCCAGATCGAGGTTGGCCACGCCCGTCTCCATGATGGTCGGCACATCGGGGTGAAAGGGCAGACGGGCGCTGCCAGAGACCACCAGGGCCTTGAGGTTGCCCGACTCCACCTGCGGCCGCGCGGTCGGCGAGAGGTCGAAGAACACGTCAACGCGCCCACCCAGCAAATCCTGGTAGGCCGCCTGCGCGCCCCGATAGGGCACATGCACCAGTTCCACACCGGCCAGGTTCCACAAGGCCGCCGCCAGCACATGCTGGCCCGAGCCACTGCCGCCGGAGGCGTAGGTCAGCTTTTTCGGATTGGCCTTGGCGTGCGCGATCAGCTCGCGCAGATTGGAAAAAGGCAGGTCCTTGCGCGCCACCAGGGTGTAGCTGTAGGCCACAGCCAAACCCACCGGCTCGAAATCGCGCAGGCTGTCATAGGGAATATTGGGGTACAGACCCGGGTTGAGCGCCAGATTGGACACCGAGCCGACCAGCAAGGTGTAACCGTCGGCCGGCGCCTTGGCCACCAGGTCGGTGCCCACCAGGGTGCCCGAGCCGGGCCGGTTTTCCACCACCGCGGTCTGACCCAGGGCCTTGCCGAGCCGGTCGGCGAGCAAACGGCCAACCACGTCGAAACCGCCGCCAGGAGGCTGGGGCACGACGACGCGCAAGGGCTTGCTGGGGAAAGCTTGGGCCCAGGCTGAGCCGGCAAAGACCGAGCCGCCCAGCAGGCCCGCCGCCATGGCCGCATTGAACGATCGCTTGTTCATCATGGAAGTCTCCTGGTGTGGAAATTCAAAGGGCGCAGGCGGCTCAGCGCTCGAGCTCGCCGCCTTGCAGCCAGCGGCGGCCGCGCCCGTACAGAGCCTGCACGCCCTCGCCCTTGAGCATCGGCATATCCATCTTGACCTTGTAGCCGATGCGGGTCTGAATATAGGCCAGATGGCGATAACCCTCTGGAAAACCGGCCAAGGCCTGCTGATCGAGTTGCAGCACCGCACTGGGGTCGACCGGATCGATGCGGTCCTTCTCGTAAATCGGCTGGCGGTGCAAAAGCTTCCACTGGCCCTCATGGCGGGTGACAAAGTCATAAAAACGACCGGTGCACACCACATCGCACAGCACCGGGCCACTGGCGCCCTCGACCATGCCGCGCTGGGAAATCGTCATCTTGGTTTGCGAAATCGCCCGATCGCCGGCCACTTCGACCGCGCTGCCGCCGAGAAAATGCAAGATGCTCACGCCCTTGGCCCAGCCCTCCTGGGTCACGCGGATGAACTCGCGAAACGGCCCCTGAAACCAGGTGGCCATCATCACCCCGTCAGGGTGCCAGACGGTGGCAAAACGCTCCCAGTCGCCGGCATCGCGCCAAACCGCCCAGCGCTCGACCATCTGCCGGATTTCCAATTCGTCGCGCAGTGCTGCATCCATGACCTAACTCTCCTCGCGTTCAGCGCGGCTCGGCCAGGTAGTCGACCTGGTGGCGGGCAATGCGCAAATCAGACAACTCCTGCTTGACGCGCAGGTGCTCGGGGTGCACCGCATAGGCATCAAGCGCCGCTTGTGACTCAAACTCCGAATACAGGACCACGTCGCAGGCGTAGTCGATGCGACTCGAATCGACGCCGATCTCCAGATGCAGCAGCCCAGGAACGCGGCCACGCAGCGACTCAAAACTGCGCTTGAGCGTGGCCACAGCCGCTGCCTTGGCCTGATCGGTCTCGCCGCGCAGATTCCACATGACGATGTGCTTGATCAACGTTGGCCCCCTCGCCGGCGCTGCAAAACAAAATCAAAATCGAGCGTGTACAAGCCCTGCTCATCGGGCACCCAGGGCGCCACCAAAGACTGCCGCACGCCGTAAACCGGATCGCTGTCCAGGTACGGGTCGTCCTCGCGGTAGACCTGCGTGACCAGGGTCTCAAAACCGGGCGCACTGATCCTGAAATGCATGTGCGCCGGCCGCCAGGGATGGCCTCTGGATGCGCGCATCAACTGGCCCACCGGCCCATCTTCGGGGACCGGGTAGGGGCAAGCGAGCACGCTGCGCAATTGAAAACGGCCATCGGATCCGGTGGAAAACACGCCGCGCGCGCGCTGGCCACCCAGGTCTTCGTACTGCACGTCGTAGCGGCCATCGGCATCAGACTGCCACACCTCCACCTGCGCCGCCGCAACCGGGCCGCCGTCGAGGGCGCAGACCCGGCCGCGCACCAGGCAGGGCTGGCCCGGCGCACCGCCGGCCAGGTCGGCGCCGCTGGCCATGGGCTGGGCATCGGGCAGATAAAAAGGTCCGGAAGTGGTGGCCTCAGTGCAACCGGCCGGCTTGTCATGGTTCATGGCCACCGTCAGGGTCGACAGACCCAGCACATCGGCCAGCAAAACAAACTCCTGCCGCGAAGCGCTGCACTTATTGCCCACCGCGGTGAGGAACTCAATGCCAGCCTGCAACTCCGCTTCGGTCAAATGAACCTCGCGGGCAAAGGCATGCAGATGCTGCACCACGCAGGTGAGCACCTCCTTCAGACGCGCATCAGGCGTGTCAGACAGGCGTGCGATCACGGCCTGTGTGATGGTGTCCTGATTGAGGTTGCGCAAAGGACGGTCTCCACTTGGGATGGCTGAGGTGGCCGGACTATAGATTTTCAAAACCAGAAGAAAAATAGCGCCTGCGTAAATGACTTTTCCGCCCAATGGAATAAAGACAGGCAGCCAGGGCGCTTGCGGTTACCATCAGCCCCTCCCGACGGGCACGACTGGCCCGGCGGCCTTTGTGACCTGCGCCGATGAGCCCATGGACCGCTGGACCGAAATCGAACTGTTTGTGCGCGTGGCCGAAACCGGCAGCCTCAGCCGCGCCGCCGAGACGCTGCAGCTGTCCAATGCGGCGGCGAGCAGGCACCTGGCCGCTTTGGAGGCCAGGCTCGGGGCTCGGCTGGTCGAGCGCAACACGCGGCGCCTGTTCCTGACCGATACCGGGCGCGAATTTCACAGCCGCGCCCGCACCATCGTGGCCGATCTCAGGGATGCCGAGGCAGCCGTCAATGCCACGGCGCTCAACCCGACCGGGGTGCTCAGGGTCACCGCCTCGCTCTCATTTGCGATGCACCATGTGGCGCCGCTGCTGCGCGAATACACCCAACGCTACCCCAATGTGCAGGTGCACCTGGAGGCGGCCAACCGCTACATGGACATCATCGACAACAACATCGATGTGGCGATTCGCAACCGGGAATCGGAGCCCGACTCCAACATCACCATCCGTCGTATGGCCGAGACGCGCCGCATGCTGACCGCCTCGCCCGGCTACCTGGCGCGCTGCGGCACGCCGCGCAGCCTGGAAGAGCTGCAGCGTCACAAGCTGCTGATCTACACCCACTCCAACAACCCCAACGAGTTGCGCTTTACCAAAGGCGGCGTGAGCAGCACGCTGTCGGTCAAGGGCCTGCTCGAATCGAACGACGGCCAGATCCTGCGGGCCGCCGCACTCGACGGGCTGGGCATTTTGGTGCAGCCGACCTACATCGTCTACGAAGACATCGTAGCCGGCCGCCTGGTGCCGGTGCTCGACGACTGGGACCTGCCGCGCTTGACCATCAACCTGGCCTACCCCAGCCGCAAACACCTGTCGGCCAAAGTGCGAACCTTTATCGACTTCATGGTCGAGCACTTTGCCAAGATGGATTACGAGCGCAAGTGGACCTCACGGATGGGCTTGTAGGGCCCTCGGTTGCAGCGGGCAGCGCTTCTGTTTAGGCCCCATCGCCGCGAGGGCGCGGCTCCCACAGAAACTCGGGATTGCCACCTGGCCCCGTCATTGCCACCCCGCCCCGTCATTGCGAGGAACGAAGCAATCCATCGGCCACGACACAACAAAGTGGATTGCCACGGCCCGCCACGTCGCTTTGCTCCTCGCGGCTAAAGGCTGCGCCTCGCAATGACGCAGGGTCGATCGCGCGATAGGGCCTGCTGATCACCCCGGCCGCACGCCCTCCCAGGCGTTTTGAAACAACTGCCGCAAAGCCGCCCGATCGAGCGGCCTGGGATTGGGGTATTGGTTTTGAACAGCGATGTCGCAGGCCTTGTCCAGGTCGGCCTGCTTCATGCCCAAATCGCGCAGGGCCACCGCGGCGCCGTTGTCTCTGGCCAGATCAAACACCGCCGCCGGGCCGCTGCTGCCGCCCAGGGCTTGCGCGATCTTGGCCATGGCCTCGGGCGCGGCCGGCGCGTTGTAGGCCAGCGCGTGGGGCAGCACCACGGTATGGCATTCGGCGTGGGGCAAATTGAAGGTGCCGCCCAGCGTGTGGCACAGCTTGTGGTGCAAGGCCATGCCCACACTGCCCATCACGATGCCACACAGCCAGGCGCCGTAGAACGCATCGGTGCGCGCCTGCATGTCCTGGGGGTTCTTGCAGATCGCCGGCAAGGCGCGGCCGAGGGCGGCGATGCCGTCGCGCGCCATGAAGTCGATCACCGGGTTGCGGTCGGCCGAATACAGGCCCTCGGCCGAATGGGCAATCGCGTTGATGCCACTGGTCAGGCTCATGGCCGGCGGCAAGCTCACCGTGAGCTCGGGGTCGTAGATGACGGCGCGCGGCACCACCTTGGCGTCCTTGCCGGTCTTCTTCAAGCCGCCTTCGGTGATGCCGTAGACCGGCGTCATCTCCGAGCCGGCATAGGTGGTGGGGATGGCGATGATGGGCAGACCCGAGTCGAGCGCAATGGCTTTGCCCAGGCCAGTGGTCGAACCCCCGCCGATGGCCACCGCGCAGTCGGCACCGAGCTGGCGCGCCACCTCGCGCGCTTCGCGGGCGGTCTCGATCGGCACATGCATCACCGCACGGTCAAACACACCGGCCGCACGGGCCCCAAGCAGATCGGCCACCATCTGCGCCGATGCGCGCTGCTCTGGGGTCGACAGCACCAGCGCGCGCTTGTAGCCCAGGGCGTCAATCTCGCGCTCGAGGTGCTTGAGGCTGCCCGCACCAAAGACCACCCGGGCGGCGTAGGCGTTGTAGATGAAGGCGTTCATCAGGGTTTTCGCTCCAGATCGGTGGCCAGGCCCGCACTGCGCTCGACCGCCAAGATGATGGCCGCGTAGTCGTCCAGGGCCTGGCCCTGCGCAACGGCCGCATGCATCAGCTGCAAGGTCGCTGCGGTCTGCGGCAAGGGCGCATGCACGTCGCGGGCGGCGCCCACGATCAGCTCCAAGTCTTTGATCATCTGCTCGACGGTGAAAGTGGGCGTGAAGTCGCGCTGACTCAGCTGCACCGACTTGGCCTTGAGGATGGGCGAGCCGACTGCGCTGGCGCACAGCACCTGCCACATGTCCTGCCAATCGAGGCCGCCCTTGCGCCCGAGCGTCAAGCCCTCGGCCAGCATGGCACTGGTTTGGGCGATCAGCAAATTGACCACCAGCTTCATCAGCCGCGCCTGCTCGGCATCGCCCAGGTAGAAGCACTGCGGGCCCCAACAAGCCAGCAGGGCTTGCGCCTGCTCGTAAGCGGCGCGCGGGCCCGAGGCCATGATGGTCAGCGCCGCGGCCTCGGCCATCTTGTTGTTGCCCGACACCGTGACGCGCAGTGGCTCGATGCCGCGCGCACTGCACAGCGCCGCCGCCTGCGCCGAGGCCCGCACCGAGACCGTGCTGGTGTCGATGTAGACCGCGCCGGCGCGGGCACCGGCAGCCACCTGCGCGGCAGCGGCCAGCAAGGCCGCATCATGGGGCAGCGACGAGATCACGAAGTCGGCCTGCGCCAGGCTGTGGGCATCGCCCACGGCCAAGCCCGCCTGCGCGGCAAGCGCCATGCGCTCGGGGCTGGGATCGGCCACAGCCACCGCATGGCCGGCGCGGCTCAGGTGCCCCGCCATGGGCAAGCCCATCTTGCCCACGCCCAAGAAGTCAATGCGCGCCATCAACGTGCCCCGCCCTGCCGGGCCGCCTCATCGGGCGCCAGACCGCCCACGGTGCCGCCCATGAAGCTGCCATGCTGCAAATTGAGCAAGCGGTTCCAGCGCTGCTGACCCATGGTCAAGCCGATGAAAAAACCCAGCTCGACAATCTGCGGCACCTCAAAATGCGCCTTCAGGTCGCGCCAGAGTTCGTCGCCCGAATCGAGCCCCCAGGTCATGGCCTCGGCCAGCCGCAAGGCAGCCTTCTGCCGGGCGTCATAGCGTGCCGATTTCTCGAAATCGAGCAGCCCGCGCACATCGTCTTCGACCAGCCCCTGGGCTTGCGCCTTGAGCGAGCGCTGGTTGCCGCAGTAATTGCAGTTGACCGACTGCGACACATAAAGCCGGCACAACTCCTTGATGGCGTGATCGCACACGCCTTGCACAAAGGTGTCGTTCCAGGCGTTGGCGAAGGACCAGAACACCGCCGGCACATGGGCCCGGATGGCGTGACTTTCGGGCCGTGGCGCACCCTCGCGGGCGGCGCGCTCGAATTCGGCGCGCATGGCCGGATCGCTCAGCGCGCTGGCGTCAACATAAGGCAGGCGTTGCTCGGGCACGGTCTGGCTCCGGTTTCAGCCCTGGGCCAGGGCGCGTTGGTAAAAAGACAGGTCGACATAGCGCTGCGCTGCCGGCGGCCGGCCGCCCCACATGCCCTCCATCTCGGCGCGGATCGACAGCACCCGGTCAAAGCCCTCGGCATTGAAGGCGGCATCGCGCGCCAGCCCCGAGCCCTCGGTGAGCAAGGCCTCGTAGGTGTTCTCGGCGGCCTGCCCCTCGAGCTTGAAATTGGCGGTCAGCAAGGCCAGCATGTCTGCGCGGTGGGCCCGGTCCATCACTCGCCGCTGCCCGCTCACATAGGCGCGCAGGTAGGCCGTGAGCGTCTGGGCATGGGCCTGCGCCCAGCTGCGCATGACGTAGGCGCCGGTGGCCTGATAGGGCCCAAGCAAGTCGAACTGTGTGCCCAGACTCTTGAGCCCCTGGGCGCGCAGCTTGAAGTTAAAGGGCGGGTTGATCATGCCGCAGGCCAGCTCAGGGTCGCTGGCCAGGGCCGCCGCGCGCGGGCCAGTGCCGCCGGCGAGCTTGACCTGGTAGTCACGCCCCTCAAGCAAGCCGCGGTCCTTGAGGATCTTCTTGGCCGCCAGCGCATAGGCGGTGTTGGGCGCATCGACCGCCAGCTTGCCACCGCGCAGGTCGGCAAAGCTGCCGATCTCGGGGCGCACGATGAAGTCGTTGAGACCCGCGTCGCCACCGCAGACGATGACGGCATCGGTGCCCGACTCGATCAGGGCCACCGCGTTGTCGACGGCCGCATGCGCGATCTCGAAACGCCCGGCGGCCAGACCGGCGCGCTGCTCGTCCGAGTTGGGCGTGTGCTGAACCTCAACACGCAAACCCTCGCGCTCAAAATCGCCCGCTTGCAAGGCCGCCAGCAGGGGCAAGTTGCTCGAGGTGTTGAAGACGTTGACGCGCAGATCGATCATGCAAACTCCATCGCAAGGCAGGCGGCTACGCTGCGGCCGTCGGTGGGAACCGTCCGGCCGCCCCCGCTGGGTTGAATTACTGCTTGGGCGCCGAGCGCATCACCGCGCCCAACGTGGTGTACTCGTCCTTGATGTAGGCATCAAACTGATCGGGCGACATCGGCATGGGCTCGGCGCCCAGGGTGGTCATGCGCTCCTTGACCTCGGGCAGGTTGACGATGCGCAGCACCTCGGCGTTGAGCTTGGCCAGCACCGGCTTAGGCGTCTTGCTCGGCGCGAGCAGGCCGATCCAGAAATCGAACACAAAACCGGGCAGGCCGGCCTCGGCGACGGTGGGCACATTGGGCAGTGCCGACGAGCGCTTGGCCGTGCTCACCGCAATGGCGCGCAGGCGGTTCTCGCGGATGGCCGGCAGCGACGCGAGCACCGGCGTGAACATGAAGTCGGTGCGGCCGGTGCTGGTCTCGACGATGGTCTCAGGCGTGCCCTTGAACGGAATGTGCGTGAGCTGCAGATTGGCGCTGGCGCGAAACTTCTCGGCATTGACGTGGGTGGCGCTGCCCACACCGGCCGAGGCGTAGTTGAGCGCGCCGGGCTTGGCCCGCGCCGCCGCAATCAGCTCGGCCACCGACTTGATGGGGCTGCCGGCACCGACCACCAGCACGCTGGGCAGGGTGGCCAGCGGCGTGACGCCCGCAAAATCACCGAGCGTGTCGTACTGCAAGTTGCCGTACAGAGCTGGGTTGACCACGTGGCCGGTGGAGACCACCAGCAAGGTGTGGCCGTCGGCCTCGGCGCGCGCGACCTGGGTCGCGCCCAGCGTGCCGCCCGCGCCCGGCCGGTTTTCCACCACCACCGGCTGACCCCAGGCCGCCTGCAGCTTCTCGCCGACCACCCGCGCCATGATGTCGGTGGCACTGCCGGCGGTAAAGGGCACGACGATCCGGATGGTCTTGCTCGGATAGGCCTGGGCCCAGCTGCAAGCCACGGCAAGCGCAGCGGCGGCGCCTACAAAAAAGCGTTTCATAGCGGTCTCCTGAGGGTTGGAATGAAGAACAAATCGGTCAGCCGGCCGGCGCAGGACGAGCGCGCACCGGACGGCTCTGGGCGAAACGGGCAGTGTGCGCCACAGCGACGGCGCATGGCAGCAGGCTTACCCTGATGCGCCATGGCTTCAGGCCAGCCCCATGGCCTGGGTGATCTTGCGCCCAGAGGCCTGCAAGCGATCGAGCAGCGGAGCCAGTTGCACACCCAGCAAGCGTCCGTCGCGCTTTTTCCACTGGCCGGCGATCATGACGCTGTCGATATTGGCCAGCGTGGTCTGAAACACCACGCTGTTGACCGCATCGTGCACCGGCTGCATGTTCAGATCGCTGGCGCGAACAAGCACCAGATCGGCCTGCTTGCCCGCCGCGAGCGTGCCAATGCGGTCGAGCTGGCCGAGCATGCGCGCGCCCTCGACCGTGACCCAGCCCAGCGCCTCGCGCGTGGTGAGGGTCGAGGTGGGCGGGATGGATCCGTGCGCTTGGCGATGGGCCACGTTGTCCAGCGAGCGCTGCACGCCCAGCGCAATGCGCGCCTGCGACAGCATGTCGCCGCCGAGCACGCTCTCCAGGTCGGCCCCGAGCGAGGGCGAGCGGCCAAACTGGCGCAGGCGGCCGGTCAGCGGATGGCCGTGGCCTTGTGTCATCTCGTTTTCGGCGGCCGCTGAAAAGCTCATGCCCAGGTCGCAAAAACGCTGCAGCTGCGCGTCATCGAGCGCATGGCCGTGCACGATGTTGATCTGTGGGCCCAGCAGACCCTGCTCTTGCAGGCGCAGCCAGCCATCGGGCGTGCGGGCAGGCCCGCCCCCCTGATGCAATGAGGCGATCAGGCCCAGCTCGCGCGCCATCGCAAAGTCGTGCAGCGCCACATCGAGCGTGGAGTAGTGTGGGCCGAGCACGGCCGCGTGGATGGACAAGAGCGCACGGCCCTGATGCGCCTTGAGCAGGCGCTCGACCTCGGCGCGCGGATGCGGCACCTCCCAAAACGGCTTTTCGCCCGGCTTGGGATCGGGCTTGGGCGTGCCATGAAAAAACGCGGCGCGAATGCCCGAAGCCAGCAGGCCGTCGATAGCCGCGTCGTTGTGCGCCGGCGTCGGGTTGTTGTGACACCAATCGACCAGCGTGGTGGTGCCGCAGTTGATCTGGTTGAGCGCGCCCACCAGGGTGGCAATGTGCAGATCTTCGGGCGCAAACACCGTGGCCAGACCGGCGTGCATCTTGGCAAAGTACTCGAGCAAGGTCCAGTTGGACGCCAGGCCGCGCAGCGCCGTCTGCCAGGTGTGCATGTGGGCGTTGATCAGCCCCGGAATGACGATGTGGCCGCTGGCATCGACCACCTCGGCGCCCTCGGCATGGATCTGAGGGGCGATCTCGACGATCTGCTCGCCGCGCACCAGCACATCGCCGCGGGGCAAGTCCCCCTGGCGGTCCATGGTGATGACGGTGGCACCGCGGATCAGCGTGGCGCGATCGGCCATGGCTTTAAGACTCCAGGCCGTCGCTCATCTTGACGTTCTCGCTCTTGAGCTCGAGCCCCGAATCGGCGGCAACCTCCTTGAGCAGCACCGCAAAATCGATGTCGTCATAGCCGCGGCCGACCATGCGGGCGATCGACTCGCGCGTGGCCGCGGCAGCGGGCATGGGCACGCCGTGGGCCTTGGCCGCGCCCAGCCCAAGGTCCATGTCCTTGAGCAAGAGCTTGGGCGTGAAGGTGACCTGGTCAAAGGTGAGGTTGGTGAGCATCGGCGTTTTGTACTTGGTGTACATGGAGCCGAGCACCGAGTCGTTGATGCTCTCCAGGAAGATGTGGCGAGGAATGCCAGCCTTCTCGGCCATGACGGTGATCTCGCACAGGTTTTGAATCACCACCCCAAACATGGTGTTGTGCGCGATCTTCCAGACCCGCGCCAATTCGCCCTCGCCCACCCACATCACGCGGCGGGCCATGGCCTGCAGCATGGGCTCGACTTCGGTGTAGAGCGACTTGGGGCCCGAGGCCACCAGCAGCAGCTTGCCCGCCTTGGCCACCTTGGCATTGCCCGACACCGGCGCGCACAAATACGCCACGCCCATGGCTTCGAGCCGCTGGCGGATCTCGGCCGAGCCCTCCTGAGAGATCGATGACGAGTCAATCACCATGCGCGGCTTGACCGAACCGGTGAGCAGCCCGCCACTGGCAAACAGCACCTCCTTGAGGTCGTCGGTGGTCGAGACCATGGTGAACACCACGGCGCAGCCGGCCAGATCCTGCTTGGTCGCCACGATGGTGGCGCCGGCCTCGGCCAGCGGCGCGGCCTTGGACGCGGTGCGGTTCCAGACCCGCACATCGTGGCCGGCCTTGATCAACTTCTTGGCCATGGCCTCGCCCATGCGACCCAGACCGATCCAGCCCACAGCTTGGCTCATGCTCATCTCCTGGTTGTTTTTAGCATCCAACAGTGTGGCAAAGCCGCTAGGCCGACACAAGAAAGCGGGTGGAAATCAGTTTTTCCCGAGCTGGAAAAAAGAGCATCTACACGACCCAAAAACGCACCTAAATGAAAAAGCGGCCGCGGGAGGGCGATCGCTACGCCGCCAAGAGTGAACGGCGGTCGATGGTGGCAAGTACTTTTTGAAGCGCTTGCCTCGCAACAGCAATGGCCAAGATCCCAGACAGGTCGGTCCGATCAGGGGGCGATGATCTCAAGCCGAGCGAAATAGCTCTTGTAGGGCTTAGGGTCGCGGGTCAGCAGGGCCAGGTTTGAGACGGCGGCGTGGGCGCCGATGTAGAAGTCGGGCAGCGGTTTATGCTTGGCCCCGCCCCGGCGCCGATACATGGCATAGGCGGCTGCAGTCAGAGATGCGCAGGCCCACGGCAGAGGGGTTCGCAGCGTGTCGTAGACGTCGAGCAGGGCGTCCAGGGCGCGGACATCAGGACCCGGAATCAGCAACTCGGAGTAGATGACGATGTTCACATGGAGCGGGCACCGCTCGCTACAGTCCTGCAACTTCTGAGCTGCCCAGTCGCGCCAGGCACTGGTCTCATCGATACAGTCCAACCATATGTTGGTGTCAACGAGGACACCGGCTGTCCCGTCGTAGTTGGCAAGACTAGCGGGGCCCACGGCGTCTGGTGCCCTTGTTGTCCTTGGTGGATCCGGTCGCTTTATCGCCGCGAATGAAACCCATGATTTCATCCGCACCGAGCTGCTGGAACTCAGCGCTGAACGTCCCGCGCACCCGTGCTGCCGCAGCCTTGAGCTTGGCCCGCCTGTCCTGCTTGACGCTCGTGCTCACTGGCGTAATGACGATCCGGCTGCCTTCAAGGCTGAAGGCGACTTCACTGCCGGGGGCCACACCGGCCGCCAAGCGTATGTGTTTGGGGATGGTGACCTGGCCCTTTTCGGTGACGAGCATGCAAGAGTCCACGGTAAGAATATGAAGTAAGAATCTTACGGTGAAGGCGGGCAGCGCGCAACAGCCGCGATCTGCACGCACGCACCCAAGCCGCAGCCCCAGATCTCATCGGGAGATGCGGCCTGCCCGGCTAAAAAAACTCAAACCCGCTCGAGAATCAGCGCAATGCCCTGCCCCACGCCGATGCACATGGTGCACAGCGCATAGCGTCCGCCGGTGGCGTGCAAGCGGTTGACGGCGGTGGTGGCCAGGCGGGCGCCCGAGGCGCCCAGGGGGTGGCCCAGGGCGATGGCACCGCCCCAGGCGTTGACGCGCTCGTCGTCATCGGCCAGGCCCAGGTCGCGCAGCACGGCAATGCCTTGCGCAGCAAAGGCCTCGTTGAGCTCGATCACGTCGAGCTGCGCCAGGCTCAAGCCGGTCAGCTCAAGCACCTTGCGGGTGGCCGGCGCCGGGCCCATGCCCATGATGCGCGGAGCCAGGCCTGCGGTGGCCATGCCCACCACGCGGGCCTTGGGGGTCAAACCGTTCTTGGCGGCGGCCGCTTCGCTCCCGAGCAGCAAGGCGCAGGAGCCGTCATTGACGCCCGAGGCGTTGCCGGCCGTCACCGTGCCATCGGGCCGCACCACGCCCTTGAGCTTGGCCAGTGCTTCCAAGCTAGTCTCGCGCGGGTGCTCGTCCTTGTCGACCACGATCGCATCGCCTTTTTTCTGGGGGATGGTGACCGGGCAGATTTCGCGGGCCAGGTGGCCGGCTTTCTGCGCGGCCACGGCCTTCATCTGGCTGGCCAGGGCCATGCGGTCCTGCGCCTCGCGCTCGATCTTGTAATCGGTGGCCACGTTTTCGGCCGTCTCCGGCATGGAGTCGACGCCGTACTTTTCTTTCATGAGCTTGTTGACAAAGCGCCAGCCGATGGTGGTGTCATAGACGGCATTGCTGCGCGAAAACGCGCTTTCGGCCTTGGGCATCACAAACGGTGCGCGGCTCATGCTTTCGACGCCGCCGGCAATCATGAGGCCGGCCTCACCGGCCTTGATGGCACGCGCGGCCGTTCCGACCGCATCGAGCCCCGAGCCGCACAGGCGGTTGATGGTGGCCCCTGGCACGTCCATCGGCAGGCCGGCCAGCAAGCTGGCCATGTGGGCCACGTTGCGGTTGTCTTCGCCGGCCTGGTTGGCGCAGCCGTAAATCACGTCGGTGACGGCCGCCCAGTCGACCTGGGGGTTGCGCGCCATCAGGGCCTTGAGCGGGATCGCACCCAGGTCGTCGGTGCGCACGCTCGAAAGCGCGCCGCCGTAGCGGCCGAAGGGGGTGCGGATGGCATCACAAACAAAGGCGTGGGTCATGTAAGTCTCACAGGAAAGAAAAGAAAAAAGCGGCGCCGAGCAGGCTCAAAAGGCCATCTCAGACTTGCCATCTCAGACTTCAATAGGCAGGCCCACCAGCTGCTCGAGCTCGGCATGGGACAGGCCGTCGACCGTGTCAATCAGCCGCAAGCCCTGCGGTGTGCAAGCCAGGGTGGCCAGGTCGGTGTAGATGCGCTTGACGCAGCCAATGCCGGTGAGCGGGTAGCCGCACTGCTGCACCACCTTGGACTGGCCGGTCTTGGTCAGCAGGTCCATCATGACCCAGGTTTGCTTGGCGCCGATGGCCAGGTCCATGGCGCCGCCCACCGCAGGAATCGCGTCTTTTTCGCCGGTGCTCCAGTTGGCCAGATCGCCCGTGGCACTGACCTGAAAGGCGCCGAGCACGCAAATATCGAGGTGGCCGCCGCGCATCATGCCAAAGCTGTCAGCGTGGTGGAAGAAGGCGCCACCGGGCAGCAGTGTGACCGGCTGCTTGCCCGCGTTGATCAGGTCGTAGTCTTCTTGGCCGGCCGCTGGGGCCGGGCCCATGCCCAAGATGCCGTTTTCGCTGTGCAAAATCACTTCAATGCCGGCGGGCAGGTGGTTGGCCACCAGCGTGGGCTGGCCAATGCCCAGATTGACGTAGGCGCCGTCATGGATGTCGCGCGCCACGCGCTGGGCCAGGGCGTCTTTGCTGCGTTTGGTGTAGCTCATGGTCAGGCTGCTTTCTTGAATCCGCCGGCCTGGGTGGCCACGCGCTCGACGCGCACGATGTGGGTGACAAAGATGCCCGGGGTGACGATGTGCTCGGGGTCGAGCGTGCCCAGTTCAGCGATCTCATGGACGGTGGCCACCGTCTTCTTGGCCGCCGTGGCCATGATGGGGCCGAAGTTGCGTGCGGCCTTGCGGTAGGTCAGATTGCCCCAGCGGTCGCCGCACTCGGCCCGAATCAGGGCCAGGTCGCCATGGATGGGCATCTCCAGCACATACATCTTGCCGTTGATCTCGCGCGTCTCCTTGCCCCGGGCCAGATCGGTGCCATAACCGGTGGGCGAAAAGAAGGCACCGATGCCGGCACCCGCGGCGCGGATGCGCTCGGCCAAATTGCCCTGCGGCGCCAGCTCCAGCTCGACCTGACCCGAACGGTAGAGGCCGTCAAACACATGGCTGTCGACCTGGCGCGGAAAGCTGCAAATCACCTTGCGCACCCGGCCGGCCTTGAGCAGCGCCGCCAGACCGGTTTCACCGTTGCCAGCGTTGTTGTTGACGATGACGAGATCGCGCGCGCCCTGGGCGATCAGGCCATCGATGAGTTCATTGGGAATGCCGGCAGTGCCAAAGCCGCCGATGAGCACGGTGGCACCGTCACGCAAGCCAGCCAGGGCCGCTTCGACCGAAGGGGCGATTTTGTTGATCATGAAATGGGATCTTTCGATAAACAGCAGCCAACACCTGCCAAAGCGGTCGCCGACTCGACCCCTTGGACTGCTTGCACGCCGACGGTGGATGACAGGTTAAATTCTAGTCTCGTGCCCAGTCGCTGCTGGCGGCTGGGCACCGGGCCCGACTCAAGTCCAACTCAAGCCCAACTCAAGCTCATCAAAGCTCGCGCAAGTTCGTTTAAGCTCGCTGAACCTCGTTTAGGCTCGCACCATGTTCACCCCCTCCCAAGCCGATGTGCGCAAATTCTTTTGCGCGGTCCATGCCAAGTCACTGGCGGGCGAGCCGATGACTGCGCTTGAAACCCTGGCCGGTCAGTGGATTGCCGAGCATCCCGAGTACCACGCCGAACTGGCCGATGCCGAGCAGGCGCTCTCGCGCATGTACGAGGTGGAAGACGGGCGCAGCAACCCGTTTTTACATCTGTCCATGCACTTGTCGATCAGCGAGCAGTGCTCAATCGACCAGCCGCGCGGCATCCGCCAGGCCCTTGAGTTGCTGACGGTGCGGCGCCAGTCCTTGCATGAGGCGCATCATGAGGCGATGGACTGCCTGGGCCGCATGATCTGGGAGAGCCAGCGCTCGAATCGGCCGCCCGACGGACCGGCTTATCTTGACTGCGTGCAGCGCCGCGCCACCCGGGACTGAGCCCGAGAGATAAAAAAGCCGCCCAAGGGCGGCTTTTTTTCTAAGCTGCAGCGCTTTAGCGAAAGCGGCTTTGCGGCACGACCTTCATGTCGCCGGGCAGCGAAGCCAGGTAATTGGCGATCTGCTTGAGTTCGGCGTTGGTGTACTGCTTGGCAAAGCCCGCCATGATGGCGTTGTTGCGACCGACCACCTGGTTGGCGTCGTTTTTGTAGGCCTTGAGTGCGACAAACAAATAATCGGCGTGCTGGCCCGCGAGTTTGGGGTAAGACGGGTCGATCGGTGTGCTGTAGTTGGCGCCGTGGCAAGAGGCGCAATTGGCCTTGTTGAGCAAGGCAGTGGCCTGGGCGCTGGCTGGCTTGACGTCCTTGGGTGCGACCGATTGGCCGCCGGGCAGGCCGTGCTGGCTGTAGTAGGCGGCCAGATCGGCCATGTTTTGCTCGGTCAGGGACTCCGAAATACCGCGCATGGTGGGGTGGCGGCGCTCGCCTTTTTGGTAGGCGGTGAGCGCGGCGACGATGTACTTGGCGCTCTGACCGGAGATCATGGGCACCCGGTAGACCTCGGGGAAGCTGGCCTGATAGCCCTTGATGCCGTGACAGCCAATGCACATGGCAGCAATGCCCTCACCGGCCTTGGCGTCGCCCTTGATATCCTGGGCGTAAACCGCAGTCGTCCCGAGAGAGACAATCGCGGTGAAAAACATGGAGATCAGCTTCATCATTTTGAGCGCACAATCCGGTGGTCGACTGAAAAAACTCGCGAATTATAGCCAGCGCCTTGAGGCAAACCTGAACCCCTGCTGACAGCAAGGACCGCATGTGCGAATGCCGGCGCCATCAACACGACCCTGATGTCCACCATGAAATTCAAAGGCTCTGAACACTACATCGCCACCGACGACCTGATGCTGGCGGTCAATGCGGCGGCCACCCTGAAAAAACCGCTGCTCGTCAAAGGCGAGCCGGGCACCGGCAAAACCATGCTGGCCGAAGAGGTGGCCGCAGCCCTGAACATGCCGCTGCTGCAGTGGCACATCAAGTCGACCACCAAAGCCCAGCAAGGCCTGTACGAGTACGACGCCGTCTCGCGCCTGCGCGACTCGCAACTGGGCGACGAGAAGGTCAAGGACATCCACAACTACATCGTCAAGGGCGTGCTGTGGCAAGCCTTCACCGCCGAGCAGCCGGTGGCCCTGCTGATCGACGAGATCGACAAGGCCGACATCGAGTTTCCGAACGACCTGCTGCGCGAGATCGACCGCATGGAGTTCTACGTCTACGAGACGCGCGAGCTCATACGCGCCCGCCACCGGCCACTGGTGTTCATCACCTCCAACAACGAAAAAGAGCTGCCCGATGCCTTCTTGCGCCGCTGCTTTTTCCACTACATCAAGTTCCCCGACGCCGAGACCATGAAAAAGATCGTCGGCGTCCACTTCCCCGGCCTCAAGCAAGAACTGCTGGCTGCGGCGATGAAGACCTTCTACGACGTGCGCAACCTGCCGGGCCTGAAGAAAAAGCCTTCCACCTCCGAGTTGCTGGACTGGCTCAAATTGCTGGTGGCCGAAGACATGCCCGCCGAAGCCCTGCACAGCAAGGACGACAAAGTGGCGGTGCCCCCTTTGGTGGGCGCGCTGCTCAAGAATGAACAGGATGTCAGCCTGTTTGAAAAGCTGGTCTTCATGAACCAGCGCAACCGCTAAAGCCGCTGGGCCCGCCCCTGTAACGCAAGCCATGCAAAGCCACGGCAGACTCTGGCAAGAAGGCATCAGCGACGCCATCGGTTTCGTGGTTGGGGCCTTGCTGGGCTTTTGGCTCGGCCAGCTGATCGGGCTCGATGTGTTTGAACCCGGCTACGGTGTGGCCTCCCTGGGCGGCATCGTGCTGGTGGGTCTGGGCGCCGGCATGGGCCGCAGGCTCGCTCGCAACTGGCGCGACAGGCGATCGCACAGCGATGAAGACCCTCCTGTGCAACCCTGAGCCATGACTTTTGCGGCACCGATCCAGTTGGCAGCACGCGGCGTGTTGCTGCGCCCGCTGCTGGCCGGCGACGAGGCCGCCCTGGCAGCGGCCGCCGCCGATGGCCGGCTGTGGGAGTTGCGCGTGACCTCGGTGCCCGAGCCCGGCCAAACCGCGCGCTACATCGCCGATGCCCTGGCCCTGCAAGCGGCCGGCAGCCGCCTGCCTTTTGCCGTGGTCGACCAGGCCAGCGGGCAAGTCATAGGCAGCACCAGCTACCACGACATCTTCCCGGCGGTGCGCCGGCTGGAGATTGGCTACACCTGGTATGCGCAGCGCTGGCAGCGCACCCACGTCAACACCACCTGCAAGCTGCTCTTGCTCACCCATGCGTTTGAAACCCTGGGCTGCCTGACGGTGGGCTGGCGCACCGACAACTTCAACTGGCGCTCGCAGCGCGGCATCGAGCGCCTGGGCGCGCGCAAGGACGGGGTGATCCGGGGCAACGCGCTGCGCCGCGACGGCACGGTGCGCGACACCGTGATGTACAGCTTGACTCAGGGCGAGTGGCCCGAGGTGAAGACCCACCTGTTCGACTTGCTCGCGCAGGCAGACCGCAGGAGCGCCGCATGCTGATCGATTTTTTCTACACCCTGCGCTCGGCCAAGCTGCCGGTGTCGGTGCACGAACTGCTGAGCCTGCTCGAAGCCTTGCAGGCCGGCGTGGTCGGCCCCAAGAGCGATGCCCAGATGGACGGCGAGGGCGCCTGGAAGATCGACGACTTCTACTTTCTCAGCCGCGCCGTCATGGTCAAGGACGAGAAGCACTACGACAAGTTCGACCGCGCCTTCGGGGCCTACTTCAAAGGCGTGGAGATGGTGGCCGACTTCACCAAGGACATTCCCTTGGAGTGGCTGCGCAAGAACCTGGAGCTGCAGCTGAGCCCCGAAGAAAAAGCCAAGATCGAGAAAATGGGCTGGGACGAGCTCATGGAGACGCTCAAGAAACGCTTCGAAGAGCAGAAAGAGCGGCACGAAGGGGGCAGCAAGTGGATTGGCACCGGCGGCACCTCCCCCTTTGGCGCCAACGGCTACAACCCGCAGGGCATACGCATCGGCCAGGAAAAGGGGCGCAACCGATCGGCCGTTAAGGTGTGGGACCAGCGCGCCTACAAGGACTACGACGACACCCAAGAGCTGGGCACGCGCAACATCAAGGTGGCGCTGCGGCGCTTGCGCAAGTTTGCCCGCGAAGGCAGCCAGGAAGAGCTCGACCTCGATGACACCATCCGCTCGACCGCAGCCAATGCCGGCTACCTGGACATCAAGATGATGCCCGAGCGCCACAACAACGTCAAAGTGCTGCTGCTCATGGATGTGGGCGGCACGATGGACGAGCACATCGCCCGCGTCGAGGAGCTGTTCTCGGCGGCCAAGGCCGAGTTCAAGCACCTGGAGTTTTACTACTTCCACAACTGCGTCTACGACTTCATGTGGAAGAACAACCGACGCCGCTTTGCCGAGAAGTTTCCGACCTGGGACATCATCCGCAAGTACAACAAGGACTACAAGCTCATCTTCGTCGGCGACGCCACCATGAGCCCCTATGAGATCCTGCAGCCCGGCGGCAGTGTCGAATACAACAACGAAGAGGCCGGGGCACAGTGGATTTCGCGGCTCACCAGCGCCTTCCCCAAGTTCGCCTGGATCAACCCCGAGCCCCAAGGCGTCTGGCAGTACCGGCAAAGCATCGCGGTTGTGCAGCAACTGATGAACCAGCGCATGTACCCGCTGACGCTGCGCGGCCTCGAAGACGCGATGCGGCTGCTGACCAAGTGAGCCGCCGCCAGGCCTGGCCACCCATGGCCGATGCAAAGCCACGTCGGTTGGGGCCGAAGCTCGGCAGTGTCACAAATAATTCACATAATTCTTCGCCATATCGGGCATGATGCCCGGCGCAACCGTTCACTACCCTCAGACCCATCCATGACCGTCCTGATTAACCGCCGCCGTGCCCTCGGCCTGACCGCCGCCACCTTGCTGCCGCTGGCAGCCCATGCCTCTTGGCCGCAGCGGCCGGTGCGTATCGTCGTGCCGTTTGCGCCGGGCGCCGGCACCGATGCCATGGGTCGGCTGCTCGCGCAAAAGCTCGGCGAGGTGCTCGGTGCCAGCTTTGTGGTTGAGAACAGAGCCGGGGCCTCCGGCGCGATCGGCGCGCAGCATGTGGCACAAAGCGCGCCCGACGGCTACAGCCTGCTGCTCATTGCAGCGCCCTTCACCACCGTGGCAGCCGTCCTGCCCCAGGCTGGCTACGACCCGGTGCGCGGCTTCACGCCGGTGAGCATGGTCGCGCAGGGCCCCTTGCTGTGGGCTTGCAAAAAAGACCTCCCGGTGAGCAACCTGCGCGAACTCGTCGAGTACGCGCGCAGCCGCCCGGGCCAACTCAACTACGGATCGGCGGGTGCCGGCGGCATCAACCACCTGGTGCTCGAGAGCCTGAAGGCGCGCACCGGCGTGTCGATCGCCCACATCCCCTACCGCGGCATCGCACCGGCCACTTTGGAAATGGTGGCCGGACAGCTCGATCTGGTCACCGGCACCATCCCCGCGCTGGCCCCCTTTGTGCGCGACGGCCGCATCAAAGCGCTGGCCGTCACCACCTCGCGCCGCACCCCGGCGTTGCCCGATGTTCCGAGCATGGCCGAGTTGGGCTTTGCGGGCTTTGATGTGAGCAACTACTTCGGTTTGGTGGCCCCACGCGGCACACCGGCTGAGGTGACCGATCGCATCAACGCCGCGCTGCCGCGGGTGCTGTCCATGCCCGATGTCCAGGCCCGCTTCAAGACCGATGCGCTGGAGCCGGCGGCACTCGGCGCTGCGGCCTTGACCGGCTTTCTGAGTCAGGACTTCAGCGACTGGCAAAAAGTGGTGGCCAGCCAGGGCATCAAAGTCGACAGCGTCTGAGCTCGCGCAGCGCCGCCGTGGGCGGACAAGGCGCAGCGGGGGCGAAGGCGCCAAGCTCAAGTGCGTCGGCCTGCCGCCGATAATCTTTTTTCAAGGCCTGGTCCGTACAGGCCCAAAGATGCTCGGACCCCCCATGCCCAAATCCCTCCTGTCCCTGGCTTTCGGGCTGCTGACCGCCCTCGGCGTCCAAGCGCAAAATGCGCCCGCCAATCCGGCGCCTGGCCGTGCACCGGCCAATGCTCAAGCCAATGCGCCCGCGAGGCCAGCAGCCGCGCCCAATTGCCTGGTCAGCGAATTCAGAGCCATGGCGCTTGGCACGCACGACCTCAAAGAGCGCGGCACCAAGGCGGCCGAATGGCTGCGCCGCAACCTGGCCGGCTGCTCCGAAGAGCAGCTGCGCATCATCCATGCCAATCGCAGCAACTGGCTCGGAAATGCCGACTCGATGCAGCTGACCAGCCAAATTGAAGGCGCGCTGGAGGCCAGGCTGCGCAACAAGCCCGAGCAGCTGGCCCAGTTGTTCAGCGCCCCGCCCAGGCCGGCCGCCAGCGAAACCGTGCGCGCCGGCGACCTGGCCCCACGGCCGGCACCCGTGGTCGGCGGCACGCCGGCGGTGGTGCAAGCTGCAGGCGCAACCGCAGCGGCCCCGACAGTGGCGGTGGCGGTCCCGGTGGCCACGCCGCCGGGCAGGCCGGCGGCCGATGGCAAGAAACCCGAACCCGGGAAGTTTTTCGATCCCGGCCTGCGCAAATCGATCCAAGATTACTTCACCGCCAACCGGGGCAACGGGCCTTGCCCGGGTGGTCTGGTGCTCAAAAACGCCCGGTGCGAGTCCTCTCAGGCCCAGCGCAGCTGGAAGATCGGCCAGGCCCTGCCGGCCAGCCTGTCAACCCGCCCGCTGCCGGCCCGCCTGCTCGAGGCGCTGGGGCCCACGCCGCAGGGCTACAGCTTTGTGCAAGTCGACGGCGACATCTTGCTGCTGGCCGAAGACGGAAAAACCGTGGTCGACGCGGTACTCGATCTCGGCCAGATCAGCCCACGCAGCTAAGCAAACCCTGCGCGATTGCGGCCTCGACACAGGCACATGGATTGCCACGGCGCTGCGCGCCTCGCAATGACGAGAGGGGCAGTCATCGCGCCCCCGCCCCGTCATTGCGGCCCCCGCCCCGTCATTGCGAGGAACGAAGCAATCCATTGCGGCCTTGGCGCAGGCACGTGGATTGCCACGGCGCTGCGCGCCTCGCAATGACGGGAGGGGCAGTCATCGCGCCCCCGCCCCGTCACTGCGGCCCCCGCCCCGTCATCACGCGACACCCAGACACAGCCCGTCTGGCCGAAAAGGAATCAGGGCAGTCCCTAATGAAATCCGAGCACAAAGCCCGGGATAATCCGGTATCTTTAATTTGTTTGTCTACACCACCATGAAACTTCGACTCGTGACCCTCTGTGCAGCCTTGGCCTTGAGCGCCGCTGGCCTGCATGCCAAGACGTTCAAATGGACCAGCGCCAGCGACATTCCGACGCTAGACATTCATTCCCAAAATAATGCGCTGGGCAATGGGGTTCATGCGTCGATTTATGACGCGCTGGTCTACTACAACAGCCGCACCTTCAAAGCCGAGCCGCAACTGGCCACCAGCTGGCGCGAGATTTCTCCTCGCCAGATGCGCTTTACCCTGCGCCAGGGTGTCAAATTCAGTGACGGCTCTGCCCTGACGGCCGAAGATGTGGTGTTCTCGATCACCCGGGCCATGGCCCGCACTTCCAACTACCAGGTCTACACGCAAGGCATCGACCGCGTGGTCAAGGTTGACAACAACACGATTGACATCCTCATGAAGGACCCCAATCCGGTGCTGATCAACCAGCTCACGGAACTGCGGATCATGAGCAAGGCCTGGGCCGAGAAGAACCGCTCCGCGGAGCCCAAGGACATCCGCACCAAGGATGAGACTTTTGCCCACCGCAATGCCATGGGCACCGGCCCGTTCATGGTCAAGGAGTGGCAACCTGACCAGCGGCTGGTCCTGGTGCGCAACCCCAACTACTGGGGCAACAATCCGACCAATGTGACCGAGATCGTCTACACGCCAGTGCGCGCCGAAGCCACACGTATTGCCGCCCTGCTCTCCGGCGAGGTCGACTTCGTGCTCGATCCCAGCCCCCAGGATCTGCCCCGTCTGCGCGCCAACGCCAACCTCAAGGTGATGGACGGCGTGGAGAACCGCACGATTTTCCTGGGCATGGACCAGCACCGCGATGAACTGCCCGGCTCGAACGTCAAGGGCAAGAACCCGCTCAAGGACCTGCGCGTACGCAAGGCGCTCTACCAGTCCATCGACAGCGCCAACCTCAACCGCGTGACCATGCGCGGCCTGAGCCAGCCCACCGGCACCCTGGTGGCGCCGCAGGTGGCCGGCTGGACCGAAAAAGTCCATCAGCGCCTGCCGTACGACGTGGCCGCCGCGCAAAAGCTGCTGGCCGATGCCGGCTATCCCAACGGCTTTGAGGTCGATTTCGCCTGCCCCAACAACCGCTACATCAACGACGAGGAAATCTGCCAGGCCATCACCGCCATGTGGGCCAAGGTGGGTGTGCGCGCCAAGCTGCGCACCTTGCCGCTGGTGACCTACTTCCCCATGATCCAGCGCTTTGAGGCCAGCATCTACATGCTCGGCTGGGGCGTGCCCACCTTCGACGCGCTCTACAGCTTGCAGTCGCTCACACGCACGGTGGGTACGGGCGGCGACGGCAATTACAACGTGGGCCGCTACACCAACGCACGCATGGACTACGTGGTCGACCGGATCAAGGTCGAAACCGACCTGCCCGTGCGCAACCGTCTGCTGACCGAAGGCCTGCAACTGTCCAACGACACCGTCTCGCACATTCCGCTTCACAACCAGATCATCCCCTGGGCCATGAAGAAGAACGTTGAGGTGGTCCACCGCGCCGACAACCGGCTCGACTGGCGACTGATTCAGGTGAACTGACACCCTCCCACGACAACCCCGGCGTCCGCGCTGCGGCGCCGGGTTTTGTTTTTTTATTCTCCGCGCCCACGCGGTCCTTCATGCTCGCTTTCATTGTTCAACGCCTCTTGCAAGCCGTGGTGGTCATGGCCTCGGTGGCGTTCATCGCGTTCTTGCTGTTTCAGTACGTAGGCGATCCAGTGGTCTTTCTGCTGGGGCAAGATGCCACAGCAGAGCAGATCCGCCAGATGCGGGCCGACCTGGGTCTGGACCAACCCTTTTTCGTGCAGTATCTGCACTTTCTCTTCAATGCGGTGCAGGGCGAATTCGGCCTGAGCCTGCGGCAAGGCACGAAAGTCTCGACGCTCATCGTCGAGCGTTTCCCGGCCACGCTCGAGCTGGCTCTGGCAGCGGCTTTGCTGGCGCTGGTGATCGGCATTCCGATGGGTGTCTATGCGGCGCTGCGTCGGGGCACCTTCCTGAGCCAGCTGTTCATGACCGTCTCGCTGCTGGGGGTGTCGCTGCCCACTTTTCTCATCGGTATCTTGCTGATCCTGGTGTTTGCCGTGATGCTGGGCTGGCTGCCGAGCTTTGGCCGCGGCGAGGTGGTCAAGATCGGCACCTGGACGACCGGCCTGCTCACCGCCAAGGGATGGCAGCACATCATTTTGCCGGCGGTGACGCTGGCGGTGTTTCAGCTCACCCTGATCATGCGGCTGGTGCGCGCCGAGATGCTGGAGGTGCTGCGCACCGACTACATCAAGTTCGCACGGGCGCGCGGCCTGAGCAACCGGGCGATTCATTTCGGCCATGCCCTGAAGAACACGCTGGTGCCGGTGATGACCATCACCGGGCTGCAGCTCGGCGGCCTGATCGCCTTTGCCATCATCACCGAGACCGTGTTCCAGTGGCCGGGCATGGGCCTGCTGTTCATCCAGGCGGTGACGTTCGCCGACATCCCGGTCATGGCCGCCTACCTGTGCCTGATCGCCCTGATCTTCGTGGTCATCAACCTGATCGTCGACCTGCTGTACTTTGTGGTCGATCCACGCCTGCGCGTCGACAAATCGCAGGCTCACTGATTCAAGACATGATGCACACAAGCGACTGCGCCCCACCAACCGCTCCGATCCGACCATGAGCGCTCTCTTACGCCGCTGGCTAGACAGTGATGTCGGCCACAGTTTCAAAACCTCGCCAACAGCGATGGTGGCCGCCTTCATCGCGCTGGTGTGCATTGTCAGCGCCCTGTTTGCCGACTTTGTGGCGCCGCACAACCCCTTTGACTTGGCCACGCTGGACCTGAGCGATGCGCGCCTGCCGCCGGCCTGGATCGAGGGGGGCAGCACAAAGTTCTTGCTGGGCACCGACGATCAGGGCCGCGACATCCTGTCAGCGCTGATCTACGGCTCGCGCATCTCTTTGAGCGTCGGGCTCGCATCGGTCATCTTGTCGGTGGCCATCGGGGTCTCGCTGGGCCTGCTTGCAGGCTTTCGCGGCGGCTGGCTCGACGCCTTCCTGATGCGCCTGTGCGACGTGATGCTGTCTTTTCCCGCCATCTTGGTGGCGCTGCTGATCGCCGGCGTGGGCCGCGCGCTGTTTCCCAACGCCCATGAATCGCTGGCCTTTGGCGTGCTGATTGTCTCGATCACCCTGACCGGCTGGGTGCAGTACGCGCGCACCGTGCGCGGCTCGACCCTGGTCGAGCGCAACAAGGAGTATGTGCAGGCCGCCCGCGTCACCGGCGTTGCGCCGCTGCGCATCATGCGCCTGCATGTGCTGCCCAATGTGCTGGGCCCGGTGCTGGTGCTGGCCACGATCCAGGTGGCCACGGCCATCATCACCGAGGCCACCTTGTCGTTTCTGGGCGTGGGTGTGCCGCCCACATCGCCCTCGCTGGGCACCCTGATCCGGGTGGGCAACGACTACCTGTTCTCGGGCGAATGGTGGATCACCATCTTCCCCGGCCTGATGCTGGTGATCATTGCCCTGTCGGTCAACTTGCTGGGCGACTGGCTGCGCGACGCGCTCAATCCGAGGTTGCGATGAGTCTGCTGCAAGTGCAAAACCTCGTGGTCGAATTCCCCACCCGCCGCGGCACGCTGCGGGCACTGGACGACATTTCCTTTGACATCGCACCCGGTGAGATCTTGGGTGTGGTGGGCGAGTCGGGCGCGGGCAAGTCGCTGACCGGCGCGTCCATCATCGGCCTGCTCGAACCCCCGGGACGGGTGGCGAGCGGGCAAATTGTGCTGCAGGGCCAGCGCATCGATCAGCTCAGCGCTGACGAGATGCGCCATATTCGTGGCCGCAAGATTGGCGCCATCTTTCAAGACCCGCTGACCTCGCTCAACCCGCTCTACTCCATCGGGCGCCAGCTTACCGAAACCATCCTGGCCCATCTGCCGATGAGCCCATCGCAGGCGCGCCAGCGGGCCATCGAATTGCTGCAAGACACCGGCATCCCGGCGGCCGAACAGCGCATCGACCACTACCCGCACCAGTTTTCAGGCGGTATGCGCCAGCGCGTGGTCATTGCGCTGGCCTTGGCAGCCGAGCCGCAGCTGATCGTCGCTGACGAGCCCACCACCGCACTCGATGTGTCGATTCAGGCGCAGATCATCAGCCTGCTCAAGAAGGTCTGCAAAGACCGCGGCGCAGCGGTCATGCTCATCACCCACGACATGGGGGTGATCGCCGAGACGTGCGACCGGGTGGCGGTGATGTACGCCGGCCGCATCGCCGAGATCGGGCCGGTGCGCGAGGTCATCAACCACAGCGCCCACCCCTACACCCGAGGGCTGATGGCCTGCATCCCCGACATGGACAGCGACCGCGAAAACCTCAACCAAATCGACGGCGCCATGCCCCGGCTTAACGCCATTCCGCGGGGCTGCGCCTTCAACCCCCGCTGCCCGCAGGTGCACGAGCGCTGCGGCCAGGAACGCCCCGAACTCATGCCAGCCGGAGCCACCCGCGCCGCCTGCTGGCTGCACCAACCGCAGGCCGCATCATGACGAGCCCACTGGTCGTCGCACAGGACCTGGCCAAGACCTTCGACGTCTCGCCGCCCTGGCTCAACCGCGTGCTCGAGGGCAAACCGCGCCAGCTCCTGCATGCGGTCGACGGCGTGAGCTTCGAGATCGAGCGCGGCAAGACGCTGGCCTTGGTGGGCGAATCGGGTTGCGGCAAGAGCACGGTGGCCCGCCTGCTGGTCGGCCTGTACCAGCCCACGCGTGGGTCGATGCAGTTCGACGGCCGGGATGCCCATGCCGCCTACCGATCGGAGCAGGCCCTCCAGATCCGCCAGCGCATCCAGATGATCTTCCAGGACCCCTATGCCAGCCTCAATCCGCGCTGGACGGTCGAGGCCATCGTGGGCGAGCCGCTGCTCGAGCACGGCCTGATCACCGACTCCGGCCAACTCAAGCAGCGGGTGGGCGAGCTGCTGGCCTCAGTGGGTCTGTCGGCCCTTGACATGGTCAAGTACCCGCACCAGTTCTCGGGCGGGCAGCGCCAGCGCATCTCGATCGCCCGCGCGCTGGCCACCGCGCCCGAATTCCTGGTGTGCGATGAGCCCACGTCGGCGCTCGACGTCAGCGTGCAGGCGCAGGTGCTCAACATCATGAAGGACCTGCAGCGCCAGCGCGGCCTGACCTATCTCTTCATCTCGCACAACCTGGCCGTGGTGCGCCACGTCAGCGACCGCGTCGGCGTGATGTACCTGGGCCGCCTGGTCGAGCTGGCTGACAAGCACACGCTGTTCTCGCAGCCGCAGCACCCCTACACCCGGATGCTGCTCGACGCCATCCCGAAGATGCACCAGACCGGCCGCGCCCGCACCCCGGTGCAAGGCGAGGTGCCCAATCCCTTGAACCCACCCACCGGCTGCACCTTCCACCCGCGCTGCCCGCAGGCCACCGACCGCTGCAAGAGCGAGCGCCCGGCCTTGCGTCACATTGGCGGCATCCAGATCGCCTGCCATCACGTGTAGGGCGCGGCCTGACACGACTGCCAGGTGGCTTAGCTCCTCTAGGTCTGCGGCCAGCCTGCGAACGCAGCCTCAGCAAAAACGGGTCTCAGGGGCAGGCAAACCGAACCGACGGCTCGATCACTTGCTGTAGAGCGTCGTCATGTCCACGCCGTCGGGATCCTTGATCTGGATCAGTGGCGTTGCGGATTTGGGAGTCGCAAAATCGACCGCGGCGTCGGCGGTGAAACTGCCGTCGCTGAGCTTGATGCGAGCGATGATCTTGTTGCCTTTGGCCACCACAATGCCCCCTGAGTGCGGGCACATGCCGCCGATGCACTCGGAGATGATGTAGCGGGTGTCTCCGTTGGCAAACCACAGGTGGCTGAGCGCGGCCCTGGGCTCGTAGGCTTCGTTGGTGGCAAAGAATTTCTTGCCATTGGCCATGTCAGCGCTGTAGGTCATTTCCGTCTTTTCGGCCGTGCCAAAGCGGTACTCGATCTTGCGAAAAGGCGCTTTTTCAGGGCTGGCACAGACCAGCGCCACTTTTCTGCCCGTGCTGCCCTGGTACAAGGTGGCCTCGCCGGGAAGACACTTCTGCGCAAGCGCGGGAACGTTCATGCCCAAGAACAGGGCCAAAAGAGCGATTGATCTTTTTTTCATTTTTGATCCTGCGTCAGCCCAATGGGCGGTGTGCGTGTTGAAGGATGGGATGAGAGACGGAGGCTTGCGCGGCTGATGATAGCTGCACGCAAACTGGCGATGACAAGGGGCGCGATGACGAGGCGGAGGCGCCATGACCGCCCCTCTCGTCATTGCGAGGCGCGCAGCGCCGTGGCAATCCATGTGCCTGTGCCAAGGCCGCAATGGATTGCTTCGTTCCTCGCAATGACAGAGTAGGGGCGCGATGACAGAGTAGGGGCGCAATGACGAAGCGGGGGCGCAAGGACGAAGCGGGGGCGCGATGACGGGGCGGGGGCGCCATCACCGCCCCTCTCGTCATTGCGAGGCGCGCAGCGCCGTGGCAATCCACGTCGCTGTGCGACGGCCGACATGGATTGCTTCGTGCCTCGCAATGACAGAGCAGGGGCGCAATGACAGGGCGGGGGCGCAATCACGAGCCCTGCGTCATTTCGACAGGCACGCCACCCGGTCCGCCGGCAACCCGCCTCACCAGGCCGCTGCCCCCGCCACCTACAATCATCTCTGCGTGCCGGCATAGTTCAATGGATAGAACGAGCGCCTCCTAAGCGCTAGATACAGGTTCGATTCCTGTTGCTGGTACCACACACACCCGAAAACCGGATCGCGTCAGCGACATCCGGTTTTTTTGTGTCCTTGCAGGGGAAAAACCCAGAAACCAAGGGTTTTCACCTATCCTTTTGGGGTGTCAACTTAAATTGACTTATCTTGATGTCAATCTATGATGACAGCATGAACTCTCGAGTTCACCTCATTCGCGGTGCACAGCCGCGGATACCCCGTGCGGGTTCAGCACGTCTTCTTGCAAGGAGAAACCCATGTCTGATCAAGACAAGGTAGGGCCAACGGGCTTGACCGTGGCCGAGTCGGAGGAGATTCACCGCAATCTCATCCAGGGCACGCAGATCTTCGGCATGATTGCCGCTCTCGCCCATCTGCTGGCCTTCATCTATTCACCCTGGCTCAAGTGAGGGAGTTGCCATGATCTACGGAAAAATGTGGACGGTCGTCCGGCCCCAAGTGGGCATCCCGATGTTCATCGCAGCTGTGGCCATTGCATCGTTCAGCGTGCATCTGGCTCTGACCCTGAACACTTCCTGGGTGAAGAACTTCCTCAACGGTGGCGCCTCCAAGGCAGCCGTGTCCGCTCCGGCGGCCGCGGATCCACCGGCCAAGAAGTAAGCGGGCCTTGCTCGCAGCCCGGACCGGTCACGCAAGTGGCCGGTCCTTTTGCAGCACATGAATTCTTCTCCTCGCCGCTGGGTGACTGCGTGGTCCAGTCTGGGATCGCGCTTTCTGCCCTTTGCCGACGCCGCCAGCGCCGATTTGCCGCTGTCGCGTCTGTTGCGGCTGTCGCTGTTTCAGGTCTCCTTTGGCATGGCCGTGGTGATGCTGGTGGGCACGCTCAACCGGGTCATGATCGTCGAGCTCAAGGTGCCCGCGGCGCTGGTGGCCCTGATGGTGGCCCTGCCGCTGCTGGCCGCGCCCTTTCGCGCCCTGATCGGCTTTCGCTCCGACCGACACCGCAGCGAGCTGGGCTGGCGCCGCGTGCCCTACATCTGGATGGGCACCTTGATGCAGTTCGGCGGCTTTGCCATCATGCCTTTTGCCCTCTTGGTTCTCGCCGGCGCAGGCCAGTCGAGCCAGGCGCCCGTGTGGGTGGGGCAGCTGGCCGCGGCCCTGGCCTTTTTGCTGGTGGGCGCGGGCATGCACACCACGCAGACCGTCGGCCTGGCGCTGGCCACCGACCTGGCGCCGGCGCACACACAGCCCAAGGTGGTGGGGCTGATGTACGTGATGCAGTTGGTCGGCATGATGGGCAGCGCGGTGATTTTTGGCGACCTGCTGTCCGACTACAGCCCCGGCCGGCTGATCCGGGTGATCCAGGCCGCTGCCATCCTCACGCTGGTGCTCAATGTCGTGGCCCTTTGGAAGCAGGAGGCGCGCAGCCGCTCCAGAAAGCCCGGTCAAGCCAGCGGAGCCGAGCCTTCGTTTGGCGATGCCTGGCGGCACTTTTGCAGCGGGCCACACACGCTGCGCCGGCTCGTGGGCGTGGGCCTGGGCACCATGGCCTTCACCATGCAGGACGTCCTGCTTGAGCCCTACGGCGGCGAAATTCTGAACCTGAGCGTCTCGCACACCACCTATTTGACGGCCACGCTGGCGCTGGGCGGGCTGATCGGCTTTGGCGCCGCATCGCGCGTGCTCAGTCGCGGCGCCGATCCGTACCGCATGGCCTGCTGGGGCGCTTGGCTGGGCCTGCCGGCCTTTTTGTGCGTGATCGCCGCCGCACCGATGGGCTCGATTGCCGTGTTTGTCGCAGGCGTCTTCCTGATCGGCCTGGGCGGCGGCCTGTTCGCCCACGGCACACTAACCGCCACCATGCAGATGGCCACGCCGGAGCAAACCGGCCTGGCGCTGGGCGCCTGGGGCGCCGTACAGGCCACAGCCGCCGGTCTGGCGATGGCCGCAGGCGGCCTGCTGCGCCAGGTGCTTGACGGCCCGCTGAGCACCACCGCCGCCTACGCCAGCGTCTATGGACTCGAGGCCCTGATGCTGGGGCTCACGCTGCTGGCGATGGCCCCGCTGGTGCGTAACCGAGTGCCGGCACCGGATTTGCCGCTGCCCGACAATCGAGCCTGATTCATCCACGCGCCCACCCTTGCGAAAGAAGCACCATGCAAACCCATCACGTCCTGATCATCATGTTTGTGGTCTTTGGCCTGTTCGCTCTGGCCAACTGGTTCAACAGGCCTAAAAAGTAAGCGCGCTGACGCGCTCGCGGCTTCATCGCGAAGCTGGCCAGAGCGCCGTCGCTGCGCGGCGCAGCCTTTAGCCACGAGGAGCCGCCTTTAGCCGCAAGGAGCGTGCGACGTGGCAATCATCGCAATGACGGGGCCGGGGCGCAATGACGACCACTTCCGTCATTGCGAGGCGCGCAGCGCCGTGGCAATCCATGTCGTTGTGCGAGCGCCGCATGGATTGCTTCGTTCCTCGCAATGACGGGGCCGGGGCGCAATGACGGGGCCGGGGGCGCAATGACGGGGCCGGGGGCGCAATGACGACCACTTCCGTCATTGCGAGGCGCGAAGCGACGTGGCAATCATCGCAATGACAGGACGGGACCGCAATAACGCGGCGCTTGCTTATTTTGACCTGAGGGTTCGGCTGAGCAAGACGACCGGCAGCAAGCCCACCAGCACCAGGGCCAGCGCGGGCAGTGCGGCCTCGCCCAGGCGTTCGT
>JAIXWZ010000136.1 GCA_027491035.1 Comamonadaceae bacterium | reverse complement strand
CTTCGCAAAGCGCCAGCTCGACCGGCTCGACCGGAGGCAGCGAGCGTTCGGCGCCGACCAGCCGGGGGGGGGACACCGTGTCACTGAGCAATGTGGCCCAAAAAGCCATGGCCGAGCCGGACTTTGACCGCGCCAAGGTCGAGGCCATCAAACAAGCCATTTCCCAGGGCCAGTACCCGCTCGATTCGAGGCGCATCGCCGAAAGCTTTGTGGCCATCGAACGCATGATCCGTGAGTGACAGCACGGCCGCCACACGCCTTTTAACGCTCGCGCATGAGCTCGAGCAGGTGCTCGAACAGGAATTTCGCGCGCTGCAAGACCAAAAACTCGACGCCTTTGAACAGCTGCAGCCCGGCAAATCGGAGCTGCTGGCCGAGCTTTCCCGCCTTTGCCCGCCTGCCCAGGAGCTGCAAAGCCAGCCGCAATGGGCTGCTCTGCACGACAGCCTGCTGCGCGGGCGCGACGCCCACCGCCGCAACTCGGTGCTGATCGACCGCAAGCTCGAGGCCATCCGCGGCGCGCTAAGCAGCCTGCAAACGGGCAACGCCACCGCCTCGGTCGAGGTCTATGACCGGCTCGGCAAGGTCTCGCGCTTTAACAGGGGCCGCGGCTACCACGACGCCTGAGCGCCGCGGCCTCGCCCCGCCCCCCCTGCCCTCAGGCCGCCGCCGGCTTTTTCAGGCTGGCCAATCGTTCGATCTGCGACAGCGAGATCAGGTGCGAGTAAATCGCCGGCAGATAGCCTTTTTGCCGCACCTCGAGGAATTTGGCGTCCGAAAAGTTGTTCAGGCGCTCCTCGTTGATGACATAGCAGCCGGTGATGTTGCGCACCTGGTTGGCGGTGTTGACCCGCATGTTCAGCGGCGTGAGCAGGTTGTTTTGCACCAGAAAGCTCGAAAACTCGCCAGTGATCTGATCCATCTGCTGCAACTCGCCCAGATAGCGCTTGACGTTCTCGATCACCTGGGTAGGCTGGCCCGACTCGTCAAACAGCGCCGCGCCTTCGGTGTCGTTGAGCAAAGCGCTGGCTTCGTCGACGCAAACAATGTACTGGTCGGCATCGGTGGCCTTGACCAGCGCAAACGGATAGCGCCGGATGATGGCCGGAATGTAAGACCCCGACCACTGGCCCTGCTCGTCCACGAACAGGTTCTCGCCAGCGTCCAGGCCCAGCAGCGCCACCGGGCGGTAGCTGTCGTTTTGCTTGTCTTCGAGAAAGACCACCGGGTAGATCGCCGCCGCGCGGGCAAATTCGTGCGTGGTCACATAGGCGATGTGGAAACCCGAGGCAAAGCGGAAATCGCTGCTGGGCTTGACCTTTTTATTGGCGTGGCGCTCTTTGTTGACCGGGACGACTTGTTCGAACATGACTTTCCTTATGAAGGGGGGATTGGAGAGATTAGAAAGGCGAGACTTTACCGCAATACATCAAAAAACGACAAAGATTGTGCCAAATGCACATCAGGCCGCCTCATCGACGCGACTTGCCCCACCGCGCTTTTCATCGCCGGGGCGCATGCCCTTGAGCCAGTAGACCCAGGACAGGATGACCGCCACCGCGGTGTAGAGCTCGGGCGGGATTTCATCGTCCACGTTGAGCCGGCCGAGCAAGGCCAGCAGCTGCGGGTCCTGCGTGACATAAACTCCCTGCCGGCGCGCCTCTTCAATCAGCCGCTCGGCCAGATGCTCGTCGCCCTTGGCGCTGACCACTGGCACCTGGTTCATGCCGTATTCCAGTGCGACGGCCTGTTTGCGCGGTTTCATGGCCGGGCTCGCTCAGGCACGGATGTCGATGACCAGGCCGCGGCCCGAGGGCACCCAGTCGGCGTTGCCCAGCGGGCGCGCGCCATGAATGACCTGAAAAGACTGCATCGCCAGGCCGGCCTGCGCCAACTGCGCGCCCAACTCGCCCGAGCGCTGACGGGCCTGCTCCACCACACCTTCGCGCAGGGCCCACATGGTCAGCTCGACCCGCTCCAGACCTTGCAGCTGGGTCTTGAGCCAGACCTCGCCCAGGTCCTCGCTGCGCGAGTGCACATTGACGACCAGCGGCGGGCGCTCCTGCCCTTCTTTTTGCGGCGCGCGCCGAAACTGCAGCTCGATCGGCTCGGCATCGACAAAGGGCAGCACAAAGCTGATCAGCACCTCTTTTTGCGCCTGCGCCTGCACCGCCTGCACCTGCGACGACTCCAGATCATCGACCGCCTGCGACAGCTTGCCGATCGACTCGGGCGCATCGCCGTCCTCACTGCGCGACAAGGCGGCCATCAACTTGCGCAGCAACTGCTTGGGATCGTCCGCCGGCAGCGGCAGGCCTCGGTTGAGCCAGGGCTCGGAGCCCATGGCGCTGACCATGGCGCGGCTCATCGCCTGCGCCAGCGCCTGCGGATTGAGCTGGGCCATGTTCAATTGCATGCCGCGCCACTGGGCCATGAGGTCGCCGCGACCGGTGGTTTGCAGCAGGGCATCGAGCACGCCGGGCTTGAACAATTGACCCAGCTGCTCGAGCCCTGGCGGGCGAAACAGCAAGTTGCCCACGCGCGAGAAAAAAGGCGCTTGCGCCAGGCTGTTGTCGGCCATGGGATGCAGGCCCAGCCCGGACGGGCTCATGTGCACCTGCAAGCGCACCGTCTGGCCGGGCAGCCAGCCGGCGGTCAGCGGCAGCCGCGGCAAGTCGAGCTGCTTGCCGCGCATGAGCAAGGCCAGGTCATCACCGCCGCGCGACTGCACCATGGCCTCCACGATCTGTCCGTCGCGCAGATCGAGCGCGCGCGCCTGCGCCACCGTCAAGGGCAGGATCCTGCCCTCCAGGTAGATCGGGTTGGCCCGACCGGGCAGCAGCGTGAGGTCGGCCGGCGCAATCACACGGCGACCGGCAGGAGCAATCGATTCATCACAAGGCCTAGAAGCGGCCGCAATCGGGCCACCTCAAGGGTAGCGCACCCAGCGCCGACGCTCTTCGGCCGTGGTCGGTGGCGGCGGGAAATACGAGCCCACTTCGGTGGGCGAGAGCAGCGGCAGCAAGATATCGCGCAGCAGCGCGTTCGTCTCGGGCAGCTTGAGCTCGGTGCCCACCCTCAGCCGGCTGTTGCGACCGGCTGCAAAGGCCTTGGGATTGGCGGCAATGAAGGCCTGGCGCAGCAGCTCGTCCTTGAGCGGACTGTCGGCCATGGTCTTTCTGATCACCCGATCGAGCGTGTCGCCAGCCACCGTCACATACACCCGAGGCGCGTGAGCCGCCGAGGCCGCGCCGCCGGAATGCGCCGCATGTGAAGGGGCGTGTGAATGAGCCGGCGCGCCACCGGCGGCCAGCGCCGAGGGCGCATGAAGCAGCGCACCGAGCAGGGCAGCGCCCCAACCGGCGCGAACAGGGCCCAAGCCAAACGAAAGGCAGTAACGATTCATGCGCAACTCCTTGGATCTCAATCGAACGTGCGTCAAGGCCTGGCCTTAACGCGACTGCATGGGCCAAGCCTGCCACTGCGGCTTGACCGAGGCCGACGGGCCAGCCAGCACCCGCAGCTGCGCCTGGTGCGCCGACACCTGCTCGACCCGGGCGAGCACCAGCGCCAGCGGCGCGTCTGACTCCAGCACCCGCGCCGGCCAGCGGCGACGGTCAGACACCAGCCACTCGTCGCCCGCCTGCACGCCCGCCAAGCTGCCTTGGTCAATGTGGACCTGCTCGCCCGCAGCATGTAAAACCTGCACGCCCACCGGCTCGCACGCGAGTCGCTCGCCGATGGCCTTGGACCAGTCCTGCACCAGCGTCTGCAGCTGGCTGCGACTGACGGCCTGCAAGCGCGGCGGCGCCCAGGAGCGCTCTTGCGCCAGCAGCGGTAAATCGACCGTGCGCTGCAAAGCGGGCTTTGACTCTCGGGCCGACTGCAGCGTCAAGGTCAGGCGCATCCAGGTCGGCTCAGTCGTGGGCCAGGGCAGCCAGCTGCGCGCAGCTGCCGCCGGCACCGTCTCCAGGCTCAGCAGCAAGCGCCAGTTCAGCGCCGCCGAAGCGGCGCCGGCACCGGTGAGCAGCCGCTCATAGGCCGACGCGCTCGAGGCCTGCGTCTGCGCCGCGGCCACGTCAATGAGCTGCCAACGGCCATCGGCCGCGCCGCGCCAGGCCGCGCCCATGAGCTGCACCGCCTCGCGCTGCAAATGCTCTTCATCGACCGACCAGCGCCCGCGCAGATGCACCTCCAGGCCCAGCACGTGGCGCAGCGCATCGGTTTTGGGGCAAGGCGCAGCAGGCGGCGCCGCCGCATCGGCTTTGACCAGATCGTCCTGCGAGCCCTGCACTTGCAGCCGCGCCTGCGGCTGGCCCTGCGCGTCGCGCGAATAGGCGACCACGCGCACGCCGCGCACCTGCATGCCTGATCGAAAACTGCTGGACTCGCGCAGCGAGCCTTGGGCATCGATCCAGGCGGTGGTGCGCACCTGGGTGGCCCCGCGCAGCGCCTCCTGCGCCAAAGCGTGGCGAACCGCCTGCAGCTTTTCTTCGGCGCTGAGCTCGGCCGCATGCGATAGGCCCCCAATGCCGGCCCACAGGGCGCAAGCCAGCGCGGCCATCACCGCACCGCGCCAGGCCGGCAAGGCGGTCGGGCCAGCGGTCAGCGCGCGGCAGTCCATGGCTTAGCGCGCCCGCGCCTGCACCTGCCCGAGGTACAGGGCGCGCAAGTCTTGCACCACCGCCTTGTCCAGGCTCAAGGTGGTCTCATAGGTGTCGTCGCCAGCGGGCGTGATGCTCACCAGCACGGCACCGTAAATCACACCCTCGACCCGGGCGCGAAAGGTGTCGCTTTGCACCATCATGTCGGCCACCGTGGTGGTGGCATCGAGCTGCTGACCATAGACCTGCTCGGTCAGCGAGCGGTAGGCATCGAGCTTGGAGGCCCGAATGGCCATCAGGCGCTGCTGCGCCGGATTGCGGTGGTTCTGCACGCTGATCACGGCATAGCCGGTGGCCGTGAGGGTCTCGCGCTTTTCAATCAGGGGCGCGATCATGCCGGCCGACTCGGCGCGCGCCACCGGCTCGGCGCGCTGGGCCGCAACAGGAGCCGGCGCGCTGGGCTCGGCGGCAGCCGGCCTGGCCACAGCCGCGCGGGACACCGGCGCCTCGGCTGCAGCCTGGACCTTGACCGGCTCCTTCGAGGTCGTCAGGCTCCAGGGCAGCATCGTCTGGCAACCCGAAAGGGCCAGCAAGGTGGCGGCACCGAGCGCCCGGGTCAAGCCGACAGAAAGATGAGCGTTCAATTTCATGTTCTTACCTCGATGGGGTCGCGCAAGGCGCCAGGTTCTGACGCCTGCAGAATCGACACCAGGGCGCCAAGCTTGAGCGCCGAAGCCCGGCGCCTGGGTCCGGTACGCCACAAAAACACCTCATCGACGCCCCATCTGCGCTGGATTGGCGCATATCATTTAACAAATCCATTGCATTTTTTAACATTTTGTGCCAAAGTCTGGACACTCCGACGCCGCCGCCTGCCATGACCACCCCGCATCCCTTCATCGGAAAAAGCCCCGCTGCTCAAGCGGTGCGGACCCTGATCGCCCGGGTGGCCCACTCGCCGGCCACTGTGCTGATCACGGGCGAAAGCGGCACCGGCAAAGAGCTGGTGGCACGCGCGCTGCACGAGCAATCGGACCGCCGTTCGGGCAACTTCGTGCCCATCAACTGCGCCGCCATCCCCAAAGACCTGATTGAAAGCGAGCTGTTTGGCCACCGCAAGGGGGCTTTTACCGGCGCCATGGCCGACCGCGTCGGCCGCTTCGAGCTGGCCCACGGCGGCACGATCTTCCTCGACGAAATCGGCGACCTGCCGCTGGACATGCAGGTCAAGCTTCTGCGCGTGCTGCAAGAGCGCCAGGTCGACCCGGTCGGCGGCAGCAAGCCGGTGGCCATTGATGTGCGCGTGGTGGCGGCCACCCACCGCGACCTCGAAGCCGAAATCGCCGCCGGCCGCTTTCGCGAAGACCTCTATTACCGGCTCAATGTGTTGCCCCTGCACACCTGCCCGCTGCGCGAGCGCCCCGAAGACCTGCCGGAACTGCTCGGCTTTTTCGCCAAGCGCTTTGCGCCCCGCGGGCAGTCGGCCATCACCTTCACCGACGACTTCATGAGCGCCTTGCAGGCCTACCCCTGGCCCGGCAACGTGCGCGAACTGTCCAACTTGGTCGACCGCTTCAGCACCCTGTTCACCGGCGAGCACCTGGCTCTGGGCACGGTGCCAGCCAACCTGCTGCCCAAGGGTTTGGCCAGCCTGCAAGCCGAGCGCTGCGCCAATCCGGTCACCAGCTTGCTGGCCACGCAAGCACCGGCTGCCGAGGCCGCGCCAGCCGAGCCGCAAGACGAATCGGTCAGTGACGTCGAGAGCATCATCATGCTGGCCCAAGGCGGCGTGCCCACCCCGGTTCTGCCCGCCGAAGGCCTGAGCCTCAAAGAACGCCTGGCCGACATCGAACGCGACCTGATCCAGCAAGCGCTCGAACGCACAGAAGGCAACGTCTCCCAGACCGCCCGCCTGCTGAGCCTGCAGCGCACCACCCTGATCGAAAAGATCCAGAAGTACCAATTGCGTCCAGGCGACTGACCTGGATTGCCACGGCGCTGCGCGCCTCGCAATGACGAAGTGAGCGTCACTGCACCTCCGCCCCGTCATGGCGCCCCCCCGCCCCGTCATGGCGCCCCGCCCCGTCATTGCGAGGAACGAAGCAATCCATCGGCCGTCGCATGACAACCTGGATTGCCACGGCGCTGCGCGCCTCGCAATGACGAAGCAAGCGTCATTGGCCCCCGCCCCGTCATTGCGCCCCCGCCCCGTCATTGCGAGGAACGAAGCAATCCATCGGCCGTCGCATGACAACCCGGATTGCCACGGCCCGCCACGTCGCAAGCTCCTCGCGGCTAAAGGCTGCGCCTCGCAATGACGAAGCAAGCGCCACTGCGCCCCCCACTCAAGTCGACCGGCCGTCGTCAGGCGCAGAGCCGGCCGACTCGGGTTTGGACTCCTCCTTCGGTGCGGCATCGGCGCGGGCAGTGGACCAGCCCAGCCATTGGCTCAGCTTGACGGCTGCGCCCTTGAGGCCCGAGAACACACCCGACTGCGTCGATGCGGGCTCAGCCTGCTCAGGCCCAGCGGGCAGCCATTGCTGCAGCTCGTCCTGCGGCAGCAGCCAGCGCACGTCTGATGTGGGGGACTGTGCATCGGCCGGTGACTGTGACGACTTGGGCTCGCTGGCTGCACCCTGCGCAGGCTGACTGCCCTGCGGCGCAGGTGCGGCTGGGTTGCCGGCTGGGTTGCCGGCTGGCGACTCGCTTGAGGGCGTGGCCGGTGCGGTGCCAGGCGCAGCGGGCGCCGCATCGGCAGGCTGCTGGGCCGGCGCAGAGTTGAGCAGCTGCACAGATGGCTGCACAGCCGGCTGCACGGCCGGCTGCATATTGGGCTCACGGCTCGAATCACGCATGGGCTCGCGGCTCGACTCGCTCGGTGATGTGCGCGAAACCCAGGTGCCCAGGCTTTCGGCATCGCCCATCGACGGGTTGCCGCCTTGCTGGGTGAGCGTCATGGCCATCTCGAGCAGCTGGCTGGTGGTCTTGGGCGCGGCCATGACACTGACCGTCTGCGCGTTGATCTCGCGCGGCGCGCCCACACTCACGCTCGACTGGGTCTTGAGGACCTTGGGCGCGCTCTCCAGTGCAGGCTCGCTGGCCGCATCGCTCTGGCCAAAGCCCTCGGCCAGCAGGCGGTTCATGCGCTCAAGCGGCGATGCCTGGGCCAGCTCCTGCATCGCGCCGCTCTTGAGCACGGCGGTCAGCAACAAGCTGGTGTCGATCTGCTCGCGCGCCATCCAGTTGATGCCGGTGGCGCGCACCAGGTTGGGCCGCACGATCAGATCGCCCTGCTCCACCACAGCGCCGCGTCCGCCCAGCAGCACCACCCAGCCGTCGTTGGCATCAGACTGCACGCTCTGCGGCGCCAGGGTCAAGCCCTGCACACCGGCGATCACCACATCGCCACTGGCGCCGTTCGATGCACTGACGCGCGCAGCACCACCGCGCTGCTCGATCAGCACCCGCTCAAAGTAAAAGCCGCCAATGCCCGCTTGCGCCTGCAAGTGCACCGCGCCGTCGATGACCAGGGGCGCAGCGTCAAGCTGCGCATCAGCCCGAATGGCCCGGCCGGCCTCGATGCTGGCGCTGTCGGCGCTCAGGCTCAGGCCCGAGGTCCAGACATCGCGCGCCGCCTGCACAGCCACGTCGGCACCGCTCGAGCGCAGCGCCGAGCCGGCAGCAAAACGCAGGTCGCCTTCGTGCGTCACGCGCAGCGAGCCGGCCGCGCTGATCTGCGCATCGATCGGGCCGCCGTGCGTGAGCTGCAGCCAGACCTGACCGGCGCCGCTGTCCACCGTCACCGTGCTGGCCTGCAGCGTCAAGGCTTCGTTGCCGCGCAGCAGGCCCTGGCCCGCGCGCAGCGTGACGGTCTGCGCGCCCAGCTGGCGCTGACCCTCCAGCGCCACAGTCGTGGCCGCACCGACTTCGACCACCGGCGCCTTCGGCTCGCTTTGCAGGGTGATCGAGCCCCCCGTGCTGACCACCTTGATCGACCCGTCGGCCACCAGGCTGCCAAAGAGCAAATCGCCCCGGGCCTGCAGCGCGATGACCTCGGCCTGCGCCGTCACCGTGCCAGTCAGCAGATTGCCCAGGCTCAGGTCAATGTCCTCACCGGCCTGCAGCGCGGTGGCACCGCCGACCTGCAGCGCGCCGCTTTGCCCGATGTCCAGACCCGCCTCGACCGCCAGGTTGCCGGTGACGCTCAGGGCGCCCAGGCTCACCGACTGGCCGGCTG
>JAIXWZ010000216.1 GCA_027491035.1 Comamonadaceae bacterium | reverse complement strand
TCGCCGTTGCCGCGCTGAACCTCGGTGAGCTTGGATTCGCGCACGCCGGCAATCAGGTCGTCGAAGGCCTGAAAAAAGCCCACACCCTCCACCTGCCCTGCCCCATCGGTGCGCAGCACGCGGCCAAAGACTTCAGAGCCGGGCCGGTTGATGGGCAGCGAGCGCTGGTCGCCAATCATGACTTCCATGCGCGTCTTGTCGCCCTGGTAGACCGGCGAGGCCTGCGGATCGCTGGCCGGCGCCTCAAAGGGCGGCTCGCCCACGCGACTGCCGGCAAACATGTAGTTGCCGCTGGTGTCGCGGGTGTTGGCCAGGCTGAGCATCTGCTCGCGCAGGCCCTGCAACTCGGTGGCAATGGCCTGGCGGTCGGACGGGCTGATGGTGTCGTTGCTGGCCTGCACGGTCAGCTCCTTGACCCGGTACATCACCTGCACGGCGCTGGACACCGCGCCCTCTTCCGTGCCAAAGCGGGCCTTGACCAACTCCATATTGGCCATGTAGTTGTCGTGGCGCGCCTGCAGTGAATTGAGTCGGGCGATGGTGGCCACCCGGTTGGGCTCGTCGCTGGGGCGCACGATCTGCTTGCCCGTGGCCATCTGGTTTTGCGAATTAAGCAAGGACGATTGCAGCCTGCTCATTTGCTCGCCGGCGCGATCGAACAGGTGGGCGGTTGAAATCTTCATGGGTCAGGGCTCCGCTCAGGCGATCTGTAGCACCGCATCAAACAACTGCGAGGCCGTCTGCATGACTTTGGCCGAGGCCTGATAGGCCTGCTGAAAACGAATCAGGCTGGCCGCCTCTTCATCGAGGTTGACGCCCGAAACTTTGTCGCGCGTCTCGGCCGCCTGCTCGCGCACCACCTCGAGCGCGTCTCGGGCAATCGAGGCCTGGCGCGAGATGTTGCCCATCTCGTTGACGTGGTCGATATAGGCCGCGCTGATGGTCTTGCTGCCGCCCACAACTTTGAGGTCAGACAAGCCGGCCAGGGCGCGCATGTTGTCGTTGTTGCCGGCGCCGTCCTTGTTGCCATCGAGCAAGAAGCGGTCGCCCAGCTTGGGCGCGCTGCTAAAGCTGATGGCCAAGCCCTGAAAAACGATCCCGCCGCCCGGCTCGGCGGTATTGAGCAACTTGAGGTCAAGATCGCGCTCGGCCATCACGGTGCCGGTGTTCAGGTCGGTGATGCGGTAGCGCATGGAGCCTGCCGCCGCACCGGCCACAAACTGAACCTCCATCGGCTGCTCGCGCAGCGACGGGCCCAGCTCGGTGGGCTCGCCCTGGTAGCTGGCCGACACCTTGGCCTGGCTGGCACCCGAGTCAGTCACAAAAGCGATCAGGTCTTCGGGCATCTGGCCGCGCACATAGGCAGCCGTGCGAATACCCAGTTGGGCCAGATCGCTGGGCTTGCCCGTCGCCCCAAAGCCGATTTCGATCGAAGTGCCGCCCTCGGCATTGCTGAGCGCCCGGGTGATCTCCACCTGCCCGCCGTAGGCCTTGGCATCGAGCCCCAGGGCGTTGCCGCCAGCCGGGCCGATGGTGATGGGCTGGCCTGTTTCGTTGCCCAGCACCAGCTCGCCGGTGGCCAGCACCTGGGCCTTGACCCCAGTTTGGCCCAGGGCTGCATTGATTTGCTCGGCCCAGCCGTCGGCGGTGGCCGGCACGGCTGCGGGCCGGGGAATCCGCACGCCTTCGAGGTCGAGCGAATTGGCGTTGCGCAAATTGGCTGCAGGCACCCGAATTTCAGTGAAGGCGCGGGCCGAGATGCCCTGCGCCGGGTTGCGCGCGGCAGCCCAGCTGTTGATCCAGTTGGCCACATCGCCAGCTTGCACGCTGCCGCTGGTGCCCGTCAGGGCGGGCAAGGCCACGCCATTGAGCGTCAAGGTGCCGGCCGGCAAACCGCTCAAGCCCGTGGCCATCGGGCCACTGGTCAAAATGGCCGGACCGGCCACCGGTGTGGCCGCATTGCCCTGCGGGTCAAAGCGCTGCAGCGCGCGCTTTTCGGCGCGGGCACCGTAAAACACGTCCATGTCTTTGTAGGCCGTCGCACCGCTGGCGCCCAAGTAGGTGGTGCTGTAGGTGGCGCCGGTTGCCATGCCGGCGTGGGCCAGCAGCTGGTCTTGTTCGGCGGCACCGAGCGGGGCACCCAGAACATGGCGGCCGTCGCGGGTCACCAGCTGCAACTGCTGATCGCCGCTGGCCTCATTGAGGTAAATCGTCACCTCACGCAGGCCCGCTGGTACCGTGGCCACCGGCACCAGCGCCGCTGCCGCACTGAGCTCGAGCAGCTTGCCGGCCGACGGATGGGGGTTGTTGGGCAAGACCTGCTGCAAGGCCTCGGGCCCCGCCTGCTCAGGCTGCTTGAAAGCCACCGTGGCGTCGGCCAGGCCCGTGTTGGTTGAGTTCTCGGTCACCCGAAACTGGGCTGCTGCCGCCAGCCGCATCGGGTCGTCAAGGGCCACCGAAATGCCGCCGGCGGCCTGGGCGGCGGTGGGGTCTATCGCAAACAGGTCGCCGCCGGGCTGACCGTAGGCGTCAACGCCGGCGCGGTGCTGGGCATTGACCTCGCTGACAAATTTATCGACCAAAAAGCCCATCGCATCACGGGTGGACTCCAGCACCTGGTCGCGAAAGGTCAGCAGACCGGCGAGCTTGCCGCTGGTCACGCCCGTCAGCAGCGCCGGCTTGGGGCCATAGGGGTCGTACATCAGACCGATGCGCTCGGGTGCGGCCACGTTGGCGGTGTAGCCCACACGCACCGACGCTGTGCCCGACACAATGACATCGCGGTTGATGGTGCCGCCCAGGGCCACCGTCACGGAGCCGCTGGGCTCGAACGCGGTGCGGATGCCCACCAGCTCGGAGAGCTGACGCAGCAGGCGATCGCGCTGATCGAGCAGCTCAGAAGGCTGGCGCGAGGCCAGCCCCACCTTGGCCATCTGCGCGTTGATGGCGGCCAGCTGCTGCGAGATGGTGTTGACCTCGCCCAGGCTGGCGGACACCGCCTCTCGCGTTTCGGTGTCAATCAGATCGAGCTGGCTGGAAATCTGCCCAAAACGGGCGGCTACCCCTTGCGCGCCGCGGTAGAGCTCACCGCGCAGCACGGTCGAGGCCGGGTCGGTGGTCAGCGAGCGCGCAGCCGAGAAGAATTGGTCAAACGAGCTGGTCAGACCGGCGGTTTCGCTGCCCATCAGATCGATCACCCGATTGGCATATTCGACCACGGGCGACTGGCTGTAAAGCTCGCTCGTGCTGTTGCGCAGATTGGACTCGGCAAACGCATCGTACTGGCGCTTGACGCGGTCGAACACCACGCCGGTGCCAATATAGGCGGTACCGAGCTGACGGGGCGTGCCGGCATTGAGCTCGACCGCCTGGCGGGTGTAGCCGTCGGTCGATACGTTGGCAATGTTGTTGCTCACCGTCCCCAGCGCAAGCTGGTAGGCGTTGACCGCATTGCCGGCAATGCCCAGCAGATCGCTCACCGGTCACCTCCGACTTTGTTCAGGGGGATGGGGCCGCCCGGGCGCTTGAGCGCCTCCCAGGCCGGTGCGCTGGGCTGCAGCGGCAGGGCCGGCTGACTCGCGTCGAGCCGGCGAATGGCGGGCTTGTCGGCGGCCTTGCCAGCCGGCTCGCCCGGGCGCGACTGCAGCGCCTCGGCCGTGCTCATGGCCGACATCTGACGGGTCTGGGCTTGCACCAGCATATCGGCCAAGCCCAGGCTGTTGCGCCGGGCCATGGCCAGCGAGACCTCGCGGTCGAACATGCCCTCAAACATCTCGGCATGCTCAGAATGGGTCAGGTCGCTTTTCTCGATCGACTCGCGCATGGACTTCATCATCATCTGCAAGAACATGGCCTCGAACTGCTGCGCCGTCTCGCGCAGCGCCGACTTGCCATCGCGCGCAGCGCGGCCCTTGAGCTCGCCCAGGCCCTGAAAATCAAGGTAGCTGCGGGTGCTGGCGTTGTTGACCGAGTCCATGGTGCGGCTTTCTTCCTGCAGCGATCAGATGACGACCAACTCGGCGCGCAAGCTGCCCGAGGTCTTGAGCGCCTCAAGAATGGCAATGAGCGACGAGGGGGAGGCGCCCACCTGGTTGACCGCGTCCACGATCTGGCGCAGATCCACACCGGGCTGGAACAAGAACATGGGCTTGTTGGGCTCGTTGACGGCCACTTCGGCGTTCTGCACACCCACCGTCTGACCGGCGCCCAGCGGATTGGGTTGCGAGACCTCGTTGGTGGCCGAAATCGCCACCGAAATCGTGCCGTGCGAGACGGCAGCGGCCGTCACCCGCACGTTGCGGCTGATCACCACCGTGCCGGTGCGCGAATTGATGACCACGCGCGCCGGTGGCTCGCCAGGCTGCACATCGAGGTTTTCGACCATGCTCATGAAGGCCACGCGCTGGCTCAGATCCCGCGGCGCGCGGATGGCCACCGAGACGCTGTCGATCGCCTGGGCCACCCCCTCACCAAAGCGTGAATTGACCGCCGTCACAATGGCCGCCATGGTGGTGAAGTCACCGTCGCGCACATTCAAGATCAGCTGCTCGGCACTGGCAAAAGGCGTGTCGACCACGCGCTCGACCGTGGCACCGCCGGGCACGCGTGCCGAGGTCGGCACGCCAATGGCCACTTTGGTGCCGGCGCCTGCCGCATCGATGCCGGTGGCCGTCAAGGCGCCTTGGGCCAAGGCGTACACCTCGCCGTCCACGCCGCGCAGGCTGGTCAGCAGCAGATTGCCGCCGCGCAAATTGCTGGCCTTGCCGATGGCCGAAACATTGATGTCAATCTTCTGGCCGGGCTTGGCAAAGCCGGGCAACTCGGCCGTGACCATGACGGCAGCGACGTTCTTGATGTCCATCTTGCCGCCACCGGTGGCCGTCTCGAAGTCGGCCAGTGCGCCTTCCATCGCCACGCCCAGACGCGAGAGCATGGTCTTCATGCTTTGCGCGGTAAACGAGACATCCGAGCCGTCGCCCGAGCCCTGCAAACCGACCACCAGGCCGTAGCCGATGAGCTGGTTGGTGCGCTTGGCCGCCACATGGGTCAAGTCTTTGATGCGGTCGGCGCGCGCCGCCATCGGGCAGGCCACCAAAGCCAGCCCCAGGAAGAACAGCGCGAAAGAGCTCAATCGTTTCATGACAGGTCGTCCTTAGAAGGGCCAAAGCTTGAGCAGCACGCTGGTGCCCCAGCCTGGCTTGGAAGCGGCGGCCAGGTCACCGGTGCCGCGGTAGGTGATCTGCGCATTGGCCAGACGCCTGGACTGCACCGTGTTGTTGGGCGCCACGTCCTCCGGCCGGATGATGCCGGCCACTTGAATGATCTCGGCGCCTTCGGTCAGGGCCAGTTGCTTTTCGCCGCGCAGCACCAAGTTGCCGTTGGGCAGCACATCGACCACGGTCACAGCCACCGCGCCCTCCAGGCTGGCTTGCTGGTCGGCCGTGCCCTTGCCGCTGGAGGACATATTGGCGTTGCGCAGATCCAAGCCGCCCAGGCCCACGCCGCGCAGCTTGTTGCTCAGGCCCAGCGGCACCACGTCGTTGGCCGCCTTGCGGTTGACCTCGGTGTTGGCAGTGCGCGCCGCCTGCGTCGACTCATTGAGGATGACGGTGATGACGTCGCCCACCTGATGATTGCGTCCACGCCCAAAGAAGTTGTCGCTGATGCGCGAGTGATAGATCGCGCCGGTGGCCACGGCCGGCTTTTCGCGAACCGCCGGAATGACGGGTGCAAACTCGGCGCTGTGCTTGAGCGGCTGAGGCGGCAGCACGGTGCAGCCGCTCAAAGCGATGACGGCACCCAGGACGAAAAGAGATTTCATGAATCTGGCCTTGGGTCAGAGGTTGTTGTTGATGAACTTGAGCATGCCGTCGACGGCCTGGATGGCTTTGGAGTTGATCTCGTAGGCGCGCTGCGTCTCGATCATGCTGACCATCTCTTCGACCACGTTCACGTTGGACGCCTCCAGCGCGCCCTGCACGATCGTGCCGGCACCGCCCTGGCCGGGCACGAGCACCTGGGGCGCGCCCGAGGCTGGCGTTTCCTTGACCAAGTTTTGGCCCAGTGACTGCAAGCCGCTGGGGTTGACGAAGCGCGCGACCTGGATCTGCCCGAGCACCTGGTTGCCGCCACCGGTGAGCTCCACCGAGACGGTGCCGTCGCGACCGACCGTCAGCGAAGACGCGTTCTGCGGCACGGTGATGGCCGGCTGCAGCAGTGCGCCGCTAGAGGTCACGAGCTGGCCGGTGTTGGACAGCTTGAAGCCGCCGTCACGGCTGTAGGCCAGCGTGCCGTCGCTCTGGGCGATCTGGAAGAAGCCGCCGCCGGCAATGGCCATGTCCAGCGGATTTTGCGTGGTCATCATGTTGCCCTGGGCATGAATCTTTTCGGTGGCCACGATGCGCACGCCGGTGCCGAGCATGAGGCCGGTAGGGGCCTGCGAGTTGGCATCGGTCTGGCCGCCGGGCTGGCGCAGGTTTTGATAGAGCATGTCCTCGAACACCGCACGGTCGCGCTTGAAGCCGGTCGTGTTGACGTTGGCCAGGTTGTTCGAGATGACATTCATCCGGGTCTGCTGGGCATCCAGACCCGTCTTGGCCACCCACATCGATGCATCCATATTGCGCTCCTTGTTTCGTGTTCAGTAAAGACCCGGCCCGATCTCAGCCGCTGGTCTTGAGCATCGAGGCGCCGGCCTCGTCGCCGGTCTTGCTTTCCTTGATGATGCGAATTTGCTGCTCGAAGCTGCGCGACTGGTCGATCAGCTTGATCATGATTTCCATCGCGTTGACATTGCTGCCCTCAAGCGCCTTGGGCGTGAGCGAGGGGCGCTCCGTGCCATTGGTGATGTCGGCGCCGGGGTTGCCCTCGGGCTGAAACAGACCGTCCTCGCGCCGCACCAGCCTGGCCTGGCTCGAGTCACGCAGCATGAGCCGCCCAACCAACACGCCCGGATCGGCCATCTGCGCGTCACTGGTGGCATAAATGCTGCCATCGGGGTTGATGTTGACCTTGCTGCCCGAAGGCAGGGTGATCGGCTGCCCGTTCTCACCGCGCACCACATAGCCCGAGCCGTTTTGCAGCACGCCCGTGGCCGAGACTTGCAGATCGCCGCGGCGGGTGAAGGCCAACTGGCCGTCACGGGTGCTCACACCGAGCACCGCCCTGTCGTTGATGGACACATCGAGGTCGCGGCCGGTCACCATGACGGCGCCTGGCCGCATGGAGATGACGTCTGAGCTGATGGCCTGCGGCTGCAGACGGGTCTCCAGGCCGGGGCCTTCGACCTTGATGGCCCGCATCGCCACCTCGTAGCTGCGCTTGAAGCCAGGCGTCGAGACGTTGGCCAGCTCGTTGGCCGTGACCTGACGGGCCACCCGGTTCTCGTTGATGGCGGCCACCGCGTTGAATGCAAGACGGTCCATGTCTCAAGTTCCTTGTGCTGGTTCCGATTAATCGATCAAGCCAGGATCAGCCGCGGATATTGATGATGGCCTGAGTCATCGTCGTCGAGGTCTCGATCGCCTTCGCGTTGGCCTGGAAGTTACGCTGTGCGGTGATCAGGTCCACCAGCTCCTGCGTCAGGTCCACGTTCGAGCGCTCGGTGGCACCGGCGCGGATCGTGCCAAAGCCAGCGGTTCCGGCGGTTCCCAGAATCGGGCTGCCCGAGGCGGCCGATGCCAGGAAGCTTGAGTCACCAGCCTGACGCAAGCCCGCTGGGCTCGAGAAGTTGACCAGCAAGATCTTGGCCAGCGACTTTTGCGTGCCGTTGGAATACGAAGCGCTGACCAGACCATCGTTGGCGATCGTCACGCCCACCAGATCGCCCTCGGGCGCGCCGTCTTGCGACTGCGACAGCACTGCAAACGGCGACGAGAACTGGGTCGAGGCCGAGTAATCAATATTGATGGTCAAGGCGCCCTTACCGCCTGCCAGATAGACCGTCTCCAACTGCGTGCCGCCCATGGGCGAAACCAGTTTGCCGCCGGTGTCAAAGGTCAGCTCGCCCTTGTCCAGAAAGATCGGCGACCAAGCCGGCAGCACCGTGTAGCCGTCACCGTTGGTCGTTTCCTTGCCGTCGCTGTCGATGTACTTGGGCACCATCTGCGTGCCCACCAGGTCTGAGTGTTGGGTCGGCTTGATCCAGGTGGAGGTCTTGCCGCGACCGGCCTCAACCTGCTCCAGGCCCCAGGTGGGCTGGCCCGATATCTTGATGAACGAATCCGACGAGGTGGTGCCAGTGGTGAACACAAAGCGGTTGCGCCCATAGTCGTAGCCCACTCGCACGCCGTTGACCGTCTCGGGCACGCCGTTGGTGTTGTTGGCCATCGAGTTGATGCCTTTTTGCAAGGCCGCAGCGAACGATTCGACCGAGTAGTCGTTGCCCGTGGGGATGACCACCGTGCCCTTGACGCCGTCCACTGTGACCACGAAGCGGTTGTTGGTGTTGTCGACGGCAAAGTTGTTGGTCACGTTGATCGTCGGGGTGCCGCCGTAGGCGACCGCTGGAGACGACTCGATACCGCGCAGGGCCACAGCCGACGTGGCGACCTCCGAATCCTTGAAGCCAAAGAGCTTCTCGCCAAGAGAAG
>JAIXWZ010000120.1 GCA_027491035.1 Comamonadaceae bacterium | reverse complement strand
GGCAGCCAAGATGGTGGTAATGGCCGCCGTCAGCGTGGTCTTGCCATGATCGACGTGGCCAATCGTGCCCACGTTGACGTGCGGTTTGGTCCGCGCGAATTTCTCTTTTGCCATTTCAATCAACTCCGAAAAGTTAAAACATCCTGCATCGACACCAGCGAACCTGCCACAGCGCGACAAGCCCACTCGAAACTGGTGCCCTTGGCGGGAATCGGACCCGCGACCTCTCCCTTACCAAGGGAGTGCTCTACCACTGAGCCACAAGGGCAAAACTCTTGACTACCACCGACCGACAGACACACAAGAACCTGGAGCGGGAGACGGGAATCGAACCCGCGTCATTAGCTTGGAAGGCTAAGGTTCTACCATTGAACTACTCCCGCAGCTCAAGATGCCGTTGACCGACTCGCTCGATGCCCGGATCGGCCCCAGGCCGATAGATCGACCCGCAAGGCGCAAACTGCATCTGGTGGACGGGGCTGGATTCGAACCAGCGTAGGCGTAAGCCAACAGATTTACAGTCTGCCCCCTTTAGCCACTCGGGCACCCGTCCAGCAAGCGAACCCCGGATTATGCCATGATTTTGTTGCGCTTGGCTACCAGGAAACCACCCCCCGCCCATGGGCCTGCAACCAAGCATTGGCCGCACTGAAGTGACCACAGCCAACAAAGGGCCGGGGCGGCCTGAGCGCCGACAAGGGAGAGGGGTGATTGGCCGACAACAGCAAGTGATGCGCTGGCACGCGGGCCAGCTGCGCCTGCGCATGAGCCCCCCAGCCCATGAACACCGTCGGCTCAGGACGGTCCTGCAGCGCGGCCAATATCTTGCAAGTAAGTACTTCCCAACCCTTCCCCGAATGGCTGGCAGGCTGGCCCTGCTCGACTGTGAGGACGGTGTTGAGCAACAAGACCCCTTGCTCGGACCAGCTGCACAGGCTGTCCTTGGGGCCGGGCCCAGCGCCCAGATCGCGCTCGCGCTCGCGCAAGATGTTGCGCAGACTCGGCGGCGCGGGCGTGCCCGGTGCCACCGAAAACGCGAGCCCCTGCGCCTGCCCCGGACCGTGATACGGGTCCTGGCCCAAAATGACCACCCTAACTTGCGCCAAAGCCGTCAGCTCCAACGCCCACAGCGGCCGGGGCGGGTAGATCACCGCGCCGCCAGCCAGGCGCGCCCGCACAAAGGCTGCCAACTCCAGACCCGCTGCGCTGGCCAGAAACCCATCGACCAGGCGGCGCCAGTCGGCCGCCACCGGCCAGCGCTCGGGCTCCCAAGCCGTCAGCGCCCCGGCTGCAGGCCGGGGCCAGCCCTCCAGCGGCAGTTGCGTGGTCTGCCCCCGACGGGCACGGTTCATCGCCAGCTCAGCCGAACAACTGCGCCAGCGCCTGCCCCGGCTCAGGCGCACGCATGAAAGCCTCGCCGACCAAGAAGGCGTGCACGCCAGCGCCTCTCATGCGCTGGACATCGGCGGCCGAAGCAATGCCCGATTCGGTCACCAGCAGCCGATCGGCCGGCACCCGCTCGAGCAGGCCCAGCGTGGTCTGCAAGTCCACCTCGAAGGTCTTGAGGTTGCGGTTGTTGATGCCCAGCAGGGGGGTCTTGAGGCTCAGCGCCCGCTCGAGCTCGATACCGTCGTGCACCTCGACCAGCACGGCCATGCCCAGCGAGAGGGCCAGCGCCTCGAGCTCACGCATCTGCGCGTCATCGAGACAGGCGGCAATGAGCAAGATGCAGTCGGCCCCCATCGCCCGCGACTCGTAGACCTGGTAGGCGTCGACCATGAAATCTTTGCGCAGCACCGGCAAATCGCATGAGGCGCGGGCCTGCTTGAGGTAGTCGGCGCTGCCTTGAAAGAACTGCCGATCGGTGAGCACCGACAGGCAGGCCGCGCCGTGCTCCGCGTAGCTTTGCGCAATATCGGCGGCAATGAAGTCGCTGCGCAGCACGCCCTTGGAGGGGCTGGCCTTCTTGACCTCAGCAATAACGGCAGCGCCCCCAGCGTCGATCTTGCGCCGCATGGCCGCAACGAAGTCGCGCGTCATGACGCGCGAGAACGCGTCGCGCTCTACCTCGGCCAGGCTTTTTTGCCGCTTGGCGGCGGCCACTTCCTCGTGCTTGACGGCCACGATCTTGTCCAGAATGTCTGACACGGCGCTCTCCTGTTGAATCCCGCTCACGCTGACGCTTGCGCCAGCCGCGCGCTGGTGCTGACCAACTCGTCGAGCTTGCGCCGGGCCGCACCGCTGGCAATGGCCTGGCGGGCGCGCTTGAGTCCGTCGGCCATGTCGATGGCCAAATTGGCCGCATACAAAGCGGCGCCCGCGTTGAGCGCGACGATGTCGCTGGCCGCTCCGGGCACGCCATCGAGCACATCCAGAAGCATCTGACGCGATTGCTCGGGCCCCTCGACCCGCAAGGCGCGGTTGCTGGCCATGGGCAGGCCGAAGTCTTCGGGATGGATTTCGTATTCGGTGATCTGCCCGTCCTTGAGCTCGCCGACCAAGGTGCCGGCGCCCAGGCTGATTTCGTCCATGCCGTCCTTGCCATAGACCACCAGCGCATGCTCGGCGCCCAGGCGCTGCAAGGCGCGCACCTGGATGCCCACCAGATCGGCATGAAACACGCCCATCAGAATATGGGGCGCACCGGCCGGGTTGGTCAGGGGCCCGAGGATGTTGAACAAGGTGCGCACACCCAGCTCTTTGCGCACCGGCGCCACGTTCTTCATGGCGGGATGGTGGTTGGGCGCGAACATGAAGCCCACACCGACCTCCTGGATGCAGCGGGCGATGGCCTGCGGCGTCAGATGGATGTTCAGGCCCACTGCTTCGAGCACGTCGGCGCTGCCCGACTTGCTGCTGACGCTGCGGCCGCCATGCTTGCTGACCTTGGCACCCGCGGCCGCGGCCACGAACATCGAGCAGGTGGAGATGTTGAAGGTGTGCGAGCCGTCGCCGCCTGTGCCGACAATATCGACCAAGTGCCTGCGATCGTCCACCTGCACCTTGGTCGAGAACTCGCGCATGACCTGAGCGGCCGCGGTGATCTCGCCGATGGTTTCCTTCTTCACGCGCAGACCAGTGATGAAAGCGGCCGTCATGAGCGGCGACATCTCGCCGCTCATGATCAACCGCATGACGTGCAGCATTTCATCGTGAAAAATTTCACGGTGCTCGATCGTGCGTTGCAGCGCTTCCTGGGGTGTGATTTTGTGGCTGTTGGGCATGCGTGACTCCGAAGGGCATCAATTGTCAGGGATGGAGGGGCCGGGTCGGTGCAAACGAGCGCGCTAGCGCGCGGCCGGCTCCGAGGCCATCTGGAAGAAGCGGCGAACACTGGCGATTGCATGGTCAATGCCGGCCTCGTCGACGTCCAGGTGCGTGACCCAGCGCAAGCCCACCAGACCGGTGACCAGCACGCCTTGCTGCTTGAGGAAATCGACCAGCGCCGGTCCACGGCCAGCGTCCACGTCGACGAAGACGATATTGGTCTGCGCCGAGCGCACGCTCAGCCCGGCGATGCCGCGCAGGCCCTGCGCCAGCCTTTGGGCCAGGCGGTGGTCGATGGCCAGGCGATCGACATGATGGTCGAGCGCGTGCAGCGCGCAGGCGGCCAACAGGCCCGCTTGGCGCAGCCCGCCGCCAGCCATCTTGCGGATGCGACGGGCGCGCTCGATGAAGTCGCTCGGGCCACACAAGGCCGATCCCACGGGCGCGCCCAGGCCCTTGCTAAAACACACCGAGACCGTGTCAAACGGCTCAACAATCTGGCGCAGCCTGGCCATCGCGCTTTGGCCGCTGGCGGCACTGGCCACAGCCGCATTGAAGAGACGCGCGCCATCGAGGTGAGCAGCTAACCCCCGGCTGCGCGCCAGCTCACAGGCCTGCGCGAAGTAACTGTCGGGCATCACATGACCGTTCCAGGTGTTTTCAAGACACAGCAGGCGGGTGCGCGCAAAGTGGGGATCGTCGGGCTTGATGGCCGCAGCGATCTCGCCGATTTGCATCTGGCCTTGCGCATCTTGCGCCAGCGGCTGCGGCTGCACACTGCCCAAAACGGCCGCGCCGCCGCCTTCGTAGCGGTAGGTGTGGGCCATCTGACCGACGATGTACTCGTCGCCGCGACCGCAGTGGGCCAGGATCGCGCACAGATTGCTTTGCGTGCCCGAGGGCATGAACAGCGCCGCCTGCTTGCCGGTGAGCTGCGCAATGCGCGCCTGCAACGCCAGCACCGTCGGATCGTCGCCAAATACATCGTCGCCCAGGGGCGCAGCCATCATGGCCTGGCGCATCGCCGCAGTGGGCTGGGTGACGGTGTCGCTGCGCAGATCTACAGTCTTCATGAGGTCTCCAGGAAGTTTTTGAGCAGGGCGTGTCCATGCTCGGTCAGGATGCTTTCGGGATGAAATTGAACGCCCTCGATAGGCAAGCTCTGGTGGCGCACGCCCATGATCTCGCCATCGCTCGTCCAGGCCGTGACCTGCAACTGCGGCGGGCAGCTGGCGCGCTCGATGGCCAGGGAATGGTAACGATTGACCGTGAACTGGCGCGGCAGCCCCCTGAAGACGCCCTCGCCCGTGGTGCTGATGGCGCTGGTCTTGCCGTGCATCAGCTGCTGGGCCCGCACAATGCGCCCGCCGAAGGCTGCGCCGATGCTCTGGTGACCCAGGCACACCCCCAAGATCGGCAGCTTGCCGGCAAAGTGTGCGATGGCCGGCACGCTGATGCCGGCCTGCGCCGGCGAGCATGGACCCGGCGAAATGAGCAGGCGGTCAAATGCGCGTCCGGTCAGCTGCTCGAGGCTGCACTGGTCGTTGCGCACCACCTGCACCTGCGCGCCGAGCTCGCCGAGGTACTGCACGATGTTGTAGGTGAAGCTGTCGTAGTTGTCGATCACCAGCACCTGCGGGCTGCCCCCGCTGACAGCGGCTGCGGTGCTCATTGCAAGCCCTCCTCAACGAGTTCGCTGGCGCGCAGCAGGGCCCGCGCCTTGGCCTCGGTCTCCCTCCACTCCAGCTCGGGCACCGAGTCGGCCACCACACCGGCGGCGGCCTGCACATACAGCGTCTGGTCTTTGACGATGCCGGTGCGAATCGCAATGGCCACGTCCATGTCACCGGCATAGCTGAGGTAGCCGCAGGCGCCGCCGTAGAGGCCTCGCTTGCTCGGCTCGAGCTGGTCGATCAGCTCCATCGCATGGACCTTGGGCGCACCGGTGAGCGTGCCGGCGGGGAAGGTGGCCTTGAGCACATCCATATTGCTCAGACCCGGCTCCAGCAAACCCTCGACATTGCTGACGATGTGCATGACGTGGCTGTAGCGCTCGACCACAAACGCTTCGGTCACCTTGACCGTGCCGATCTGGGCCACCCGGCCGATGTCGTTGCGGGCCAAATCGATCAGCATCACATGCTCGGCCCGCTCTTTCGGGTCGGCCAGCAGCTCCTGTTCGGCTGCCTTGTCCTGCTCGGGCGTCGCCCCACGAGGGCGCGTACCGGCCAGCGGCCGGATCGTGACCTTGGTGCCCTCGGGCACGCTTTCCTGACGCACGAGAATTTCAGGGCTGGCACCGACCACCTGAAAGTCCCCAAAATCGTAGTAGTACATGTAGGGGCTCGGGTTGAGCGAGCGCAAGGCGCGGTACAGAGACAGGGGCGACTCGGTGTAGCGCTTGCGGATGCGCTGGCCCACTTGCACCTGCATGAAGTCACCGTCGGCAATCAAGGCCTTGGCCCGCTCGACCGCCGCCAGGTAGTCGGCCTTGGCAAATTCCCGCTCGGCCGGGTGGCCGGGGCCAGGGCGCAACGGCGGCGCGCTGACCGTGCCCTGCAACTGTTCTTTGAGCATGCGCAGCCGCCTTTTGGCATGGGCATAGGCCTCCGGCTGGCCAGGATCGACATAGACGATCAGGTAGAGCTTGCCCGACAGGTTGTCGATGACAGCCAGCTCCTCACATTGCAGCAGCACGATGTCGGGGCAGCCCAGCGTATCAGGCGGACAGCTGTGCGCCAGCCTGGGCTCGATATAGCGCACCGCGTCATAGCCAAAATAGCCGGCCAGCCCGCCGCAAAAGCGCGGCAAGCCTGGCCGCAAGGCCACCTTGAAGCGCTTTTGATAGGCGGCGATGAAATCGAGTGGATTGTCGGCAGAGGTCTCGACCACCTGGCCATCGGTCACCACTTCGGTGCGCCGGCTGGCGCCAAAGCCGCTGGCGCGGATCAGGGTACGCGCGGGCAGGCCGATGAAGCTGTATCGGCCAAAGCGTTCACCGCCGACCACCGATTCGAGCAGGAAGCTGTGGCGGCCGCCGTCCTGGCAAAAGGCCAGCTTGAGGTAGAGCGACAGCGGCGTTTCGAGGTCGGCGAAGGCCTCTAGCAACAGGGGGATGCGGTTGTAGCCCTGGCCGGCCAGGCTCTTGAATTCGAGTTCGGACATCATGGTGTGAATCTTTCTTGGAGGTTTGAAATCCGGCGCACCGGATCGCGGGCAAGGCCGCAAGGCAGCACAACTGCGCCGCAGCGCCGCAGGCTCGGGCGCCAACCAAAGAAAGAAATTGCCGCAAGGCAGGGCCCGCACAGGGCCCGATGTCGAACTTCAGCCGCGCCAGGTCTGGCAGCGGCGCCAGGGCCAGGCTCCTCGGTCGCCTGACCCCGTCAACATGATGCGGTGAATGAACATCGACTTAGTGTAGCAAAGGCCTGACGGGCGATCTGCACGTCATTGGCCCCGGTGCGATCAGACGTGATCGACCAGACGTGAGTCGTCTTGCAGCGAGTCGGCCGTTGGCGCCGGTTCTACCGGCACAGCGCGCGAGCTGAGCGCCTCCAGGCGGTAACCCAGGCTGTAGACCGAGCTGAGCCGATAGCCATTCTCCGGCCGCAGATCGAGCTTGACGCGAAGCCGCGAGACGTGGGTGTCCAGCGTGCGCGACACCACATCGGCCTGACCGCCCCACACACTTTCTTGCAAATACTTGCGCGACAGCAGTTCGCCCAGACGAGAAAACAGGAGGTAGGCCAACTCGTACTCTCGGTGCTTGAGCTCCAGCAAGCGGCCCTTGTGCGTCAGGGTCTTGGCCTTTTGATCGAAAACGTAATCGCCCGAGGTCAGGATTTCGCCGGTCTGCTCGGGATAGGCGCGCCTGAGCAGGGCATGCAGGCGGGCCAGCAATTCGGGCACCCGAACGGGCTTGCACATGTAGTCGTCTGCGCCCGCCTTGAGCGCCTCGACCAGATCGGCCTCATCAACATGGCTGGTGACAAAGAGCACCGGCACTCTGGCCTTCAGATTGGCGCGCACCCACCGCAACACCTCCAGACCCGACATATCGGGAATGTTCCAGTCCAGGATGAGCAGATCGAAGTTTTCACGGCGCAACTCGCGCAGCAAAGTTTCCGAGTTGGGGAAGACATGGCAGACATAGCCCAAGGCGAGCATGAAGGAGTTCATCCAGTCGCGCTGGCTGTCATCGTCTTCTAGGACCGCAATTCGCATAAAAGGCCTCCGGTTGGATTCGCTTGCTTAAAAAAAACAGATGCAACGAATCTTAAAATTAACGGAGTAAAAGTTACCAATAACGAAGTAAATTCAGATTAAATATTGACCAAATTTTCAATATTTAACATTTAGGTCGGAACGAAAATCAGGGTAAACCTGCGTGTCGGTCGGCGCCAAGTTCGCCGCGCGGCTGCTGATCCACTGGCCCCCGGCTGGGCGTCTTTTCAGCCCAGCGCAGCAAGCCGCTCGCGCATGGTGCCGATCACAGCCTTGTAGTCGGGCCTGCCAAAGATGGCACTGCCGGCCACAAAGGTGTCGGCGCCCGCCGCGGCCACCTGAGCGATGTTGTCAATCTTGATGCCGCCGTCCACTTGCAGGCGTATGTCCTTGCCGCTGGCCTCAATGCGCGCTCGCGCAGCTTGCACCTTGCGCAGCGCCGAGTCAATAAAGCCCTGCCCGCCAAAACCAGGGTTGACGCTCATGATGAGAATGAGATCGATATCCTCAATCAGCCAATCGAGTACGTCGAGCGGCTGGGCCGGGTTGAAGCTCAAGCCCACCTTGCAGCCAGCGGCCTTGATGGCCTGCACGCTGCGGTGCACATGGCTGGAGGCATCGGGGTGAAAGCTGATCAGATCGGCCCCAGCCGCCGCAAACGCGCCTGCCAAAGCATCGACGGGTTGCACCATGAGGTGCACATCGATGGGCACGGCCTGGCCCGAAGGCGTCACGGCATGGGGCTTGAGCGCGCTGCAAATCATGGGCCCGAAGGTCAGATTGGGCACGTAATGGTTGTCCATCACGTCAAAGTGGATCCAGTCAGCGCCCGCGGCGATGACCTCGCGAACCTCCTGCCCCAGGCGGGCGAAGTCAGCCGACAAAATGGATGGGGCGATGCGGTAGGTCATGGGGCTGCACGGTCAGGCGTGTAAAAACGCGATTGTGCAGCAGCGCCGAGCTGGCAAGCCCCAAGGCGAGCAGCGCGCCGGCGTTGTGGCTAACATGCGGTCCATGGCCCAATATGAAATGTCCTGCTCGGTCGTGCCGCAGTTCCTGCCCGAGCAATCGGCGCCAGAGCAGGCGGTGCACACCTTTGCCTACACCGTCACCGTTACCAACAAGGGCAACGTAGCGGCCCAGCTCATCTCACGCCACTGGGTCATCTGCGATGCCCGCGGCCTGCGCGAGGAGGTTCAGGGTTTGGGCGTGGTCGGCCAACAACCTCTGCTGCGGCCGGGCGAATCCTTTGAATACACCAGCGGCTGCCGCCTGCGCACGCCCAGCGGCACGATGCACGGCAGTTACTTTTTCGTGGCCGAAGATGGCACGCGCTTTGACGCGCAGATCCCGCTGTTCGTGCTGGAGGCCACCGCAACCGGGGCGCCGCGGGTGGTGCATTAAACACTCGGCCGCAGCACCGGGCGCTATGCTTGCGGGCCATGGGCGAATTTGAACTGATCGCGCGCCACTTCACGCGCAAGAGCCGGCGGGCTCTGCTCGGCGTCGGGGACGATTGCGCCTTGTTGCAGCTGCGCCCGGGCACGCAGCTGGCCGTCTCCAGCGACATGCTGGTGGCAGGTCGACATTTTTTTGACGATGTCGATCCCTGCAGCCTGGGTCACAAAGCCCTGGCCGTCAACCTGAGCGACTTGGCCGCCTGCGGCGCGCGGCCCCTGGCCTTCACGCTGGCGCTGTCCTTGCCTGCCGTCGACGACCCGTGGCTGTCGCGCTTTGCTGCTGGCCTGCTGGCCCTGGCCGATACCCACGACTGCGAGCTGATCGGTGGAGACACAACGCGCGGACCGCTCAATATTTGCATCACCGTGCTGGGCGAGACCGAAGGCGGGGCGCTGCTGCGCAGCGGAGCGCAGGTTGGCGATGATGTCTATGTCAGCGGCCAGCTCGGCGATGCCCACCTGGCGCTGCGGGCACTGCAGGGGCAGCTGAGCCTGCCTGAGCCCTTGCTGACTTGGGCCCGCCAGCGCCTGGAGCGGCCCGAGCCGAGGGTGGCGCTGGGCTTGGCCCTGCGCGGCGTGGCCAGCGCCGCCATTGATTTGAGCGACGGTCTGATCGGCGACCTGGGCCACGTGCTCAAGGCCTCTGGCGTGGGCGCGACGCTGCACACCGGTGCGCTCGAGGGCAGGCTGGGCCTGCTCCAGCAGCACGAGATGAGCGGCCAGGTGCCCGCAGGCCTGGAGGTGCTCGATGCCGTGCTGGCCGGCGGCGACGACTACGAGCTGGCCTTCACCGCATCACCCCAGGTGCGGGCAGCGGTTGAACAGGCCAGCGCGCGCAGCGCCACGCCCGTGCATCGGATCGGGCGCATCGAGCGCCAGCCAGGACTGCGCCTGGTGGACCCGCAGGGCCAAAGCGTTGACCACCGCCTGCGCGCCTTCGACCACTTTGCCTGAAGCCGCAGAAGCCCAGCAGACCATGATCAACACCGACCCGCCGCTGCCTGCCATCGCGCGCCCCAATATGCGCCCAACCGTGCGCTTTTTGCTCGGCCATCCCGCGCACTTCATTGCGCTCGGTGGCGGCTCGGGCCTGGCGCCGATTGCGCCCGGCACCGTGGGCACTTTGTGGGCCTGGCTGACCTTCTTGCTGCTCGACCTGTTTTTGTCTCCGGTGGCCCTGGCCGGCGTGATCGCTGCGGCGCTGCTGATCGGCTGGTGGGCCTGCACCGTGACGGCCCGAAATATGGGGCTGGCCGACTCAAGCCACATCGTCTGGGATGAGGTGGTGGCCTTCTGGATCGTGCTGTGGCTGCTGCTGCCGGCCAGTCTGGCCTGGCAGGCGCTGGCCTTCGCGCTGTTTCGATTTTTTGATGCAGTCAAATTCGGCCCCATGGCCTGGGCCGATCGGCAGTTCAAGGGGTTCGGGCCGCGTGGCGGCTTTGGCATCATGCTCGACGATCTGCTGGCCGCGTTTTGCACCCTGCTCGTGCTGGCCCTGTGGACCTTCATCCAATCATGACCTCCTCTGCGATCGACGATTTGACAGGGCAACTGGCCCAACTGCTGCCATCGCGCGGCCTGATGGTGTGCACTGCCGAGAGCTGCACCGGCGGCCTGATCGCAGCGGCCTGCACCGACCGCGCCGGCTCGAGCGTGTGGTTTGAGCGCGGCTTTGTCAGCTACTCCAACGCAGCCAAAACCGATCTGCTGGGCGTGCCCTGCGACTTGATCGTCCGCCATGGCGCTGTGAGCCAAGAGGTGGCGCGCGCGATGGCCGCAGGCGCGCTGGCCCACGCGCAGGCTCAGCTTGCGGTGGCGGTCACCGGCGTGGCCGGTCCCGGTGGAGGCAGCGCCGACAAGCCCGTGGGCACGGTGTGGCTGGCCTGGGCCATGGGCTCGCAAGTGCGCACCGAACGCCAACACTTTGAAGGCGACCGCAGCGCGGTGCGCCAAGCCACGGTGGTCCGAGCACTGCAGGGGCTGATCGAGATGCTGCAGACGGGCCCTTAGCCGCTCAGGCCTGTAGGCTCAAGCGGTACTCGATGCGGCCGGCCAACACCTGGCCTGGCCTGACGAAGCAGTCGCCGAAAGCAGGCTGATTGGGCGCATCGGGCAGTTGCTCGGGCTCCAGGCACACGCCGGCACTGCTGCGGTAAATGCGGCCGGCCTTGCCGGCATGGCGCGGCAAGCTGCCGTCCATCGGCGCGCTGCTGTAGAGCTGCAGCGCCGGCGCATCGGACCAGACCTCCAGCGCCACACCGCTGCTGGCCCCTTGCAGGCGGGCCTGGAGGCGCAGTACACCGGGCGGGCCTGGCGTGTAAAAAGCATGGTCAAAACCGGGCACAGTGCCGGTGCCCAACTGGGGGTGCCCCTGGGCCAAGGCACTGCGCAAACTGCGCAGGCGCCGAAAGTCAAACGCGGTATCCGCCACGGGCTCAAAATGCCCGAGGGCAATGCGGTCGGCACCAATGGGCACGAAGGCGTCGGCCTCGATCTGCAATTCGTGGTCCAAGATGCTGGATTCGGCGCCACCGTCGAGATCAAAAAACGGGTGGCTGGTCAGGCTCAGCGGCGT
>JAIXWZ010000148.1 GCA_027491035.1 Comamonadaceae bacterium | reverse complement strand
CCGTGGCAATCCAGGCTTTCAATCGACCGCCGCATGGATTGCTTCGTTCCTCGCAATGACGTAGCAGGGACGCGATGACGCACCACCCGTCATTGCGAGGCGCGCAGCGCCGTGGCAATCCAGGCTTTCAATCGACCGCCGCATGGATTGCTTCGTTCCTCGCAATGACGAGGCAGGGGTGCAATGACGGAGTCGCAGCGCAATGATGGGGTGGGGGCGCAATGACGAGGGTGCTCGACGGCCGGGGCGCACTTCAATCAAGCCCCCTACAATCGCGCGTCAAAATTTTTTAAACGGTGCGCTGCTGACCTGTCTGTGCAGGAAACAAGATGCGCACGGTGCCGCATGCTATGGCCCTCTACGCCCTGACCATCTTCATCAGCGCTGTGCTGCTGTTCCTGGTGCAACCCATTGTGGCCAAGCAAATCCTGCCCTGGTTTGGCGGGTCGGCTGCGGTGTGGACCACCTGCCTGGTGTTCTTTCAGTTCTTGCTGCTGTTTGGCTATACCTATGCCGACTGGACCACGCGCCGGTTACAGGCGAGGCGCCAGGCGCTGATCCATATCGCGCTGCTGGCCATCAGCCTGATCAGCCTGCCCATCATTGCCGACGCAGCCTGGAAGCCTGCTGGTGACGAAGACCCGACTTGGCGCATCCTGGGGCTGCTGACGCTGACCATCGGCCTGCCCTACTTTTTGCTCTCGACCACCGGCCCGCTGGTGCAAGCCTGGTTTGCGCGCAGCTTTCCCACTGCCACGGTGTACCGGCTTTTTGCGCTGTCCAATTTCGGCTCGCTGCTGGCCCTGGTGGCCTACCCCTTTGCCATTGAACCCTGGATCAACACCAGTGAGCAGTCGTGGACCTGGAGCGTGGGCTACCTCCTCTTTGCCCTGCTGTGCACTGGCTCTGCAATTTACAGCGCCCGCACTGCGCCGGCACCCGTTGTCGCGGCTGCGGCGCCTGCTGCCCACGGTCCGGCACCGGGCGCGGGCGACTACGCCACGTGGCTGCTGCTGGCGGGCATGGGCTCCTTCATGCTGCTGGCGGTGAGCAACCACATCGCCCATGACATTGCGTCGGTGCCTTTTCTGTGGATCTTGCCACTGACGCTCTACCTGCTGACCTTCATCTTGTGCTTTGAAGGCCGACAGGGACAGGGCTGGTACCGGCGCAGCTGGTTCCTCGGACCGATGCTGGTGGCCGTTGCGGCCATGGCCTGGTCGGTCTACCACGAGAGGGGCATCGTCGATGTCAAGGAAGCCCTGCCTTTGTTTTCGGCCGGCTTGTTTTTGATGTGCATGTTCTTTCACGGCGAGCTGGCCGCGATGAAGCCCTCGCCACGCTACCTGACCGGCTTTTACCTCATGGTCTCGCTCGGCGGCGCACTCGGCGGGCTGGCCGTGGGCTTCGTCGCCCCCAAGGTCTTCAACGCCTACTATGAATTTGGCCTGGGCCTGCTGATCACACTGGCCCTGGCCGCTTACCTCACCCGGGGCTTGAACAAGCTGGTGCCGCTGGCGGCGTTGGCGGCACTGGGCACCACCGGCTACTACGTGACGATGCACTTCGATTCGCTCTCGTCCAACACCCGCGTGATGGAGCGCAACTTCTACGGCACCCTGCGCGTCAAGGACACCGGCCCCGAAAACGACCCCGAGACCATGCGGCGCATGCTGCACGGCATGATCATGCATGGCGAGCAGCACCTGGGTGCGCGCCGCAAGGAGCCAACGTCCTACTACGGTGCCACCTCCGGCGTGGGCCAGGCCATCACGACCCTGCAGCCCTCGGGCCCGATTCGCGTGGGTGTGGTGGGACTGGGCGTGGGCACGCTGGCCGCCTATGGCCGGCCCGGTGACACCTACCGCTTCTACGAAATCAATCCGCAAGTGATCGATGCGGCGCGCAAGGAGTTCTTCTTTCTCAGCGACAGCCAAGCCAAGATCGAAACCGTGCTGGGCGACGCCCGACTGGCCATGGAGCGTGAGGCGCCGCAGCAGTACGACGTGCTGGCCATAGACGCCTTCTCCAGCGATTCGATCCCGGTGCACCTGGTCACCCGCGAAGCGATGGCGGTCTACCTCAAGCACCTCAAGCCCGGCGGCGTGCTCGCGATCCACATCACCAACCGCTTTTTGCGGCTGGGCCCAGTGGTCCAGCAACTGGCCCAAGACCAAGGCCTGCACGCGATCTTGATCGACGACGACGCCAAGGACAGCGACCTGGCCACCACCGACTGGATGCTGCTCAGCCGCGACGCCGATTTGCTCAAGCGCCCTGACCTCTCGCGCGGACAAGCGGCGATCGAAGAACTGCCCGGCCTGCGGATCTGGACCGACAGCTTCAACAACCTGTTTCAGATCCTGAAGTAAGCGCTTAGCAAGGGGGCTGCGACCGGGGGCAGTGCGCGAGCCCAGTCGCGCCGGCCCATGCTGTCAAGCCGCAATCGGATAGTCGCCCAGGCCATGTTTTTGCCGCAGGCGGTAGAGCGTCATGCGCGAGACACCCAGCAGGCGGGCAGCGTGAGTGATGTTCTGATCAGCCCGCCCCAGAGCCACTTCGATGGCCTCGCGTTCGGCCAGGCAGCGGGCGGCGTCAAGAGCCAGCGCCGCGTCATGCTGGGGGCCAGGCAGCCCAAGATCGGCGGCTGAGATCAGGCGCTGGTCGGCCATCACGACTGCGCGTCGCATCCGGTTTTGCAGTTCGCGCACATTGCCAGGCCAGGGGTGGGCCAACAGAGCCGACAGCGCGTCTTGACTGAAGCCCTCCACCTGCGTGTGGCTCAGGCCAGCCAAACTGGTGCGCAGAAAGTGCCTGGCCAGCGCGGGAATGTCCGACAAGCGCTCGCGCAAGGGGGGCAGGTGCAATGGCAGCACACTGAGCCGGTAAAAAAGGTCTTCCCTGAAGCGACCGGTCCCCACCGCGCTGGCCAGGTCAATGTGCGAGGCGGCGATCACGCGAGCATCGACCTGCAGCGTGCGGCTGGAGCCCACTTTCTGGATGGTGTGTTCCTGCAAGAAACGCAGCAAATTCGTTTGCAACTCCAGCGCCAGGTCGCCGATTTCGTCGAGAAACAAGGTCCCGCCGGCGGCCGCTTCGATCAAACCGGCGCGGCCGCTGGTGGCCCCCGTGAACGAGCCCCGCTCATGGCCGAACAGCTCTGACTGGATCAACGCCGGGGCAATGGCTGCGCAGTTGACGGCCACAAAGGCTCCGGTGGCCCGTCGCGACTGCTTGTGTATGGCCTGTGCGGCCAACTCTTTGCCGCTGCCACTTTCCCCGCTGATGAGAACAGGCGCATCGACCAGCGCAACTTTTCTGATCTGGTGGCGCAAGCCAGCCATGGCCGGGCTCTGACCAATCATGCCCAAGTCATCGTCAACCAGCGTCAGTGCCCCCCCGCCTTGCAACAGGCAAGCCCGGCGTTGGGCACTGGCCAGCATATGGTCCAGAGCCTCGCAGGACAGCGGGTGGGTCTGGTGATCGCGCAAATGGTTGATCACCAGTTCGCGCCAGACGCTCTGTTCGAGCGCCTGGCGCGGCAGCACGCCCACCCATTGAATCGGGCCAGGAGACCGAAGGCCACGCAGGCATTGCAGGGATCTCTCTAACCACGGGCTCGATGGCTCATCAAGCCAGACCAAGCCCACCTGCCCTTGCAGACCCGCTGATGGGCTGGTTTGGGCAGGGCCGTCTTGCGCGGCAAGGATCAACTTCCAGCCCTTGAGCTGCAGATGCTGTGCAATACCTGCCTCGGGCAAGCGGGGGCAGCAGTAGAGATCCTGAGCAGCCAACATGCGATGTGCCGACTCAAAACGAGAACGGCAGGCGCAGGCTTATCGATAGATCGGGTGTGTCGCGCGTCAACCCGGCTGACAAAGCCACATTGGCTGAGGTCTTTGGGCTCACCCGATAAGAGTAGCCCAGCAACAAACTGGCCAGTTGGGTGCGTACCGAGCTGGCGACGGGCGTGCCATTTTGCTGGGTCCGGCCCACCGAATTGAGGTCAAAGCCCAGACTGAAGGCGGTTTTTTCGTTAAGTGACAAGCCCATGCCAAAGTTCAGGCCGATCACGCCGCCTGGCTCCACGCTGCCGATGGGTTCTTGCTCACCGTTGAGAACCAAGCGGGTGATGTTGTTGCGCTTGAAGCTGTGGGTGTAACTGACCCCCCCAAAGAACACAGCCGGATCCGATGGAAGCAACCAAGTCAGTCCTGGCTGCACGGAGTAAAAGCCCGAGCCAGTGGGCAGGCTCAACGGCAGGCCCGTCCCTGTGGTGCTTCCAATACAGCGGCTGGCGCAATCGGTGACCACCTCAAAGGGGTCTTTGCCATTGCGCGCTTTGATGCGCAAGGAGCCGACAAAGTAGGGCAGGCCCTCTGCAGGTTGGTTGATTTGGTAGCGCGCTCCGACCTCTGCATCGCCGAGCGACCTGCCAGAGGTTGCGAAGACGCTGTCTGTGGCCGAGCCGGTGAAGATCTCCCGACTGATGGTGTCATCTCGGCGCAACACATAGGGGAGCTTGGCCTCGAACTCCAGTCGGCTGCTTGCGCCATAGCGCATGCTCAATGCGCCCGTTAGCGTGTTGCGTTTGACTTCCCGTACATCGACCAATCCGATGAGCAGCGCGGGGATCACGGTATAGCCCACCAAGGCCACCCGGTTGCTCGAAGAGTAGCTGTAAGCGATCGAAGGCTCGAGAACGAGCTTGCCCTTGCTCGTGAGAATGCCGGGCTGCTCGAACAAGCTGGAGGCCGCCGCGAGATTGGAGCCAGCTTGCTCGCTGGGTGCAGCACCTACGCGCACGGGTCGCTGCGCGGCGTCATGGGCCTCAGGGGCTGCCGCGCCCTGCGCAAGACTCAAGCCCGGCGTCAGCAGCGTGAGCGCACACCAGAGCAAGATGTGTTGAATCGGTAAATGGCTGTGGTTCTTGTTGTGACTGTTAGCGCGCACCGGTGGACCTCGTGTCAAAAAAACTTTTCTGTTGCCAAAGCTGCATTTGAAACTGCACCTGCAACTGCCAGCGCAAGCGGGTTTCAACACGGCTTGTCAGACACCGGCTTTACTGCTCTGAGCAAGTGACCTGCCGGGGCAGGCCCGTCGGGGATGGCTGGACTTGGGGTCAGTGGAACGTTTTGGCCGTGTCACAAGTTTGAGCGGCCTCTGATTGGGAAGCGGCGTATAGAGAAAACCCACGAACTGTGCACCTTGCGGCCGCTGAGCCGGCCCGCTCCAATGTCCGATTTGTGTGACGCGGCCGCTGCAGACGATGACTGCATGCGCGAGCGCCGGCACAGCCGCTGCAGGCTTTGTGCAAGCGCGCTGGCCTTTGCGCATGGATCAGTCCAGTGGTGGCACTGATGTTGCAGTAGCGACGGCTGATTTGCGGCGACGCAACTCAATCGGGGCCTTGGCCCATCGACTCACTCAACATTGGGAGAAGTTTCATGAAGTTCACACGTATCGCCTCAGCCATTGTCTTGGCCTATGGGCTGAGCGCGGCCGCTATGGCGCAGGTCGCCAGCACGCAAAACACCGATGGCGGCAGCACCAGCAACATGACCACCGCACTGACGGATAACTCCAACCGGAGCACCAGCACCGACTCGTCCAACCGCAGTACAACGGCGGCAGACAACTCCAATCGCAGCAGGACGACTGCGGACAACTCGAATCGGAGCACCACGACTTCAGACAACTCCAACCGCAGCACAACGACTGCAGACAACTCGAATCGGAGTACCACCACTGCGGACAACTCCAACCGCAGCACCATGACGGACAACTCCAACCGCAGCAGCACCACGACCGACAACTCCAACAGCAGCACCAACACGGCCAACAACACGACGAGCTCGGCCACCACCACGTCCCGCGCTACGACCCGCAACACCAGTGACAGCAGCCAGAACCAAAACTCGGGCGCCTCCAGTGCTGCAGGGGAACGATCGGCGGCACTCAACAACGGCTCGACCGGCACCTTCAGCAGCGCCTTCAACACCTCCAGTGCAACGGCCAGCAGCACGCTCAGCGGCACGGTCTCGGGCAACACCATCACCCACTTGGGCAACCAGGCCTGGAACTCGGGCTCGGCCAATGGCGGAGTAGGTCAGGGAGGCAGGGTCGGGCGCGCGGGTGATGCAATGAGCGCTGGCATGGCCACGGGCGGTACAGGCGCTCGCGGCGTCGGCGGCAACGCGGGCACCGGCGGCGCCGCTGCCAACGGCGCCCTCTCGGCCAATAGCGATCGGGCCGAGACCGGCCGCGCTGGTGACGCCACCGGTGGCCGCGCCAATGGCTCCAACACCGCTGGCCTGGCCAATGCAAGTGGCGGCAACGCAGGCGCCGGCGGCAATGTCAATGGAGCAGGTGACGGCGGCGCAGGAGGCCCTGGCGGGTCTGCAAGCTCTGATGCTGGCGCAAGCACCCGCACGGCTGGCAATGGCACGGGCGGAGGCACTGGCACCGCCACGAGCGGCAGTGCCACGACCGGCAACAGCACCAGCAACGCCGGCGCTGGCGGTACCGGCGGCATGGCAGCCGGCGGCAGTGGTGGCACCGCAGATGCGGGGATCAACACAGCCAATGGGGGCGCTGCCGGCGTGGCTTACGGCGGCGCTGGCGGTGCCGGTGGTCCTGTCAGGGTCGATGGCGGCGTCTTCAACCTGTCCAACATGATGACCAGCGTCGGGCAATCGGCCGCAGGCATCATGATGGCCAGCCAGAACAGCGGCATGGCCGCTATGGTGCAGCAGAGCATTAGCGTGCAGTCCAATCTGCGCCTCCAATAAGTCTGTGACTTGATGAGACACCCTGCGCGGGCATGTGCCTGCGCAGGTCCTTGCATGCTTTTGACCTCGGGGAACTTTTATGAAGCTGATGAAGGCAGTCTGCACGCTTGTTGCAGTGCAGGCCGTGATGCCAGTTCTATATGCCCATGCACAGGCGCCCGCCGAGATGGCTCGCGCACCGGGCCCGTGGGGCTCGCCGGCAGCGGTCGCTCAATTGGCCCAGCATCGCGGGGGTGCCAGCCTGAGCCGCAGCGAGATGATCGTCTCCGGCACGACGGGTGGAAACAGTGCGACCAACGTCCTGACGGGCAGCAACTCCATCGCCGCAGGCTCCTTTGCCAATATGAGCGGCCTGCCCCTGGTGGTACAGAACTCAGGGGCCAATGTGCTGATTCAAAATGCGGTGATCATCAATCTGCAGATGCGCTAGCCACCCTCTGAAGCAGGCCAGATGATCAAGATCTTCATTGCCGCGTGGTGCCGCTGGGCGGGTATGGCCGGTGCCACGCTGATTTTGCTGGGCTGCCAGGCGCTGCCTGAACCGATGCCCGGCTCAACTGCGGTGGTTGGCGATTTCGCCGTGCCGGTGCTCAGTTGGCGGCAGGCCCGCCTGTCCGGAACACTTTTGCAGCAATACGACTACAGCTGCGGATCGGCGGCGGTGGCTACTTTGCTGACCCACCATTACGGTCTGCCGACCAGCGAAGCGGCCGTCTTCGAGAGCATGTTTGCACAGGGCGATCAGGCCAGGATCCGGCGCGATGGCTTTTCCATGCTCGACCTCAAGCGCGCTTTGGCGGCCTACGGGCTGCAGGCCGATGGTTTCGAACAACCGCTTGAAAAACTGCAGCAAGCCGGTCTGCCAGCCATTGTCCTGATCTCGGAAAACGGCTATCAGCACTTCGTGGTGATCAAGGGGCTGTCGGCCGAGCGGGTGCTTATCGGTGACCCGGCCAAAGGCACGCGCGCGATGTCGCGGCTCGCTTTCGATGCGGTTTGGCGCAATCGGCTTTTGCTGGTGGTGCACAACCGGCCCGATTTGGCCCGGTTCAATCTGGCAGCCGATTGGGCCGCCGCACCCTTGTCGCCTTTGGCAGCGGGTGTAAGCCGGGGCAGCCTGACGGTCGTGACCCTGCCCAAACACGGACCCGGGGATTTCTGATGCAAAAAACTCAAGGCTGGACCTCACGGCTGGGCAGGTGTCTGCGCCGGGTTCTTGCGAGTGGCAAGGCCGCAAGCTTGCTGTGTGGGGCCCTGTGCGCTGGCCATCAAGCGCACGCTGACACTGCGCTTGCTGAGCAGGCCGATCGGGGGTGGCTGGCTGTCAGCGATCGCCAGCTCGATGAGCTGCGCGGAGGCTTTTCCCTCGGGGAAGGTCTGACGGTGTCATTTGGCGTCAGCAGAGTGACCTACATCAACGACCTTTTGGTGGCCAGCAGCAACTTGAACCTGGGCCCGATCTCCCGCTTGACAGCCCAGCAGGCAGCGATTTTGCAAGAGCCGCTCGCAAGCGCCCTGCAAGGTGCAGCTCAATCACAACTGAGCGCTGGACTGCAGACCGGCGCTCAAGCGCAGTGGGTCCAGAACGGGCCGGGAAACTTCCGTCAGCCCGACGTGGTGGGTGCACTGCTGGCCACCGTGATTCAAAACAGCCTGAACGATCAGGTGCTGCGTACACAAACCATCATCAACGTCAGCAGCAATGGCTTGGGGCTTTTGCGCAGCATGAATCTACAGAAGACCCTGGACATGGCATTGACCCAAGCCCTTGCAGGGCGCTGATCGCGCTCTTGTGCTCCCTGGCCCATCAGACAAAGCACGCGGGTCTGGCAAACTCTGGGGGAACTCGCCGACACAGCCTCGCAAGAAGGCCCCTAGGATGGATCGAGCAGCAGCCCTGTGCAGCTCAAACGCCCGGCATGATGCGGGGCCCCTCGGGAGTCGAAGCGATGTTAAATAACAAGGTGGCCCTGGTCACTGGTGCGGCCTCAGGTATCGGGCGAGCCATTGCTTTGGCATTTGCGCGCGAGGGCGCTCGGGTGGTGGTCTCTGACACGGCCTTGGACGGCGGCGCTCAAACCGTGGCCCTGATTGAAGCGGCGGGTGGGCAGGCGGTGTTTGAGGCAGCCGATGTCGGTCAATCCGAGCAGGCCCGTCGCCTGGTCGATCGTGCGGTAAGTGCTTTCGGGCAGCTCGACGTGGCTTGCAACAACGCCGGGGTGGCTGGCGTGTCTGCCGCGACAGCCGACTATCCGCTCGATGCCTGGGCCCAGGTGATCAACACCAATTTGTCGGGCGTTTTCTTTGGCATGAAGTACCAGATACCGGCCATGCTTGAGGCCGGGGGTGGTGCCATCATCAACATCTCATCGATTCTGGGCAGTGTGGCCTTCGCCCATGCGCCGGCCTATACCGCGGCCAAGCATGGCGTGGTCGGGCTGACACGCGCGGCCGCCCTGGAGTACAGCGCCTTGGGGCTGCGCATCAACAGCGTCGGCCCGGCCTTTATCCACACACCCATGATCAGCCGCTTCGAGGCCGATACCCAGGTACGTGAACAGCTCATTGCCCAGCACCCAATCGGTCGGCTGGGTCAGCCCGAGGAGGTGGCCGAGTTGGTGCTGTGGCTGGCATCGAGCCGGGCCTCTTTTGTGACCGGCGCTTACTACCCTGTCGATGGTGGCTATCTGGCCAGGTGATGAGCTTGGCCCATCAGGGCAAGAGTTGGGCTATGCCCTCAGTTCTTGTAACTCAGTCATTGCCAGGCACACAGCGCCGTGGCAATCTCGGCTGTTTTGCGACCGCCGATAGATTGCTTCGTTCCTCGCAATGACGAGTCAGGGGCGCAATGACGCAATGCCCGTCATTGCGAGGCGCGAAGCGCCGTGGCAATCTCGGCTGTTTTGCGACCGCCGATAGATTGCTTTGTTCCTCGCAATGACGGAGCAGGGGCGCAATGACGCAATGCCCGTCATTGCGAGGCGCACAGCGCCATGGCAATCTCGGCCGTTATGCGACCGCCGATGGATTGCTTCGTTCCTCGCAATGACGCGTCAGGGGCGCAATGACGCAATGCCCCGTCAT
>JAIXWZ010000058.1 GCA_027491035.1 Comamonadaceae bacterium | reverse complement strand
CTGGGCTACACACCGGTCTGCGGGCTTGGACAGCGGCCACAAACCGTAGACAATGCGGGTCCATGAATTCCTCTGACACGGCCCTGGCCCATCCCATCACCGAAGACGACATCGCCAACTTCCTGGTCCAAACCCCCGACTTCTTCGAGCGCCACGCCGCCTTGCTGGCCTCGGTGCAGTTGTCGAGCGGACACGGGGGCCGGGCCGTCAGTCTGCAAGAGCGCCAGGCCGAGCTGCTGCGCGACAAGATCAAGGGGCTCGAGCAGCGCATCGTCGAGATGATGCGCCATGGCCAGGACAACAGCGCCATCGGCGAGAAGATGCAGGCTTGGAGCCGCCAGCTGCTGCTGGCCGCGCAGCCGCAGGACATTCCGGGCGTCATCACGGCCGAGCTGCAAAAGCAGTTTCTGATTCCGCAGGCGGCCATCAAGGTCTGGGGCGTCGATGCGGCCTATGCCGAACTGGCCTTTGCCTGCGGCGTCAGTGCGGATGCGCAGGCCTTCACCTCTGTACTGGCTCGCCCCTACTGCGGCCCCAACAACGGGCTGGAGGCGGTGCGCTGGCTGCCCGATGCCACATCGGTGCAGTCGATGGCCGTGATCGCCTTGCGCGCGGGCGCCGCGCCCAAGGCTTTTGGCGCTCTGGTGCTGGGCTCGGCCGACCGCGAGCGCTTTCAAAGCGACATGGCCACCGACTTCTTGCAGCGCATCGGTGAGCTGGCCAGTGCGGCGCTCTCGCGCCTGCGCTCGGCCGTGCCGCCCAACCTCGACTAAGCGGCGATGTCTCGCGTGCAGGCCACCGCTGCACAGCCGCCGAGCCCCTTGCAAGCCTCGCTGCCGTCCCAAGAGCTGGTCGATCGTTACCTCAGCCATGTGCGGGTGCAAAAGCGGCTGGCCGCGCGCACCCAGACCCTGTACGCGCAAGACCTGCTCAAGCTGCAGCAGTCGGCCGCGCAGGCCGGCCTGCTGCTCGAGCAGGTCACCCCACCTGATGTGCGCCGCTGGGTTGCCCAGATGCATGCCCGTGGCCGCAGTGGGCGCGGCATTGCGCTCATCTTGTCGGGCTGGCGCGGGTTTTATGTCTGGTTGGGCCGACAGGGGCTGCTGGCTCACAACCCGGTGCAGGGCGTGCGGGCGCCCAAGGCACCCAAGCCCTTGCCCAAGGCGCTGGGCGTGGACGAGGCGGTGCAACTGGCCAGTTTCCGGCAAGCAGAAGAGTCGGGCCAGCGGGCCGGTCTCGATGTGCGCGACCACTGCCTGACCGAGCTGCTCTACGGCTGCGGCCTGCGCATTGCCGAGTTGGCTGGCCTGGACGTGCAGGCCAGCGCCCAGGCACGCGGCTGGATCGACCTGCAAGACGCTCAGGCCCATGTGCTGGGCAAAGGCAACAAGCGGCGCAGCGTGCCGGTGGGCGCGCCCGCGCTCAAGGCCCTGGCGGCCTGGCTGGTGGTGCGCAGCCAGTGGGGTGCCGCTCAAGGGGGTGCCGCTCAAGGGGGCGATCCGGCCTTGTTCATCGGTCAAAGCGGCCAGCGGCTGTCGATTCGCCAGATGCAGGTGCGGCTCAAGCGCCGCTCCCTGGCCGCGGGTCTGGCCACCCCGGTGCATCCGCACATGCTGCGCCACTCCTTTGCCAGCCATGTGCTGCAGTCCAGCGGCGACCTGCGGGCGGTGCAAGAACTGCTTGGCCATGCCAACATCAGCACCACCCAGATCTACACCCGGCTCGATTTTCAGCATCTGGCCAAGATCTATGACGCGGCCCATCCGCGGGCGCAGGTCAAGAAGTAGCGCAACTGCACCGGGTGGGGTTCAGGCGGCCCGGTACCGCTCCGGGGCGCGACAATGGCGCCATGAAATCCTTACGACTGCATGCGGGCAAGGAAAAGTCTTTGCTGCGCAAGCACCCCTGGGTGTTTGACGGGGCCATTGCCCGCGGCGGCGGCGACAGCGGCGAGACGGTGCGCATCGAGTCGCACGAGGGGCGCTTTTTGGCCTGGGCCGCTTTCAGCCCGCGCTCGCGCATCCGGGCGCGGGTGTGGAGCTTTGACGAGGCCCAGCGCATCGACGCCGCCTTTGTCGCCGAGCGCATCGACCGCGCGGTGTCTGCGCGCGAGCTGTTTGACATCCAAAGCGACGGTGTGCGGCTGGTTCATGGCGAGTCCGACGGTCTGCCCGGTCTGGTGGTCGATCGCTACGGCGATGTGCTGGTGGCCCAGTTCACCAGCTGCGGCAGCGAACGCTTCAAACCGGTGATCGCCCGCGCCTTGCTTGAGCGCACCGGCCTTGAGCACCTGTACGAGCGATCTGACGCCAGTGTGCGTCAGCTCGAGGGCCTGGAGGAGACCTGCGGCTGGTTGGCGGGCGAGGGTTCGACGCAGCGCGTGATCCGCGAGCATGGCTGGCGGCTGGGCCTCGATATCGCGCGCGGACACAAGACCGGCTTTTACCTGGACCAGCGCGACAGTCGGCAACGGTTTTTTCAGTGGACGCGCCAGCGCGGCTTTGCCTCGGTGCTCAACTGTTTTTGCTACACCGGCGGCTTTACCGTGGCGGCGCTGGCCGGTGGCGCTGGCCATGTGCTGTCTATCGACTCGTCGGCGCCAGCGCTGCAACAGGCCACGGCCAATGTGCAGCTCAATGGCCTGCCCCTGGAGCGCGCCGAGATGCTCGATGCCGATGTCAACGCCAGCTTGCGCCAGTTTGTCCAGCAAGGCCGGCGCTTTGACGCCATCGTCCTCGATCCGCCCAAGCTGGCCCCCACCGTGGCCCATGCCGAGCGGGCGGCGCGGGCCTACAAGGACCTCAATCGTCTGGCACTGCAGCTGCTGCAACCCGGCGGCTTGCTGATGACGTTTTCTTGCTCGGGCGGCATCAGCGCCGACCTGTTTCACAAAATCGTGGCTTCGGCCGGCACCGATGCGGGCGTCGATGCGTTTATTTGCGAGCGCCTTGGCGGCGCCCCAGACCATCCGATGACGCTGCGCTTTCCCGAGGGCGAATACCTCAAGGGCCTGGCGGTGGTGCGCAAGCCCTGAGGGGGCCTGCTGGCCGCCTCAAGGCTGAGCTGGGCAGCCCACGCCGGCTCGCACTACACTGGCTCCTTTCCCGCGGGCGGCACCTGCTTTGCATCGGCTTCGCGCCGGCTTGCCCGATGAGGCGGGCCGTGCACGGAGCCCCGCCCGAACGCAAAAAAAAGTACTGCCACCATGAGCCTCATCCCTGTCACCATCCTCACCGGTTTTCTGGGCTCGGGCAAGACCACGCTGCTCAAGCGTGTGCTCACCGAGACCCATGGGCACAAGATCGCCGTCATCGAAAACGAATTCGGCGAGGAAAACATCGACAACGAGATCCTGGTCTCCGACACCCAAGAGACCATCGTGCAGATGAGCAACGGCTGTATCTGCTGCACCATCCGCGAGGACCTGCGTGCCACCTTGCAGCTGCTGGGCGCTAAAAAGCGCAAGGGCTTGCTCGACTTCGAGCGCGTGGTGGTTGAGACCACCGGCTTGGCCGACCCCGGTCCGGTGGCGCAGACCTTCTTCATGGACGAGGAAATTGCCGAGCAGTTTTTGCTTGACGCTATCGTCACCCTGGTCGATGCCAAACATGCGCAGACCCAGCTCGACGAGCGCCAGGAGGCGCGCCGCCAGATTGGTTTTGCCGATCAGGTCTTCATCAGCAAGAGCGATCTGGTCAGCGCGCAGGAGCTGCAGCAGTTGCAGCACCGCATTGCCCACATGAACCCGCGCGCGCCCCAGCGCACGGTGCATTTTGGCGAGGTGGCGGTTAGCGAGGTGTTTGACCTGCGCGGCTTTAACCTCAACGCCAAGCTCGACATCGACCCCGACTTTCTCAAGGAGGACGGGGATCACGACCACGATCACGACCACGACCATGATCACGACCATGGCGAGCACTGTGACCATCCTTCGCACGGCCACCATCACCGCCATGATGACGATGTGAAGAGCTTTGTGTTCAGGTCTGAGCGGGCCTTCCAGCCGGCCAAGCTGGAGGACTTTTTGGGCGCAGTCGTCAACATCTACGGCCCCCGCATGCTGCGTTACAAGGGTGTCCTGAATATGCAGGGCACCGAGTCCAAGGTGATTTTTCAGGGGGTGCATCAGCTCATGGGCAGCGACCTCGGGCCCGCCTGGGGCGCCGGTGAGACGCGCCAGAGCAAGATGGTGTTCATCGGAATTGATCTGCCCCGTGATATTTTCTTGCAAGGTCTGGAGCAGTGCCTGGTTTGAAAGCTTGCCCGTTCTGTGCTGGCCGGCCCTGGCCGCGTGCCGGTATCGGGGCGCAGCCAGGCTGTGGACTGCGGACGCTGCGAGGACGGCCACATGGGACGCCATTGCGCCGCTACAATCGCGCGCCGACTTGGGCACCCCGTTTTCGGAGCCCCGGGCTTGCACAGCAAGCCGGCCCAGGTCGCACAGGCGAGCAATGCACCATCGAGCAAAGAGAGGCTGGCCATGTATGAGCAAAGGTTTGGGCGTCATTGGGCTGAGACCGCCGCGCTTGGCAGCGCGAGCACAGCGCCGATGATGCCGGCCCTCGCGCCAGCCTGCCGCACAGGAGACCGCCCTTGAACGCTCCAGCCCCCTCCAGCCAGCCCCGAGCCGTGGCTGCCCACAGTGCCAGTGAGCGCGCGATGGCCGCAGCCTCGTCGGCCAAGGCCAAGCCGGCCTCCAAGCCCGCCGCTAAACCGGCCACTAAACCGGCCACTAAACCTGCCGCCAAACCCGTCAGCAAGGTCGCGTCCAAGCCCGCCTCGAAGCCCTCTGCCAAGCCGGCCCCCAAGGCCGTGACCGCCAAGGTGGCCACCAAGGCATCGGGCAAGACAGCGAGCAAGGCTCCAGTTAAGGCTGCGGTAAAAGCGGCGGTAAAGGCGGCGGTAAAGGCGGCGGTAAAGGCCCCAGCCAAGCCCGCCAAGCCAGCAGCCAAGCCGGTCTCTAAAGCGGTAACCAAGCCTGCGCCCAAGGCGGCCCCGAAGCCAGCGGCCAAAACGACGGCTAAACCAGCGGCTAAACCAGTGGCTAAGCCGGCTGTCAAAGCCGTGCCCAAAGCTGTGCCCAAGGCACCAACCAAGCCGCCTGCCAAGCCAGCGAGCGCCAAACCCGCTACGCTGGCCAAGCCACCGGTTGGGGCGGCGTCCCAGCCGGCGGCCAAGCCTGTCGTGAAGGCCGCCGCACAGCCGGTCGCAAAGCCCGAAGCCGCCGTGGCGCTCAAGCCCGTGGTGGCCCAGCCGGCTCCAGTTGCAGCGCCAGCAGCGCCCACCCGCAAATCCAAGAGCCGCACCGCTGTGGTGCCGCCTCCCGCGCCGGTGATCCCGACCCACTCGCCTGATGCCGCCAAGGCCAGCTATGTGTCGGCCACCGAGCGACTGACCGCACCGCCGCCCGCCGCGGCGGTCATACGCAAGGACCCCAAATTGGCCAATAACTGGAAGACCAAACGCCCTGAAGAGCTGAGTGACGAAGAAGTCAAGTCCATGCCCGACAGCGAGTACATGAACGATGTGCAGCTGGCTTTTTTCCGGCTCAAACTGGTCAAGCTCAAACAGGACATTCACAACAGTGCGGGCGAGACCACCGAGCACTTGCGTGAAGACACGGTGGTGGTGCCCGATCCAGCCGACCGCGCCACCATCGAAGAAGAGCACGCGCTCGAGCTGCGCACCCGCGACCGCGAGCGCAAACTGCTCAAAAAGATCGAGCAGTCGATCGCCCGCATCGATGCGGGTGACTATGGTTACTGCGACGAGACGGGAGAGGCCATAGGCGTGGCCCGCCTGATCGCCCGCCCCACCGCCAGCTTGTCCCTCGAGGCCCAGCAGCGGCGCGAGCTCAAACAGAAAATGTTCGGCGATTAAAGAAGGCCTGCAAAACCCCGTCATCGCGGGGAACGCAGCGATCCGTTGGCCGTTGCGTGAAGGCATGGATTGCCACGGCCTGGCGGCCTCGCAATGACGGGTCTGGGCGTCACCCCGCCGTCATCGCGAGGGGCGCAGCGATCCATTGGCCGTTGCGTGAAGGCATGGATTGCCACGGCCTGGCGGCCTCGCAATGACGGGTCCGGTCATCACCCCGCCGGCATCGCGCAGCCCGCCGTCATCGCGAGGAGCGCAGCGACGTGGCGATCCATCAGATTGACCAGCGGGGCCAGTCGGGTCCCTGGGGAAACCCCGGCGCTAGCGGTGCCAAGGGGGCTTTGTCAAGTCTCCCGTTTCACAAGGCACTTTCATTGCCTTCGCTAAGTGCTTCATTAAAAACGACTTTTTAATGTAAAAGACTGTCTGAAATCAATCCTAAGTGATTGATTTCATTGAAAAATTTTTATTCCTAAACCCTTGATCGCCGCCGCTTTCCTGTTAAAGTGGTGAAAAGTGCATTTTTGTGGGAAAAATGCTGAACTGAGGGTTGGTCTGGTGTTTCAGGGTGCGTCATCCATTGTTCTTGACAGCAAGGGTCGCCTGGCCGTGCCCACCCGGCACCGCGATGTGCTGGCGGCCACTGCAGCCGGACAGCTGACCCTGACCAAGCACCCCCACGGCTGCCTGATGATGTTTGCGCGCCCGGAGTGGGAAACGTTCCGCGAGCGCATCGCCGCGCTGCCCATGCAGGCGCAGTGGTGGAAGCGCATCTTCCTGGGCAATGCCATGGACGTCGACATGGATGCCAGCGGACGTGTACTGATCTCGCCTGAGCTGCGCAGCGCGGCCGGCTTGAGCCGCGAGACGGTGCTGCTGGGCATGGGCGGGCACTTCGAGCTGTGGGACGCTGCCACGTATGCGGCCCAGGAGGCCGAGCAGATGAAGGCCCAGATGCCCGATGTGTTCAAGGACTTTTCTTTTTGAAGACACGACGGTGCAAGGCCCATGGGAACATCAAACCGTCTTGCTCAACGAGGCCGTCGAGGCCCTCGCTGTGCAGCCGCACGGGTGCTACATCGATGCCACCTTCGGCCGTGGCGGGCATGCGCGGCGCATCGTCTCGGCGCTCTCGCCGCAGGGCCGCTTGCTGGCCTTCGACAAGGATCCGCAGGCCGTTGCGGTAGGCGCCCAACTGGCTGCGCAGGATGCGCGATTTTCCATGCGTCACGAAGGTTTTGCGCAATTGGCGCAACTGCCAGCGGCCAGTGCCGATGGACTGCTGATGGACCTGGGCGTGAGTTCGCCCCAGATCGACGACGCCAGCCGCGGCTTTTCCTTTCGCCACGACGGCCCCTTGGACATGCGCATGGACCCTACGCGCGGTCAGAGCGTGGCGCAGTGGCTGGCCCAGGCCAGCGTGGCGCAGATGACCGAGGTGATTCGTGATTACGGCGAAGAACGGTTTGCTGGGGCGGTTGCAAAGGCGATTGATCGCTGGCGGCAGCAGCACGGGCCATTGGAGCGCACCGGCGAATTGGCCCAGGTCGTGGCTGGCGCGGTCAGGACCCGTGAGCCTGGCAAAGACCCGGCCACGCGCACGTTTCAGGCTTTTCGGATTTTCATTAATGCCGAGCTGCAAGAGTTGCAGCAGGCCCTAGAGGCATCACTGCAGGTGTTGAAACCACAAGGTCGACTGGTCGTGATCAGCTTTCACTCTCTTGAAGATCGCATCGTCAAGCAGTTCATGGCCGCCCATGCGCGCCAGGTGTTCGACCGCCGCGCGCCGATGGCCGCGCCCCAGGCCATGCGCCTGCGCCTGATCGAGCGCATCAAGCCGTCGCAGGCCGAAATTGCCGCCAATGCACGCGCCCGCAGCGCCGTCATGCGTGTGGCCGAACGCACGGAGACGCTCTGATGCGGCTGAACCTGGCGCTGACCCTGGCGGTGCTGGCCACGGCCCTGTACCTGGTGCATGTGCAGTACGAGTCGCGCCGCCTGTATGTCGAGCTCGAGAAGGCGGCCGCCCAGACCTACAAGCTTGAGGCGGCTCACGAGAGTCTGCAGGCCCAGACCCGCGGCCAAGCCACGCCTTTGCGCGTCGAGCGGCTGTCCAAGGAAAAGCTGCAGATGCGCACCGTCACGCCGGCGATCACCCAGTACGTGACGCTGCCCGAATCCACACTGGGGGGCAAGCCATGAGCAAGAGCGTGCGCTACAGCGCCAGCCCCCTGCTGGCCGCTCCTACGCCGGTCTGGCGCAGCAAGTTCATCGTCGCCGGCATGGCGCTGGGCTTTGCGGTGCTGGCGGGTCGGGCCGCCTACATCCAGGTGGTAGGCAACGATTTTTATCAAAAGCAGGGCCAGGTGCGCTTTGCCCGCACGCTTGAGCTGCCGGCCAGCCGGGGTCGCATCATGGACCGCAACGGCTTGGTGCTGGCATACAACGTGCCGGCGCCCAGCTTTTGGGCCATCCCCGAAGATGTGCAGGCCAGCCCGGCGCAGCTGGCCGAGCTGGCGCGCCTGCTCGAGGTGCCGCTGGCCGATCTCAAGCATCGCCTGTCGGACGAGGACAAGACCTTCGTCTGGCTCAAGCGCCAGGTCGACGAGCCGGTGGCCAAGCAGATCGCGGCGCTGGGCATCAAGGGCATCTACCAGCGTGCCGGCTACAAGCGCCAGTACCCCGATGGCGAGGCGGCCGCCCATGTGGTGGGCTTTGCCAATGTCGAAAATATCGGCCAGGAAGGCGTGGAGCTGGCCTTTGACAAGCAGCTGGCCGGCCAGGCCGGCTCGCGGCGCGTGATCAAGGACCGCTTAGGGCGGGTGGTCGAAGATGTGGGCGAGCAGGTGCCGCCGGTCGACGGCCGCGATCTGCAGCTGTCCATCGACTCGAAGGTGCAGTTTTTTGCTTACCAGAAGCTGCGCGATGCGGTGCTCGAGCACAAGGCCAAGGCCGGCAGTGTGGTGGTGCTCGATGCGCAAAGCGGCGAGGTGCTCGCGCTGGCCAACTACCCCAGCTACACCCCCGACAAGCGGGTCCACTTGAGCGGCGCGCAGCTGCGCAACCGGGCGCTGACCGACACCTTCGAGCCGGGCTCGACCATGAAGGCCTTTGCCGTGGCGGCAGCGCTTGAGCAGGGCCTGGTACAGCCCGAAACCATGATCCAGACGGCCCCTGGCCGGATGATGCTGGCCGGATCGACCATCAGCGATGCCCACCCCCAGGGCCTGCTCAGCGTCTCGCAGGTGATTCAAAAGTCGAGCAATGTGGGCACGGTCAAGATGGCCATGCAACTGCCGGCGCGCGACATGTGGGAGTACTACGCCCGCGCGGGCTTTGGGCAAAAACCGCAGCTGCCCTTTCCGGGTGCGGTCAGTGGTCGGCTGCGCCCCTACAAGACCTGGCGCCCGATCGAGCAGGCCACGATGAGCTACGGCTACGGCTTGTCGGTGTCCTTGTTTCAGCTGGCCCATGCCTACACCGTGTTCGCGCGCGATGGCGACCTGGCGCCGGCCAGCTTGCTCAAGGTGAGCGAGCCGGCGGCGGGGGTGCGGGTGTTCAGCGAGAAAAATGCCTTGGCCATGCGCCAGATGCTCCACTCGGTGACCCAGCCGGGCGGCACGGCGCAAAAGGCGCAGACCATCGGCTACTCGGTCGGGGGCAAGACGGGCACCACGCACAAGCAAGAAGGCAAGGGCTACGCCACCAACAAGTACCGCGGCTTCTTTGTGGGCCTGGCGCCCGTGGAAAAGCCGCGCATCGTGGTCGCCGTCATGATCGACGAGCCGGGCAATGGCCGCTACTACGGCGGCGATGTGGCCGCGCCGGTGTTTGCCCAGACGGTGCAGCAGACGCTGCGCATGATGGGGCTGCCGCCTGATGTGGCCGTCAAGCCCCAGATCATCGCCAAGGCCGCAGGAGAGTCGTTTTGAACAGCGTGCTGCACACCCCGCAGCAGGCCGTCGACTGGCTGCGCCTGCGCGGCGCCGGCGCGCTGCACGCTGACAGCCGGCGTGTGCGCAGCGGCGACGCCTTCCTGGCCTGGCCAGGCGCTGCCACCGATGCCCGGCGCTTCGTGCCGCAGCTGCTGGCCGCCGGTGCCAGTGCCTGCCTGATCGAGCAGCAGGGTAGCGCCGCCCTGGGCCTCGATCTCGAGGACGTGCGTCTGGCCCGCTACAGCGGACTCAAAGCCCACGCCGGCCCGATCGCAGCGACGTTTTATGGCCAGCCCAGCGCGGCCATGCCGGTGCTGGCGGTCACGGGCACCAACGGCAAGACGACCACTGCCTGGTGGTTGGCGCAGGCGCTGTCGGCTGCGGGCCGTCGCTGCGCGGTGGTTGGCACCTTGGGCATCGGCGAGCCCGGGCGCATCGCCTCAAACGGTCTGACCACGCCCGACCCGGTCTTGCTGCAAGGCGAGCTTCGGCGCCTGGCCGATGAGGGCTGCACCGCTTGCGCGATGGAGGCCTCCTCCATCGGCCTGGCCGAGGCGCGGCTGGCGGGCCTGGCCATACACACCGCGATCTTCACCAACTTCACGCAGGACCACCTCGACTACCACGGCAGCATGGACGCTTACTGGCAGGCCAAAGCGCAGCTGTTTGACTGGCCCGGCCTGCGCGCGGCCGTGATCAACGTGGACGATCCCCGCGGGGCTGAGCTGGCCCGCCAGCTGGCCCAGCGCACCGGCTTGCAGTTGTGGACGCTGTCGTGCCGCGGCGATGCGAGCTTGCGCGCCACTCAGATTCGCGCCGAGGGCAGCGCCATGGTCTTCGACTTGCACGAGGGCCAGCGCAGCGCGAGCCTGCGCATCCCGGCCAGTGGCGGCTACAACGTTGGCAATGTGCTCGGTGTGGTGGGCGCGCTGCGCAGTCTGGGCTTGAGCCTGGACGAGGCGCTTGCGGCCTGCGCCGCCATTGCGCCCGTGCCCGGCCGGATGGAGTCGTTTGGTGGCTCGGGCCAGCCTTTGGCGGTGGTCGACTACGCCCACACGCCCGATGCGCTGGAGCAGGCCTTGCTGGCCTTGCGCCCGGTTGCCGCTGCGCGCGGCGGGCAGTTGTGGGTGGTGTTTGGCTGTGGCGGCGATCGCGACCGGCTCAAGCGGCCCCTGATGGCGGCGGCGGCCCAGCGCCGCGCCGATCGTCTGGTGCTCACCAGCGACAACCCGCGCACTGAGTCGGCCCAAGACATCGTCCAAGAGATGCTCACCGGTTTGACGGCGCACGCCCATGCCCTGATTGAGACCGATCGCGCACGGGCGATCGAACGAGTTTTGCAGCAGGCGGGCGATGCCGACGTGGTGCTGGTGGCCGGCAAGGGCCACGAGGACTACCAGGAGCTCAGTGGCCAGCGCTTGCCTTTTTCGGATCGCCAGCAGGTGCAGCAGGCGCTCAAGGCGCGGCGCAGCGCCGAGGCGGGCACGCCATGATGTCGCTGGCCCAGGCCCACGCCCTGTTGCCCGGCTCGCTGCTGCTTGGCGAGGGCCAGTTGCGCCTTGCGCGGGTGCACACCGACAGCCGCAGCTTGCAGCCCGGCGATTTGTTTGTCGCGCTGCGCGGCGAGCGCTTTGATGCGCACGATTTTCTGCCGCAGGCCCGCGCGGCCGGGGCAGTGGCTGCGCTGGCCGAGCAGGGCTTGCAGGCGGCAGGCCTGCCGGGGTTGCAGGTGGCCGACAGCCGCGCCGCGCTGGGCGCGCTGGCGGCCGGCTGGCGTGCCCAGTTGCATGGCCCGCTTATTGCGGTCACCGGAAGCAATGGCAAGACCACGGTCACGCAGATGGTGGCGTCCATCTTGCGCGCCCATGCAGGCGCCGCCTCGCTGGCCACGCAAGGCAACTTCAACAACGACATCGGCGTGCCCCTGACGCTGTTGCGCCTGCGGCCCGAGCACCGGATCGCCGTGCTCGAGTTGGGCATGAACCACCCTGGCGAGATCGCGCAGCTGGCGCAGATCGCCCAGCCGACGGTGGCCCTGGTCAACAACGCGCAGCGCGAGCATCTGGAATTCATGGCCACGGTCGAAGCGGTGGCCCGCGAAAACGGCTCGGTCATCGATGCCTTGCCCCCCGACGGGACGGCGGTGTTTCCGGCTGACGAGGCCTACACCGCGCTGTGGCGCGACATGGCCGGTGCGCGCCGGGTGCTCACGTTTGCGCTGCAGGGCCCGGCCGACCTGACCGCGCAGGCGCGTGCCCAGTTGGGGCGCTGGCAGGTCAGTGCCCACACGCCGCTTGGGCCGCTCGATTTCACGCTTCAGGTAGCCGGCCTGCACAACGTCAAGAATGCCCTGGCCGCTGCCGCTTGCGCTTTGGCAGCGGGTGTGCCGCTGGACGCCATTGCGCAAGGTCTGTCGGCCTTCGAGCCGGTGGCGGGCCGCTCGCGCAGCCTGAGTCTTGTCAAGCCAGACGGCGCGCCCCTGAGCCTGGTGGACGACAGCTACAACGCCAATCCGGATTCGGTGCGCGCAGCCATCGAGGTGCTCCAAGGCCTGCCCGCGCCGCGCTGGCTGGTGCTCGGTGACATGGGCGAGGTGGGCGATCAGGGTGCGGCCCTGCACGCCGAGGTGGGCGAGCAGGTGGCCCAGCGGGGCATCGAGCAGCTGTGGTGCTGCGGCGAGCTGATGCGCCATGCGGCGCGGGCCTGCCCCGGTGCGCGCCATTTCGAGACGGTCGAAGATCTGTTGGCGCAGCTGCCGCAGGCCCTGACCGCAGCGGCCAGCGTGCTGGTCAAGGGCTCGCGCTTCATGCGCATGGAGCGGGTGGTGCAGGCGGTCCAGGCGATCTGCCAGCAGCCGGCCAAGGAGCACGCATGCTGATGTGGCTGGCCCAGTGGCTGCAGGGCTTGTCGCCCGAGCTGAGTTTTTTCAGGGTGTTTCAGTACCTGACCTTCCGTGCGGTGATGGCTGCCATGACGGCGCTCCTTATTGGCCTGATCGCCGGGCCTTGGGTGATTCGCCGCCTGACGGCCCTCAAGATCGGTCAGCCGGTGCGCGAGTATGCGATGCAGACCCATTTGGCCAAGAGCGGCACGCCCACCATGGGTGGGGTGCTGATCTTGCTGTCCATTGCCGTGGCCACCTTGCTCTGGTTTGACCTGTCCAACCGCTTTGTCTGGATCGTGCTGATCGTGACCCTGGGGTTTGGCGCGATCGGCTGGGCCGACGACTGGCGCAAGGTGGTGCGCAAGGACCCGGAGGGCATGCGTTCGGGCGAAAAATACCTCTGGCAGTCGCTGATCGGGCTGGTGGCAGCGGTGTACCTGGTCTTTAGCATTTCTGAGAGCTCCAACGCCCGGGTGCTCGAGTTGTTCTTGAACTGGGTGCGCTCGGGTTTCGATGTCGACCTGCCGCCCAAGGCCGGTCTGATGTTGCCCTTCTTCAAGGAAGTGAGCTATCCGCTGGGCGTGTTCGGCTTTGTCATCCTGACCTATCTGGTCATCGTCGGCTCGAGCAATGCGGTCAACCTCACCGACGGCCTGGACGGCCTGGCCATCATGCCGGTGGTGATGGTGGGCTCGGCGCTCGGCGTGTTTGCCTATGTGACGGGCAGCTCCATTTATTCGCGCTACCTCTTCATGCCCTACATCCCGGGCTCGGGCGAGCTGCTGATCTTTTGCGCCGCCATGGCCGGCGCCGGCCTGGCCTTTCTGTGGTTCAACACCCACCCAGCGCAGGTGTTCATGGGCGATGTCGGCGCCCTGGCTCTGGGCGCTGCACTGGGCACCATCGCCATCATCGTGCGCCAGGAAATCGTGCTGGCCATCATGGGCGGCATTTTTGTGGTCGAGGCTTTGTCGGTCATGGCCCAGGTGACCTATTTCAAGTACACCAAGAAAAAGTATGGCCAAGGCCGGCGCATCCTCAAGATGGCGCCGCTGCACCATCACTTTGAAAAGAGCGGTTGGAAGGAAACGCAGGTGGTGGTGCGGTTTTGGATCATCACCATGCTGCTGTGTCTGGTGGGCCTGTCGACGTTGAAGCTGCGATGAACACACTGCAAGGCAAGCGCGTGCTGGTGCTAGGGCTGGGCCTGTCGGGTCTGGCTGTGGCACGCTGGTGCCTGCGCTGGGGTGCCGAGGTGACCGTGGCCGACACGCGCCAGGCGCCGCCGCAACTCGAGCGCTTGCGCGAGCACTGCCCGCAAGCGAAGTTTGTGTCCGGCCCCTTGAGCGCCGAGCTGGCGTCGGGCCAGCAGGCGGTGTTCAAAAGCCCGGGGCTTTCGCCCGCTGAAACGGCCGCCGTCGTGGATGCGGCGCGCGCCATGGGCCTGCATGTGGGCAATGAGCTGAGCCTGTTTGCCCGCGCGCTGGCCGATCTGGCCCAGCCGCAGACTCAAGCCCATAGCGAGGGCAATACGGATACCGCTGCCGATGCCCCGACGCCCGAGCCGATGCCGTACAGACCCGTGGTGCTGGCGGTCACCGGCACCAATGGCAAGACCACGGTCACGGCCTTGACCGGGCAACTCGTCGAGCGTGCAGGCAAGACCGTGGCGGTGGCCGGCAACATTGGCCCGACGCTGCTCGACACCTTGGGTCAGGCGCTCGACAGCCACAGCCTGCCCGAGGTCTGGGTGCTGGAGCTGTCGAGCTTTCAGCTCGAGGGCATCGAGGGCTTCGAGCCCACCGCAGCGACTGTGCTCAACCTGACGCAGGACCATCTGGACTGGCACGGCTCGATGCAGGCCTACGCCCAGGCCAAGGGCCGCATTTATGGCCAGCAGGCCCTGATGCTGCTCAACCGCGACGATCCGCTGGTCATGGCCCAGCTGCCCGCTGCCGTGACCGTCAAGGGGCGGGCGGCGCCGGTGCGGGCCCATCAGACCTTTGGTGCCCGCCTGCCCGAGCGTGCCGGCGACTGGGGCCTGGAAATGGTGGCGGGCATGACCTGGCTGGTGCGCGCCGCCGAGGCCGACGAGACCCTCAAGCGGCGCAAGGGCGAGCAGGACGAGCCCGTGCACATCCAGCGCCTGATGCCCGCCGAGGCCCTGCAGATCCGCGGCCGCCACAACGCCTGCAATGCCTTGGCCGCTTTGGCCTTGGCCACAGCCGCCGGCTGCCCGCTCGCCCCGATGCTCCATGGGCTGCGCCAGTACCGCGGCGAGCCGCACCGGGTCGAGCCGATCGGCGTGATCGCAGGCGTCGAGTTCTTTGACGACAGCAAGGGCACCAATGTCGGCGCCACCGTCGCGGCCCTCAAGGGTCTGGGCGCCGAGCGCCGGGTGCTGGTCATTCTGGGCGGACAGGGCAAGGGCCAGGACTTCGCGCCGCTGGCCGCGCCGGTGGGCGAGCATGCGCGTGCGGTGCTGCTGATCGGCCGCGACGCGCCGCTGCTGCGCCAGGCTTTGCAAACCACCGGCGTCGATCTGCACGATGCGAGCGATCTGCCCCAGGCGGTGCAAATGGCCTTGGGCCTGGCCCAGCCCGGCGATGCGGTGCTGCTGTCGCCGGCCTGCGCCAGCTTTGACATGTTTCGCGACTATGGCCACCGCGCCGAGGTGTTTCGGCAGGCGGTGGTGGCGTTGGCGCAGGAGCAGGGGGTGATGCTGTGAGCGCGTTCGGGCTCGACCGTCTCAAGCAGTTCTTTGCAGGGCTGTCAGCCGCACCGGCGGCCGCCTTGCCGGTGCGCACTGGCATGCCTGGGCGGGTGCTCGGGCCGTCGATGCCCGTGCGCTTGCTCGGCTTTGACCAGGCCCTGGTCTTCGTGGCCATGACCTTGCTGCTGTGGGGTTTGGTGATGGTTTATTCGGCCTCGGTGGCCATGCCCGACAACCCCAAGTTCGCGCGCTACGAGCACACCCACTTCCTGCTGCGCCACATGTTCTCCCTGGCCGTGGCCCTGGTGGTGGCGGTGCTGGCCTTTCAAATTCCGATGTCGACCTGGGAGAAGCTCGCGCCCTGGCTCTTCATTGCAGCCTTGGCCTTGCTGGTGATCGTGCTCATTCCCTTCATCGGCCGCGGCGTCAACGGTGCGCGCCGCTGGATTTCGCTGGGCGTGTTCAACTTTCAGCCCTCAGAGCTGGCCAAGTTTGCGGTGCTGATTTACGCGGCCGACTACATGGTGCGCAAGATGGAGGTCAAGGAGCGCTTTTTCCGCGCCGTGCTGCCCATGGGCGCAGCGCTGGCCGTGGTGGGCATGCTGCTGCTGGCTGAGCCGGACATGGGCGCCTTTTTGGTGATCGCCGTCATCGCCATGGGCATCTTGTTTCTGGGCGGCGTCAATGCGCGCATGTTCTTTGTCATTGTCGCGATCGTGATCCTGGCCTTCGTCGTCATGATCTGGGCCAGCGATTGGCGTCGCGAACGCATCTTTGCTTACCTCGACCCCTGGTCGGCCCAGCACGCCATCGGCAAGGGTTACCAGTTGTCGCACTCGCTCATTGCCTTCGGCCGCGGCGAGCTCACCGGCGTGGGGCTGGGCGGCAGCATCGAGAAGCTGCACTGGCTGCCCGAGGCGCACACCGACTTCTTGCTCGCCGTCATCGGCGAGGAGTTTGGCCTGGTCGGCGTGCTGGTGATCATGGCGCTGTTTCTTTGGCTGATCCGCCGCATCATGCACATCGGCCGCCAGGCCATCGCCATGGACCGCATGTTTGCCGGACTGGTGGCCCAGGGCGTGGGCATCTGGATCGGATTTCAGTCCCTGATCAACATGGGCGTGAATTTGGGCGCCTTGCCGACCAAGGGCCTGACCCTGCCCTTCATGAGCTACGGTGGCTCGGCCATCTTGATGAACGTGCTGGCGCTGGCGGTGGTGCTGCGGGTGGACCATGAAAACCGCATCATGATGCGTGGGGGACGGCTGTGAGCGCGGGGCAGGGTGGGCGCGTGCCCTGCGCCATGGTCATGGCCGGTGGTACCGGCGGGCATATCTTTCCGGGCCTGGCCCTGGCCGAAGCCTTGCGCGAGCGCGGCTGGCGCGTGCACTGGTTTGGCGGCAAGGGCACGGCGCAAAAGCCCAGCATGGAGAGCCAGCTGGTGCCGGCGCGCGGCCTGCCTTTCGATGCGATCGATTTCGGCGGCTTGCGCGGCAAGGGGCTGCTCACGGCCGCCTTGCTGCCGCTGCGCCTGCTGCTGGGCTTTGGCCAAAGCATCGCGTTGCTGCGCCGCATCCGTCCGGATGTGGTCATCGGGCTGGGCGGCTACATCACCTTTCCCGGCGGCATGATGAGCGTGCTGCTGGGCAAGCCCCTGGTGCTGCACGAGCAAAACTCGGTGGCCGGTTTGGCCAACCGCGTGCTGGCCGAGGTGGCCGATCGGGTCTACACGGCCTTCCCGGGTGTGCTCAAGAAAGCCCAGTGGGTCGGCAACCCGCTGCGCGCAGCCTTCTTGTCGCAGCCGGCGCCGACCCAGCGGTTTGCTGGCCGCAGCGGGCCGCTGCGTCTGCTGGTGCTTGGTGGCAGCCTGGGCGCCAAAGCCCTTAACGAGGCCGTGCCGCAGGCCCTGGCCCTGCTGGCTCCGGCGCAGCGACCCCAGGTGCTGCACCAAAGCGGCGCCGGCCATCTGGAGGCCTTGCAGGCGCGCTACCAGGAGGCGGGGGTGCAGGCCGAGCTGACGGCCTTCATCGAGGACACCGCCTCGGCGCTGGCACAGGCCGATTTGGTCATTTGCCGTGCCGGTGCCTCCACCGTGACCGAGATCGCCGCCATCGGTGCGGCCGCCGTCTTCGTGCCCTTTCCCCATGCGGTCGACGATCACCAGAGCCGCAACGCGATGCATCTGGTCGAGGCCGGCGGCGGCTGGCTCATGCCGCAGGCCACCCTGAGCGCAGCGGCGCTGGCCGAGCTGCTGGCCAAGCTCGATCGCACGCAATTGCTGCAGCGGGCCCAAGCGGCCAAAGCGCTGGAAAAAACCGAGGCGACCGAGGTCTTGGTGCGCGCTTGTGAGGAGCTGGTCGCATGAAGCACGCGGTCAAGCGCATTCATTTCATCGGGCTCGGTGGTTCGGGCATGTCCGGTATCGCCGAGGTGCTGCACAACCTGGGCTATGTCGTCTCGGGCTCCGACCTGGCCGACAGCGCCACCTTGCGCCGCCTCGCTGGGCTGGGCATTCGCACCTTTGTCGGTCACGATGCAGCCAATCTCGATTCGGTCGACGCGGTGGTGACCTCGACGGCCGTCAAGCCCGACAACCCCGAGGTGATTGCCGCGCGGGCGCGGCACATTCCGGTGGTGCCGCGCGCCTCGATGCTGGCCGAGCTGATGCGGCTCAAGCGCGGCATTGCGATTGCCGGCACCCACGGCAAAACCACCACCACCTCGCTGGTGGCCAGCGTGCTGGCCGAGGGCGGGCTCGATCCGACCTTTGTCATCGGCGGGCGCCTCAACAGTGCCGGGGCCAACGCCAAGCTCGGTGCGGGCGACTACATCGTGGTCGAAGCCGACGAGTCGGACGCCTCGTTTCTCAACTTGCTGCCGGTGATGGCCGTGGTCACCAACATCGACGCCGACCACATGGAGACCTATGGCCATGACTTCGGGCGCCTGAAGTCGGCCTTCGTGGACTTTCTGCACCGCATGCCGTTTTACGGCACTGCCGTCTTGTGCGCCGACGATGCGGCGGTGCGCGAGATTGCCAGCCAGGTCTCTTGCCCAGTCACCACCTACGGCCTGAGCGAGCAGGCGCAGGTGCGGGCCCTGGATGTGCGGCATGCGCAGGGGCAGATGCACTTTACCGTGCAGCGGCGCAACGGCGTGACCTTGCCCGACATGCCGGTGGTGCTCAACCTGCCGGGTCAGCACAATGTGCTCAATGCGTTGGCCGCCATCGCGATTGCGGTGGAGCTCGATGTGCCCGATGCCGCGGTGCAAAAGGCGCTGGCCGAGTTTCGGGGCGTGGGGCGGCGTTTTCAGCGTTACGGCCAAGCGGCGCTGGCCGGCGGCGGGCAGTGCACCGTGATTGACGACTACGGCCACCATCCGGTCGAGATGGCCGCCACCTTGGCTGCGGCCCGTGGCGCCTTTCCGGGGCGGCGCCTGGTGCTGGCCTTTCAGCCCCATCGCTACAGCCGCACCCGCGACTGCTTCGAGGACTTTGTCAAGGTGATCGGGCAGGCCGATACCGTGCTGCTGGCCGAGGTGTATGCGGCCGGCGAGGCGCCCATTGTGGCGGCCGACGGGCGCGCGCTGATGCGCGCCTTGCGCGTGGCCGGCAAGGTCGAGCCGATCTTCGTGGAGGCCATTGAGGAGATGGCGCAGGCCATCTTGCAAAACGCGCGCGATGGCGATGTGGTGCTGTGCATGGGCGCGGGCTCGATCGGTCAGGTGCCTGGCAAGGTGATAGAGCAGGCAGGGGTCGCGTCATGAGCCGCGTCATGAGCATCGATGTGCGCAGCCTGGGCAAGGTCGCTGTGTTGATGGGCGGGCAGTCGGCCGAGCGCGAGATTTCCCTCATGTCGGGCCAGGGGGTGCTTGAGGCCTTGCGCGGCTGTGGCGTCAATGCCCATGCTTTTGACCCGGCCCAGCGGTCCTTGTGCGACTTGCGCACCGAGGGCTTTGCACGCTGCTTCATCGCCCTGCATGGCCGCTTTGGGGAAGACGGCACGGTCCAGGGCGCGCTGGAGCTCCTGGGCCTGCCCTACACCGGCTCGGGGGTGATGGCCTCGAGCCTGGCCATTGATAAAGCCATGACCAAGCGGCTGTGGCTCAGCGAGGGCCTGCGCACGCCGCTCTACAGGGTGCTGCGCCAGGGGCAGTACACGCCGGCCGATATCGAGCAGGTGCTGGTCACACTGGGCTTGCCCCTGATCGTCAAGCCCGCACGCGAGGGCTCCTCCATCGGCCTGAGCAAGGTCACGCACCGCGACCAGTTGCCCGCAGCCCTGGAGCAGGCCGCCCAGCTCGACGCAGACATTTTGTGCGAGCAGTTCATCGACGGCCCGGAGCTGACCTGTCCGGTGCTCGGCAGTGGCGAGCAGGCCAGGGCCTTGCCGCTGATCCGCATCGTGGCGCCCGAGGGCCAATACGACTACCAAAACAAGTACTTTACTGATGTGGTGCAGTACCTGGTGCCCTGCGGCTTGCCTGAGCAGGCGCAGCAGACGATTTCTCAGATGGTGCTGGCCGCCTACCGCAGCCTGGGCTGCAGGGGCTGGGCGCGTGCCGATGTGATGATCGATGCGGCCACCGGCCTGCCCTATCTGCTGGAGATGAACACCTCGCCGGGCATGACCAGCCACTCGCTGGTGCCCATGTCGGCGCGCGCAGCGGGTCTGTCCTACGAAGCGCTTTGCTTGAGCGTGCTCGCATCGGCGAGCCTGGATGCGGGAGGCCGGCGCCCATGAGCCCCCTTGACGTGCGCCTGATGAATGCCCTGACCGCGGCTTTGCTGCTGGCGTTTGCAGCCATGGCGCTGGGCCTTGCGCTGCACCATCTGGCGCGTCAGCCCGCCTTCACCCTGCAAAAGATTCAGATCGACAACGAGCTGGTTCACAACAATGCGGTGACTCTGCGCGCCAACGTGGCGCCCAAGCTGGCGGGCAACTTCTTTACGGTCAATTTGGAGCAGGCCAAATCGGCGTTTGAGGCGGTTCCCTGGGTCCGGCAGGCGGTGGTGCGGCGCGAATTTCCCAACCGCCTGAGGGTGCAGTTGCAGGAGCACCAGGCCGTGGCCCTGTGGGGGCTCGACGATGACGTGCGGCTGATCAATCACCTCGGTGAGGTGTTTGAGGTCAACCAGGGCGATGTGGAGCCCGAGAGCCTGCCCAGGCTGGCCGGGCCCCGGGTGCAATCGGCGCTGGTTTTGCAGGCCTATCGCGAACTCGGGCCGCTGTTCGCAGGACTCGATGCTGAGCTGTCTTTGCTCGAACTGACGGGCCGCGGCGGCTGGCGCGCCCGGCTCGAGGGCGGCGCCATGATCGAGATCGGCCCGGGCAGCGTGCAAGACATCGTGCCGCGCGTGCGGCGCTTCGTGGCAACGGTGTCGCAGACCTCATCGCGCTTCGGGCGCAACATCGAATCGGCCGATTTGCGCTATCCCAACGGCTACGCCCTGCGTTTGCGCGGCGTGACGACGGTCGATGGCGACAGGGCAAGCAAGACAACAAGGTGAACTTATGGCCAAGGAATACAAAGATCTCGTCGTCGGGCTCGATATCGGAACCAGCAAGGTCATGGTGGTGGTCGGTGAGGTGCTGCCTGGCGGCGAACTCAAGCTGGCCGGACTGGGCGTGGCCGCCAGCAACGGCCTCAAGCGCGGGGTCGTGGTCAACATCGACGCCACCGTGCAGAGCATCCAGCAGGCGCTCAAAGAGGCCGAGCTGATGGCCGACTGCAAGATCTCGCGCGTCTACACCGGCATCACTGGCAGTCACATCCGCGGCATGAATTCCAGCGGCATGGTGGCCGTCAAGGACAAGGAGGTGTCGCAGCACGATGTGGCCCGCGTGATCGAGACGGCCAAGGCCATCAACATCTCGACCGACCAGCGCTTGCTGCTGGTCGAGCCCCAGGAGTTCGTGATCGATGGCCAGGATGTGCGCGAGCCCATCGGCATGAGTGGCATACGGCTCGAGGCCAAGGTGCATATCGTCACCGGCGCGCAAAGTGCGGCCGAGAACATCGTCAAATGCGTGCGCCGCTGCGGCCTGGAGGTCGATCAGCTCATGCTCAATCCGCTGGCCTCGAGCCTGGCTGTGCTCAGCCAAGACGAGCAAGAGTTGGGTGTCGCGCTGGTCGATATTGGCGCCGGCACCACCGACGTGGCCATCTTTACCGGCGGCGCGATTCGGCACACCGCGGTGGTGCCCATTGCCGGCGACCTGATCACCAGCGACATTGCGATGGCGCTGCGCACACCGACCAAGGACGCCGAGGACATCAAGGTCGAAAGCGGCTGCGCCAAGCAACTGCTGACCGATCCGGAGACACAGGTCGAGGTGCCCAGCCTGGGCGATCGTGGACCGCGCATGCTCTCGCGCCAGGCGCTCGCTGGCGTGATTGAGCCGCGCGTCGAAGAGATCTACACCTTGGTGCAACAGGTCATCCGCGATTCGGGCTACGAGGAGATGCTGTCGTCTGGCGTGGTCATCACTGGCGGCAGCGCGGTGATGGCCGGCATGGTCGAGCTCGGCGAGGACATCTTCCTCAAGCCGGTGCGCAGGGGCATTCCGCGCTACTCCAGTGGCCTGTCGGACATGGTGGCCCAGCCGCGCGCGGCCACCGTGATGGGCTTGATGGAAGAGGCTCGGCTGGCGCGCATGCGCGGCCTGAAGGTTTCGCAAAAAGCGGGCAGCGTGCACAACGCTTTCGGCCGCATCAAAGAATGGCTGGTGGGGAACTTTTGATGAATACACACGCCGCACGCTTGACCCGCTTCCATGGATTGACCCATGCAGGAGGTGCCGACCCGCCCTCATGATGACGACACGACCCATCTTCAAAAAACGGTTTAGATTCAAGGCAACTGCAGGAAAAAAGGAGGCTCCCATGAGCATCGAAATGATGGAAATCGAGGAATTCAATCAGGGCACGCAGATCAAGGTGATCGGCGTGGGCGGCGGTGGCGGCAACGCGGTCGAGCACATGATCGCCAGCCATGTGCAGGGCGTGGAGTTCATTTGCGCCAACACCGACGCGCAGGCCCTCAACCGGATCCCCACCGACAAGGTGATCCAGCTCGGCGGCACCGGCCTGGGCGCAGGCAGCCGGCCTGACAAGGGCCGTGAGGCGGCCGAGATAGCGGCCGACGACATCCGCGCGGCCATCGACGGGGCGCACATGCTCTTTATTACCGCTGGCATGGGCGGCGGCACCGGCACGGGCGCGGCCCCGGTGATCGCCCGCATTGCCAAGGAGATGGGCATCCTGACCGTTGGGGTGGTCACCAAGCCCTTCGAGTTTGAGGGTCCGCGCCGCACGGCCAATGCCGACGCCGGCCTGGCCGAACTCGAAGCCAATGTGGACTCGTTGATCGTGGTGCTCAATGAGAAGCTGCTCGAGGTGCTGGGCGAGGACATCTCGCAAGACGAGGCCTTCGGCCACGCCAACGATGTGCTCAAGAACGCAGTGGGCGGCATTGCCGAGATCATCAACGTCAAGGCCCTGGTCAACGTCGACTTTGAAGATGTGCGCACCGTCATGGGCGAGCCAGGCAAGGCCATGATGGGCACGGCCAGCGCCAGCGGCCCGGACCGCGCCCGCATCGCGGCCGAGCAGGCCATTGCCTGCCCGCTGCTCGATGGGGTGGACATGAACGGGGCCAAGGGTGTGCTGGTGCTCATCAGCGCGGCCAAGGGCTCGCTCAAGCTCAACGAGACCAAGCTGGCGATGAAGACCATCAGCGCCTTTGCCGCTCCCGACGCCCATGTGATCTACGGCACCGCCTACGACGAATCGCTGGGCGATGACCTGCGCGTGACGGTGGTGGCCACCGGCCTCAATCGCCAGGGCGCTCGTCGCACCGCCCCGCCGCTGCAGGTCATTGCCCGCACCGGCACCGACAACATGCCGGTGCAAGTTGGCCCTGCAGGCCCCGCCGGTCTGGGTCAGGCCAGCTACGAAAGCCTGTCGGTGCCCAGCGTCTGGCGCAACAACCGCAACCAGGCTGCTGCCAAGGTCGATGCCCTGGCTGCTGGGGGCATGGACGACCTGGAGATTCCGGCGTTCTTGCGCCGGCAGGCCGACTGAGGCTCGAGCGCTCGCGATGCGCTGCGGTGCAGACCGGGCGGTCGTGATCGATCCGCCCGATCGCCCGACCGCCCGACCGTCTGTCTGGGCGCCGCCGCTTGTCCCTGCGGGCCGTGCGGCGCCCATCGCCGCAGCGGTGACGTCGCCCCCGCTCCTTTAAACTTGCACCATGTTGGCCCAACGCACCCTTCGCAGTTTGACCAAAGCCGTGGGTGTGGGCCTGCACAGCGGCCAGCGGGTCGAGTTGACCCTGCGGCCGGCCGCGCCCGATACCGGCATCGTGTTTCGGCGCGTCGATCTGCCCGAGCCGGTGGACATCAAGGTCTCGGCCACCGCCGTGACCGACACCCGCATGGCCTCCACCATTTCAGTCGGGCAGGCCAAGGTGTTCACCGTCGAGCACCTGATGTCGGCCTGCGCCGGGCTGGGCCTGGACAACCTGTACATCGACATCACCGCCGAAGAGGTGCCCATCCTCGATGGCTCGGCCTCGTCCTTTGTCTTTCTTTTGCAATCGGCCGGCCTCGTGCTGCAGGACGCGCCCAAGCGCTTTGTGCGCCTGTTGCGCAAGGTCGAGGTCAGCGAGGGTGAGGGCGCGCAGCTCAAATGGGCCGCCTTGAGCCCCTACGAGGGCTACAAGCTGAGCTTTGAGATCGACTTCGACCATCCGGCGGTCGATTCGACCGGGCAGCGCGTCGAGTTCGATATGGCCACCGGCTCCTACGTGCGCGACATCGCTCGCGCGCGCACCTTTGGCTTTACCCGCGACGTCGAGATGATGCGCGCCAATGGCCTGGCCCTTGGCGGCGGCCTGGACAACGCCATCGTCATGGACGACTACAAGGTGCTCAACGCCGACGGGCTGCGCTACAACGATGAATTCGTCAAGCACAAGATCCTCGATGCCATGGGCGATTTGTATCTGCTGGGCCAGCCGCTCATTGGCGCCTACAGCGCCTTCCGATCGGGCCATGCGCTCAACAACCGGCTGCTGCGCGAGCTGCTGGCGCAGCCCGATGCCTGGCAGGTGGTGACGTTTGACGACGAGCGTCAGGCGCCGCGCGGGCTCGCGCAATTGGCCCCGGCCTGGTAGGGCGGCCATGCTGCTGTTTCGCTGGCTGATTTTCTTGCTGCTGCTGGTCGCAGGCGCCTGTTTTGTGTTCTACATCGCCACCGGGCGGCCGCACTACCGCGCCTGGGGCGTGGTCGTCCTCAAGTGGACGCTGATTGCCGCACTGGGCTTTTTTGCGGTGCTCATTGCCGAGCGGGTGCTCTAGAGCGGGCCTTTGGAATGCGCCGGCGGGCTTGGCTAGCGGGTGCGCCCGCTGCGGTAGCGCCCGGCCAGCGGCTCGGCCCCCCCGGGGGCCGCCGCCTGCCCGCCGGCCTGGCGCAGGCGCTCCATGGCCGAGCCCACATGGGCGTGGGTGATGGCCAGGCCCAGGGCGTCGGCCGCGTCGGGCCCGGGCAGGCCGGGCAAGCGCAGCAGGCGCTGGACCATGTGCTGCACCTCGGCCTTGCTGGCCCGCCCATGACCGGCCACCGCTTTCTTCAATTGCAAGGCGGTGTATTCGTGTACCGGCTGCCCGCCCGTGACGAGCGCGCTGACGCAGGCCCCGCGCGCCTGGCCAAGCATGAGCGTGGCCTGTGGGTTGTTGTTGACAAAAACGATCTCCACCGCGCTGGCATCGGGCCGGTAGCGCTCGAGCACGGCTTCGATGCCCTCGAACAGCGTCTTGAGCCGCTGCGGCAGTCCGCTGGCCGCAGCCGTGCGGATCGTACCGCTGGCCACATAGTGCAGTTGCAGGCCGCTGGCCTCGATCACGCCAAAGCCGGCCACCTGCAGCCCCGGATCGATGCCCAAGATGCGTGTGCAGGGCGCTGGTGTCATGGCAAGACCACCGCGTTCATGCGCACGGTGATGGTCTGCGCCCGCGCGGCCAGATAGGCCGACTGCGCGCGCTTTTCAAAAAAACGGGGCCGCGGCAGCATTACCGCCAGCCGGGCGGCCTCGTAGGCGCTCAGCCGCGCGGCGCTCTTGCGGAAGTAGTGCTGGGCGGCTGCTTCAGCGCCGAACACGCCCTCGCCCCATTCGACGCTGTTGAGGTAAATCTCCAGGATGCGCTGCTTGCTCAGCAGGGCCTCGAGCATCACCGTCAGCACCAGCTCCTGGGCTTTGCGCACCAGCGTGCGCTCGCCCGACAAAAACAGGTTCTTGGCCAGCTGCTGGGTGATGGTCGAGCCGCCGACGATCTTGGCCTGCGGCGCGGCCGCCACGGGCGGCGGGGTCGGACTCTTTTGGGCTTCGGCGCGCTTGCGCGCCTGCTGGGCGGCGCGTTCTGCGCGCCGGCGAGCCTCTTGTTCGGCCTGCTGGTTTTTCTCCCAGGCTTTCTCCAGCGCCTCCAGATCCACCCCATCGTGTTCGGTAAAGCTCGCATCCTCGGAGGCGATGACGGCGCGCTTGAGGCTGTCGGCAATGCGCTCGTAGGGCACCCACTGCTGGCGCCAGGCCAGCTCCCCGGTGCCCGCCACGATGCGCCGTATTTCACCGCGTTGAAAGCTGGTCGACTCCGGATCAACCCAGCGCATCATCGCGATGCGCGCTGCAAAGTACAACTGCAGGCTCAGCAGCGCCAGCAGCAGCAGGCCCAGCAGTCGCAGCGCGATTTTCATGGCCCGATCAAAGGGCGGCGCGAAGCTGCGCCAGCACCTCGTGGGCTGGCGGCCGTATGCCGCGCCAGATGAAAAACGACTCGGCCGCCTGCTCGACCAGCATGCCCAGTCCGTCGCGTGTTTGCGCGCCGTGTGCGCCGGCCCAGCGTAAAAACGGCTCGGCCTTCGGGCCATACATCATGTCGTAGACCAGCGCGCCGGGCTTGAGGGCCCGGGCATCGATCGGCGGCGCAGCGCCTTCAAGGCTGCCGGCGGTGGCGTTGATGACCACATCAAAGGCGGGCAGATGCGCATCGAGCGGCAGGGCCATCAGCTCGGTGCGGCCCAGAGCCTCTTGCTGCAGGCTGGGGTGGCGGCGGTGCTGCTCGACCAGGGCTTGGGCCTTGGCGGCCGTGCGGTTGGCCACGGCAATGCGCGCAGGCCCAGTGAGCAGCAGCGGCCCGAGCACACCGGCTGCGGCGCCGCCGGCGCCCAGCAGCAAGATGTCCAGCCCCTGGAGCTTGCGGCCGGCGTTGACCTCGATGTCGCGCACCAGACCCAGGCCGTCGGTGTTGTCGGCCAGAACCTGTCCGTCCACGAAGCTCAAGGTGTTGGCCGCCTGGGCCAACTCCACCCGGGCGCTGACCTGGTCGGCGCGCGCAAAGGCCTCCTGCTTGAAGGGCACGGTGACGTTGCAGCCCTTGATGCCTTGGGCCTGCAGGCGCTCGAGGGTGGCGGCGAAGTCGTCCAGCGGCACCAGCAGCCGCTCGTACTGCAGGGCTTGTCCCGTCAGTTCAGCGAAACGGGCGTGGATCTGCGGCGATTTGCTGTGCGCAATCGGGTGGCCCAGAACGCGGTATTGATCCATCACGACGCCTTTGGGGGGTTTACTGGGGCGCAGGGGCGGCTGCATCGGGGCCCGCTTCGCTTTGCGCGTCGGCCACGTCCACTGCAATCGAGATTGGGCCGGCTGCCAGTTCGGACTCGCCGCCCTCGAAATCGTCCTCGTCGATGAGCTCGCCGCTGGCCTGGCCGGCTGCCGGGTCCAGGTGTTCGATCACGGTGGCGCTGACATGGAGCATGATCTCGTCGATCTGACCGAGCTTGACGCGCACCGACGCGCCGCGCGCCAGGCCTTGCGCACCGACGGCCGGCAGCACCAGCGGCAAATCGTCAGCGCGCACCAGCTCGTCCTTGATGACGGTGGCGCGCAGCTCGGTCGTGCCGTTTTGCTGCAGATGGCGCAAGGTCCAGTAGCGCTCGATGCTGGCCTGGTAGCTGTTGTAGGCGGTGTAGGCGGCATCGAAGGCCGAGATGATGGCCAGCAGCTGCGTGTCCTTGGGCTTGAACGGTGCGGCCAGCGCGGCGGTGGCGCCGTGCTGGGCGCAGGCGATGATTTGCCACTGGTTGACCAGGTCCACATAGCGGCGCAGCGGTGAGGTGCTCCAGGCGTAGGCGGGCACGCCCAGACCGGCGTGGGGCAGTGCGCGGGTGGACATGCGCACTTTCACGCCCGGGGCCATGCTGGCCTGGCTGCGGTAGATGCCGGGCACGCCCAACTCGGCCAGCCACTGCCCCCAGGTCTTGTTGGCCAGGATCATGGCCTCGGCCACGATCAGGTCGAGCGGCGCGCCCCTGACGCGCACACTGATGGAAACCGTCTCTTGGCCCTCAGGCTCGCTGCCGGCCGGGTTGTCGAGTCGGAAGGTGTAGTCGGGGCGGCTGAAGTTTTCGGGCTTGCCGCGCACCTGCTCGCGCCCGGCTTTGAGCTGCAGGGCCAGGCGGTGCAGCCAGCGCAGCTCGGCGCCCCAGGCCGGATCGTCGGGCTGCGCGGGGGCCTGAAAAAACGCCTCGCCAAACACCGCATCGAGCTGATCGTGGCGCAGGTTCTCGGCAATGGGCACTCGCTCCAGGCGGGTTTGGCTGCTGCGCACTTCGAGCGTGCCCTCATCGAACGTCACATACAGCGACACCGCTGGGCAGGGCCGCCCGGCTTGCAAGGTGTAGGCCTGCACCACCGCATCGGGCAGCATGGTGAGCTTGTGGCCCGGCATGTACACGGTCGACAAGCGCGCGCGCCCGATCACGTCCACCGCGCTGTCGGATCGGATGGCCAGCCCGGGCGCTGCGATATGAATGCCCAGCGTGACAGTGCCCGAGCCCAGGCCTTGCACCGACAGGGCGTCGTCGATTTCGGTGGTGCTCGAGTCGTCGATCGAAAACGCCTGAACTTGGGCCAGCGGCAAGTCCTGCCCCACGGCCGGTGCTTGCGCAGCGGGAAAGTCGACGCCCTTGGGGAAGTTCTCGAACAAAAAACGCCGCCAGTGGAACTGGTAGGCCGAGGCGATGGCGCCGGCTTGCTGCAGCAAATCGAGCGGGCTCTTGCGCGTTTGCTGGGCCGCCAGCACGACGGCCTTGTACTCGGGGCTGTTCTTGTCGGGCTTGAACAAGATGCGGTAGAGCTGATCGGCAATCGGCGCCGGGCAGGCGCCGGCGGCCAGCTCGCCAGCCCAGCTGTCAATCTGCGCCGCCACTTGCTTGCGTTTTTCGATGGCCGCCAGGGCTTGCTGCAAGATCTCGGCCGGCGCTTTCTTGAAACGTCCCTTGCCAGCGCGGCGAAAGTAGTGCGGCGCCTCGTACAGGGCCATCAGGGCGCCGGCTTGCTGCACTGGCGAGGGCGCTTGCCCAGGGTCGAAATACTCGCGCGCCAGGTCGGCAAAGCCAAATTCGTCGTCGCTGGCAAACTCCCAGGCCAGGTTCAGGTCGATCTCAGCGGCCAGCAGTGCGCCGGCCTTGAGCAACTCGGCCGGCGCCGGTTTGTCAAAGGGGATCAGCGCATGTGCGGCCTTGACCTTGACCCGCTTGCCCGAGTCGAGCTCGACCTGCAGCGAGGCGTCGGCCTGCGTCAGGATGCGACCGGCCAGAAACTTGCCGGCGTCTTCAAACAGTACGTACAAATGGGCACCTTTTTGGGGGAGGCGCTAGTGTAGTGGCGGGGCCGTGGCACAGGGCGCCGGCATGGGCCACAAGCGCTGGCGGCTGGGTGCGCCCGAGTCTGGGGCTGTGCCCAGCGGGGCCTCAATCGGTCAGCCCCAGATGGGCCAAGATCGCGGGCAGGTGCTGATCGAAGTCGCTCAGCGCATGGTTGCTGCCCTGGACGATGCGCAGGTGGCAGGCGGCGTAGCGGGCCTGCATTTCGCGCCAGTCGAGCACCTCGTCGCCCGTGGCCACCACCGCCATCAGGCGCTCGGGCTGGCTCAGGGGGCCGGCCTCGAGGGCGCGCAGTTCATCGACAAACTGCGGCTCAAAACAAAACCGCTCCTCGCTGTTATGCCAAAAGGTCTGCTCGCCAATGTGCCTGGACAGGTCGCGCGCTGGATCGACCGCCGGATTGAGCAGCACCGCGCGCACGCTGCGCCGCTGGGCCAGCCAGGTTGCGTAAAAGCCGCCCAGGGACGACCCCATCACGGCCATGGTGGCGGCCGGCCAGTGATCGGTGGCCTGCTCAATGAGCCGCGCCGCCTGGTGCGGCGACGCTGGCAGCTGCGGGCAGCACCAGGTGAGCGAGGGCCGGTTGGCAGCCACCCAGGCGGCCATCTTGCGCGCCTTGGTCGACTGCGGCGAGGAGCGAAAGCCGTGCAGGTAGAGCAGGTGGGTCAGGGCAGGCAAGGGCGGCATCGTGCGAGGCGGTAGGAGTGGGGCTGTGTAAGCGAGCGTGCGCGCGACCGCATGAGTGGCTGTGCGGGCCTCTCAGTCGCGCACATCGGCCACCACCTTGCTGCCAAAGTCGTCTCGGGCCAGGTAAGCCAGCACCTGCCGGGCGGCGGCGGCGGGCGAGGCGAGCGAGCCGCTTTCTTTGAGGGCGACGAAGTTGCCCCGGTCCGCAAAGCCCTCGGGCGGGCCATTGCGCAGCTCGGCCTGCATGTCGGTATCGATCACGCCGGGGGCCAGGGAGGCGGTCTGCGCCGGGTTGGGCAGCAAGGCTTCGTCGAGCGCCACGCAGCGGCTGAAATGGTCCAGGCCGGCTTTGGTGGCGCAATACACCGCGCTGGCGGCCATGGCCCGGCGCCCCAGACCGGAGGAAATTTGCAGCACCCGGCGCCTTGCCGGCCAGGCGCGCGTGAGCTGCAGGAAGACCTGGGTGAGCAGCATCGGCGCGGTCAGGTTGATGGCCAGCGACTGCTCGACGCCGCCGGCGGGGGCCTGCTCAAACGGCCCGAGGTGGCCGATGACGCCGGCGTTGTTGATCAGCGTGGCCGCGTCAAACGCCGACCCGTCCAGCGCTTGCAGCCAGGTGGCCAGGCGCTCGGCCACCGCCTGCGGCCGCGACAGATCAGCCTGCCACTGGGTCAGCGCCGTGCCATGGCTTTGCGCCAGCGCAGTCAATTCATCGCTTTGGCCCCGCGCGATGCACAGCAAGGTGCGCCCCGGCGTGCAAAGCTGCTCGGCCATGGCCAAGCCCATGCCCCGCGAGGCGCCGGTGAGGACGGTCAGTT
>JAIXWZ010000094.1 GCA_027491035.1 Comamonadaceae bacterium | reverse complement strand
TGTCGCCCCCAACAAGGCCCTTATCGGTTGGGTCAGAGCGTCGATGAAGTACCCCCCTGGGCAATTGCACGATGGACAGCGGCTCGGTCGGGCTGGGCAGTTCTTTCATGGTGTCTCGGTGTTCTATGGTTGAAACGAGTCGGCGACTTTTGGGGCCGTGCGGGGCAAGCCCTGCCAACCCACTGGCGGGCCTCCCAGGCTGCTCGGCGTGCTGGCCCAGTATTGGGCGGTGCGGCGCAGGATCTCCAGGGCAGCGGCCGACAGGGCCGCCGCGCCCGATGGGGGCCCGGCAAGAGGCTTAGAGCTCAACGTCATGGTGCTGCACTCCTGTGGCTGGGTCGCTGGCACAATTGTTGGGCACGCACACGAAAAGCTCGTGTCGTTTTCGTGGCAGTTTGATGACAGGCAAAGCGCGCTGGCGGCTCGGTCTACAAGCAGTTCCAAGCCCCCCCAGATCTCTCCTCGCAACAAGCAGCCCATGGCGTCGACCACACCGCGCACCGTCATCGTGCTGGGCATGGCTCAGTTGCTGGCCTGGGGCTCGAGCTTTTACCTGCCGGCGATGCTGGCCGTGCCCATGGCGCGCGAGATGGGACTGGCCAACAGCTGGGTGTTTGCCGCCTTTTCCTGGGCGCTGGTGGTCTCGGCCCTGATCGGACCGCTGGCTGGCTGGGCCATCGACCGCATCGGCGGCAGGCGGGTGCTGATGGCCTCGAGCGTGGTGTTTGCAATCGGCCTGGCAGCCCTGAGTTCTGCCCAGGGGCTGCTCGGGCTGTTTCTGGCCTGGACGGTGCTCGGCGTGGGCATGGCGGCGGGGCTGTACGAGGGGGCATTTGCCACGCTGGTGCAGATGTATGGGCGCCTCTCGCGCGGACCGATCACTGGCATCACACTGATCGCCGGGCTGGCCAGCACCGTGGGCTGGCCCGTCTCGGCGGCTCTGCAAAGCGAGCTGGGGTGGCGCGCGACCTGCCTGATCTGGGCGGCAGTGCACTTGCTCATCAATTTGCCGCTGTACGCTGCTCTGCTGCCGCGCCAGCGGGCCTCACCGGCACAAGTAGGGTCACGAGCCGAGTCACAGGGCGAGCCGCACCCCCCACCCAGCGCGGCTGACGAGCCGCCAGAGGCCAGCCTTGCGCCCGAGCAGCACCGCCGTGCGGCCCTCCTGCTGTCGACCACTTTCGCTCTGACCTGGTTCATCAGCACTGCCATGGCCGCGCACCTGCCGCAGCTGCTGCAGGCCCACCAGATCAGTCTGGGCTCGGCCCTGCTGATCGCGGCCTTGATCGGGCCAGCACAGGTCGGCGGCCGGCTGCTCGAATACACCGTGCTGCGCCACGTTCACCCGCTGCTGTCGGCGCGCCTGGCCGCAGCCATGCATCCGCTGGGCGCGGCGCTGCTGCTGACCCTCGGCGCTCCGCTGGGCATCGCGTTTGCGCTCTTGCACGGCGCGGGCAACGGCATCCTCACGATCGCCAAAGGCACGCTGCCGTTGGTGCTGTTTGGGCCGCATGGCTACGGTTTGCGGCAAGGCCTGCTGATGGTGCCGGCGCGCTTTGCCCAGGCCCTGGCGCCCTTCGCCTTTGGCCTGGCGCTAGACCACTGGGGTGCGCAAGCGCTGTGGCTGTCGGTGCTGCTGGGCCTGCTGTGCCTGGCCGCGCTGCTGGCGTTGCCTGGCGGCGAAAAGGCGGCGCGCTGAATCATCGGGGCCGACATGGGCCCGCCTCAGATCGCGTCAGATCGCCTCGGCCAGCTTGAGCTGCTCGGCCGCCAAAGCCGCCACCTGCGCCGGCGGCAGGCTCTTGAGCCGGTGATCGCTCCAAACGCGCCGCCAGCGGCGAGCGCCCACTTGGCCAGCGCGCAAGCCGAGCATGTGCCGCGCCATCATCGACCACGGCACGCCCAACTGGGCTTGACGCTCCATGTAGGCCACCATATCCGCTTCGATCTGATCGCAACTCAAGCCCCGATCGGCCTCGCCAAAGAACTCGGCATCCCAGCTGGCCAGCCACCAGGGGTGGTGGTAGGCCTGCCGGCCCACCATGACGCCATCGACGTGGGCCAGCTGCTCGTGCACCTGCTCGTCGGTGGTGATGCCACCGTTGATCGCAATGACCAGATGAGGAAAATCGCGCTTGAGCCGGTGCACCAGGTCGTAGCGCAGGGGTGGAATCTCACGGTTTTCCTTTGGGCTCAAGCCCTGCAGCCACGCGTTGCGGGCGTGCACGATAAAGGTTTGACAGCCGGCCTGGCTGACCTGCCCGACAAAATCGCGCACGAAGTCGTAACTCTCGACGCGATCGATGCCGATGCGGTGCTTGACCGTCACCGGCACGCTGACCGCATCGCGCATGGCCTTGACGCCATCGGCCACCGTGGCCGGCTCGGCCATCAGACAAGCGCCGAACGCCCCGCGCTGCACCCGCTCGCTCGGGCAGCCGCAGTTGAGGTTGATCTCGTCATAGCCCCACTGCTCGCCCAGACGGGCCGCCCGCGCCAGATCGGCCGGCTCACTGCCGCCCATTTGCAAGGCCACGGGATGCTCGAGCGCGTTGAAATCCAGGTGCCTGGGCACATGACCGTGCAACAAGGTGTCGGTCGTGATCATCTCGGTGTAGAGCAGCGCGCGCTTGGACAGCAGGCGATGGAAATAGCGACAGTGCCGGTCGGTCCAATCCATCATGGGCGCGACAGACAGGCGCCAGGGGCTCGGTTGCGGCAATACAGACGAGGCGATGCTCACGGTCGATCAACGGCAGTCAAAACGCCGATTGTCGCCGAGCCCCATCGACTGGGGCCGTCAGCACACCCTGCACGCAGCCGGCGCCAGCTCTGTGCAGGGCTGCCCCTGGCAGCAGTTCTCGCTCAGATAGGCCAGCAAAGCATTCATGCGTGCAAAGTCGGCGCTGTAGATGAGGAACTTGCCCGACCGCTGCTGGGCGATCAGCTGGGCGTGCAGCAGCTCCTTGAGGTGAAAGGACAAGGACGATGCGGGCACTTCCAGCTGCCCGGCCAGCTCGGCAGGGCGCAGACCGTTGGGGCCGGCGGCCACCAAGGCCCGAAAGATGGCCAAGCGGGTGGCCTGGGACAGGGCGGCCAAGGCCCGCAGTGCCTCGATCTCGTTCATGCCGCAGGCCGCTCCAGGGCGCGCTGCAGCGGCAGCCGCAAGGTGATGGCCCAGCAAACGAGCAGCATCAAGGCCGAGCCGATCAGCGCGTACAGCAGCCCACCCCATTGGTAGAGCACCCCCGAGAGCAAAGTGCCCGCAAAGCGGCCGAGCGCGTTGGCTGCGTAGTAAAAGCCCACGTCCTCGGCCGCCTTCTCGCTGCCCGCATAGGCCAAGATCAAGTAAGAGTGCACGGACGAGTTGACCGCAAACGCGAAGCCAAACACGGCCAGACCACCGACCACCACCCACTGCAGCTGGCCGACTTGCACGAACACGGCCACCGCCAGCAATGCTGGCACCAGAGCCAGCGCAGCCGACCAGGCACGTGCGGCCGGCACCTCGCTGCTCAAGCCGTCTTCACTGCGCCTGACCAACTGCGGCGCCAGCGCCTGCACCGCGCCGTAGGCGATGGTCCAGGCCGCCAAGAACGACCCGACCATGGTAAAGCTCCAGCCGGCGCTGTAGAGGAACACCGGCAGGCTGACCACAAACCAGACATCGCGCGCGCCAAACAAGGCCACGCGGGCCGCGGCCAGGGCGTTGATGCCCGGGCTTTTGGCGAACAGCTCACGCGCCGACTTCGAGGCTTTGCCCTTGCCCATGAGTTGCGGCAGGGTCAAAAGCACCGCAGCGAGCACCCCAGCGAGCAATGCGGCCATGGCCCACAGCGAGCCTTCAAAGCCCAGCGTCTGCAGCAGCAAGCCGCCGGCAAAAAAGCCCAGGCCTTTCATCGCATTCTTGCTGCCCGTGAACCAAGCCACCCATTTAAAGAGCTGCCCCTGACCGCCCTGCTGCTGCGCATGGGTCTGCGTGATCTTGATGGCCGATTTGCTGGCCGTCTTGGTCAGGTCCTTGGCCACGCCGCACACGCCTTGCGCCGCCACCACCCAGGCCACCGACAGCGCCACGCTCCAATGCGGCTGCAGCATGGACAACAGCACGAAGCCCGCGATCTGCGTGCTCAAGCCCACCACCAGCATGCGGGTGATGCCATAGCGCGCCGCCAGCCAGCCGCCCACCAGGTTGGCTGCGATGCCGGCGGCCTCGTAGAGCAGAAACAAAAAGGCCAGGGTAATGGGCGAATAGCCGAGCTTGTAGAAGTGCAGCAGCACCAGCATGCGCAGCGCGCCGTCGGTCAGGGTAAAGCCCCAGTAGGCCGCCGTGACGATGGCGTAATGGCGCACCGCGCTGTGCATCACAGACCTTGACGCTCAAGATGGCAAGCCAGATCGACCATGCGGCAAGCGTAGCCCATCTCGTTGTCATACCATGCATACACCTTGAGCAGCGTGCCATCGGTGACCAGGGTCGAGGGCGCATCGACGATGGCGCTGCGCGTGTCACGCGCGTAGTCGGCGCTGACCAGGGGCCGCTCTTCATAACCCAAAATGCCAGCCAAGGGACCGGCGGCGGCCTGCTTGAACAAGGCGTTGACTGCCTCAGCCGTGGTGGGCTTTTGCAGCTCGAACACCGCATCGGTCAGCGAGGCGTTGAGCACCGGCGCGCGCACCGCGTGGCCGTTGAGCTTGCCCTTGAGTTCAGGGTAAATCAGGGCGATGGCGGTGGCACTGCCGGTGGTGGTCGGCGCCAGGCTCATCATGGCGCTGCGGGCGCGGCGCAAGTCCTTGTGCGGCGCGTCGACCACCACGTTGGTATTGGTCGGATCGTGGATGGTGGTGATCTGTCCGTGCCGAATGCCAAGGTTCTCGTGGATCACCTTGACCACCGGAGCCAGGCAGTTGGTGGTGCACGACGCAGCGGTAACGATGCGGTCCTTGGCCGGGTCGTACTGCTGTTCGTTCACGCCCACCACCACATTGAGCACGCCGCCGGTCTTGACCGGGGCGGCCACGATCACCCGCTTGGCGCCGCGCTGCAGATGGCCTTCGAGGGTCTCGGGCGTCAGAAACTTACCGGTGCATTCGAGCACCACATCGACGCCCAGGGCTCCCCAGTCGATGTCGGTGGGCTGGGCGTGGCTGCTAAACGACAGCCGGCGAGCGTCGATGCGCACCGCCGCATCGCCCTCGGCGGCGATGTCAGCCCTCCAGCGGCCCTGCACACTGTCGAAGGTCAGCAGATGCGCGCAGGCGGCGGCGCCGCCCTTGATCTCGTTGAGGTGCACCACCTCCAGCCGGTTGCCGGCGCGGGGGTCATCCGTCGGCCGTTCGGCCGCGCCCAAGGCTGCACGAAGGGCCAGGCGGCCAATGCGTCCCATGCCATTGATACCGACTCTCATGAAGAACTCCTTTGTACAACGCTTCAACGATTGTGGAATTGTGGGAGCGATTCATGACAGCCGCGTGACAGCGGCGCAGGCTCAGCAAGCCTGCGGGTGTGACCGCGCGCGGCGAGCCGGCCGCGGCGCGCGCCGCAATGCGCTGCGCGTGGGCCCGAGCTGCCGCGGCTCCGGGCTCGGCCCCGTGGGTGCGTCTTGTGCGGGCAGCAATTGATTTGAAAGCGTGGCGATGGGCATGATGGCTCTCCTCAAATGCTCATCATCGCCAGCCCAATGCGGCAAGCCCATCGGACAGCCTTGCAGCGACGCGTCAGCGCAAGCGCCGGCCCACTGTGAGAGTGGACGCTCTTAGGCCAGGGCACCGCCACACGACGAGCCCTGCCCGGCCGTGCAGCCATAGCAGTGATCGGCCACCGCAATCGGCTGCCCGTGCAGATCGCGCCCCAGCAGCTCGCGCAGATGCAGGCGGCCGGCCGCGCCCAAGGGCATGCCCAGCATCTGGTTGAAGTCGCAGTCGTACAGATAGCCCTGCCAGTCGACTGAGACGGTGGATCGGCACATCACCCCGTCCAGGTTCTCGGGCCGGTGCGCAGCGCGCAGCAGCGCCATGTAATCGGCAAACTGCCCCTTGGACACCAGCGTGCTGCCAAAGCGCTGAATCGGCATATTGGCCAGAGTGAACAGCTGGTTGAATCGGATGCCGAAGTTGGCCATCAGCAAGCGCTCGTAGTCCGCCTGCAGCGCCGCCTGGGGCGGCGGCAGCACCGCTTTTTGCGGGTTGTAGACCAGGTGCAGTTGCAAATGCGAGCCGCTTTGGCCGTAGCCCAGCGCATTAAGAGCTTGCAGGGCGCGGATGCTTTTTTCAAAAACGCCCTCGCCCCTTTGCTGATCGACGTTGTCCTGCGAATAGCAGGGCAAGGAGGCCACCACTTCGACGCCCTGCTCGGCCAAAAAGCCCGCCAGATCCTCCTGGCCGGGCTCGAACAGCACCGACAGGTTGCAGCGGTCGATCACCCGCACACCCAACGCGCGCGCACCGGCCACCAGGCCGCGAAAGTGCGCATTGAGCTCAGGCGCGCCACCGGTCAGATCGAGCGTCTGCACACCGGCTGCGGCCACCGCCTCCAGCACCAGGTCAGCGGTGGCGCGGTCCATCTGCTCGGTGCGGTTGGGCCCGGCATTCACATGACAGTGCACACAGCTTTGGTTGCACAGATAACCCAGATTGACCTGCAAGGTCTGCAGCGACGCCCGGCGCAAAGCGGGGAAGTCGGTCTTGCGCAACAGAGGCAAGGTGGCGTGCATGGTTCAGATCCTTTCAAGGCAGGCCACAGCATAATCGAGTGCATGAGCCGCGCCGCAATCCCCACCGCCCCATCATGGCATCAAGAGCCAGTGGAGATCGCCGTCATCGGCGGCAGTGGCCTGTACAACATGCCAGGCCTGCAGCAGGTCAGCGAGGTGCAGATCGACACGCCCTATGGGGCCACGTCGGACGCCATCGCCGTGGGCCGGCTCGGGCAAGCCCGGGTTGCCTTTCTTGCCCGCCATGCTCGCGGCCACAAGTTGCTGCCCGCGGAAATTCCTTTTTTGGCCAACATCTGGGCGCTCAAGAGCCTGGGCGTGCGCTACCTGCTGTCGGTGTCTGCAGTGGGCTCGCTGGTCGAAGAGGCTGCGCCGCTCGATCTGGTGCTACCCGATCAGTTCATCGACCACACGCGCGGGCGGCCGCGCAGCTTTTTTGGCGGTGGCGCGGTGGCCCATGTCTCGCTGGCCGAACCCATCTGTCTGGCCTTGCAGGGCGTGGTCTGGCAGGTCGCCCAGAATCGGGGCTTCGGCCGGGGCCGCATCCACCGCGGCGGCACCTATGTCTGCATCGACGGGCCGCAGTTTTCAACCCGCGCCGAAAGCCTGATGTACCGCCAGTGGGGCGCCAGCGTGATCGGCATGACCAATCTGCCTGAGGCCCGGCTGGCGCGCGAGGCTGAAATGGCCTATGCCACCCTGGCCTTGGTGACCGACTACGACTGCTGGCGCGAACGCACCGAGGCGGTGACCGCCAGCATGGCCATGGCCAACCTCATGGAAAACGCGACCAACGCCCAAGTCCTGGTGGCTGACGTGGTCGAGCGCCTGCACCTCGAGCGGCCGATCAGCGCCGCACATGAGGCCTTGGGCAGCGCACTGGTCACGCCGGTGGCCGCGATGGACGACAGCGTGCGACAGCGCCTGGCGCCTTTGCTCAAGCGCCTGGCAACTGGCGCTATCTGAGGTGGCGGGTGCTGGAGTGCAGGGTCACGCCGCAATGGTGTCGGAAAATTTGAGAATGCTCGAGGAACAAGCGAAGGCCTAAGTTCGAATCTGGCGCTCCATCACGGTCATACGGACTCATGTCGACTGTCAATTTTTTGCCGCTGCGCCGGGAGGATCCGGCCCTTCTGAGAGGCGGGGGCTGCTTCACCTCCGATGTTCAGGCGCCGCAGGCCCTGCACGCGGCCTTCGTGCGATCCCCGCTGGCGCACGGGGCGATCCGGTCGATCGAAATCGGCGCCGCCGCCGAGGGCGTGGTGGCGGTGCTGACCGCGCAGACCCTGACTGAAGACGCGCGCGTCGTGTGCATGCCTGCGCCCAATCCGCTGCTGCCCATTGCTCAGCTGCCACCGATGGAGCCCCTGGCGCGTGACCGTGTGGTCTATGTGGGCCAGCCGGTGGCGCTGGTGTTGGCCCACACCCTGGCGCAGGCGCAGCAGGCGGCGGACCGGGTGCAATTGCAGCTCGAACCCCTACAAGCCCTCCCCGATTTTGGCGAGGGGTCGCCCATCACCCAGGTGCATCATCGCCAGGGTGACGGGGCCCAGCCTACCGACTTGGCGCCGGCCCTAAGCGTCGAGCTGGCGATGGAGGTGCCGCGCGTGCTGGCGATGTCGATGGAGCCGCGCGGGATGCTCGCAATCTGGCAAGGCCCGCTGGGTGAGCAGGGCGAGGCCTTGACCGTCCACTTCGGCACGCAATCGCCCTCTCGCGCGCAAGCCAATATCGCGGCTGCATTGGGCTGGGAGGCCTCTCGTGTTCGGGTCATCACCGGCCAAGTGGGTGGCGCCTTCGGCGCCAAGTCCTCGCTCAGCCCGGAAGACTTGGCCGTTGCTTTGGCGGCATGCCGCTTGAATGCTGCAGTACGCTGGACCTGCGGACGCTCTGATGAATTGACCGCTGGCATGCACGGGCGTGGCGCCCGCATGCAGGCCACGTTGTCGGTGACCCCTGAGGGCCGCTTTCACGCCCTCGATGCCAAGCTGCAATTCGCCCTGGGCGCCTGGTTGCCGTTTTCTGCCGTTGTCCCGCTGCGCAACGCCGCGCGCATCCTGCCCGGGCCGTACCGGGTTAAACGGCTCGATGTGCAGGGCCGTGCGGGGCTGTCTCACACGGCCCCGGTCACCATCTACCGCGGCGCCGGTCGCCCTGAAGCGGCGCTCTTGATGGAAACGCTGGTGGACAAGGCAGCCCGCGCGTTGGGCATCGACCCGGTTGAACTTCGCCGCCGCAACCTCATCGAAGCGCAGGCCATGCCCTACACCACGCCCACCGGCGAGGTTTTCGACAGTGGCGACTACCTGCGCGCGCTGGAACTGGCTTGCGATCGTTTTGGCTATGCGGCGCAGCGGCGCCAGCAGGCCGAGCGCCGCGCGCGCGGCGAGGTGGTGGGGCTGGCTCTGGCGATGTATGTGGAGCCCTGCGGCCAGGGTTGGGAGTCGGCCCGCGTGGACTGGCATGCCGACGGCACGGTGAGCGTCGCCAGCGGTTCGCCCGCTCAAGGCCAGGGCCATGCCACGACCTACGCGCAGATTGCCGCCCAGGCCCTGGGCGTGGAGCCAGCCCAGGTCCAGGTGCGCTATGGCGACACTGCGCTGTGCCCGCCCGGCATCGGTGCGCTGGCCAGTCGCAGCACGGCCATCGGCGGCGGCGCCATCGTGCAGGCCTGCCGCGCTTTGCTGGCGCGGCGTGCGGCCGGTGATGCCTTGCCGCTCAGTGCCGAGGAACGCTTCGAATCCCAAGAGGCCTGGAGCTATGGCTGTGTCATGGCCCGGCTCTCGGTCGACCGCGACACCGGCCGGCCGACGGTGGAGCAGATCATCTGGGTGGATGATGCCGGTCACATCGTCAACCCCAAGTTGGCCCACGGCCAGCTGGTCGGTGGCCTCGTGCAGGGGCTGGGTCAGGCCATGATGGAGCGTCTGGTCTACGACGCCAGTGGCCAGTTGCTCACCGGCTCACTCATGGACTACGCCGTGCCGCGCGCCACCGACGTGCCGCCTATCGAGATCGAGAGTTTGTCCACCCCCAGCCCGAACAACCCACTAGGCGCCAAGGGGGTGGGCGAGGCCGGCTGCATCGGCGTGCCGGCGGCCCTGATGAATGCCGCGCGCGATGCCTTGGCCCCACTGGGTGAATGCGAACTCCAGTTTCCCCTGACCAGCGAACAACTCTGGCGGGCCCTGCAGTCTTGATCAGCTTCCAACGAACAGAGGACCCCTCATGGACTACAAGAAATCCGAAGCCAAGGAATACGCCCGCGAACATTTTGTCGGCGTGTGGGCGGCCGCTCTGACCCCTTTTGACGCCTCGCTGCGCCTAGATGAGAAGGCCTTGCGCGCCAACTACGACCACTGGATTGGCGAGCTGAACTTGGGCGGCCTCTTCATTGCCGGCAAGCAGGCTGAGTTCTTTTCCCTCTCGATCGCGGAGCGCAAGCGCCTGATCGACCTGTCGGTGGAGGCGGCGCACGACGCCGGCGACCGGGGCGGCATTGGCCGCTGCGGCATCGTCGCCTCGTGCTCGGACACCAACTTGGATGTGGTGCTGGACCTGGCTCGCCATTCGCGCCATGTCGGCGCCGACTATGTGATCGTGCACAGCCCGGTGCTGCACTTCGGCGCCGACACCGACGAGACCATCTACGAGTATTACCGTTACCTTTCGGAGCAGCTCGATATTGGCATTGCCATGTGGAACCACCCAGACTGCGGCTACGTCATGAGCCCCGAGCTGTGCGCACGCATCGCCGAGCTGCCCAACATCGTGGCCATCAAGTACAGCACCGACCGGGCCCGCTACACGCGCCTGACCGAACTGGTGGGCGACAAGATCCACGTCAGCAACCCCGACGAGCCGGAGTGGCTGGACAACATCATCGAGCTTGGCTGGAAGCTCTACCTGTGCTCCACCCCGCCCTACATGTTGCAGACTCAAGCGGACCAGCGCATGAACGAATACACACGACTGGCCTTTGCTGGCGAGCATGAGCAAGCGCGCAAGGTGCGCGACAGCCTGGAGCCGGTGCGCCAGGCCATTCGTGCGAGCAAACCCAAGGGCAAGCCCCAAGCCCATGCCAAGGCCTGGCAGAACCTGCTGGGCCAGCAAGGCGGCCAGGTGCGCCGCCCGCTGATCAACCTGACCGAGGCCGAGCTGGCCGCCACACGCCAAGCCTTCGAGGGCTGCGGCCTGCGTCTGGCCTGATGCGAAAGCGCGGACCCCAGCCATGCCCGACGTCAAGCTTCAGATCAACGGCGCGCAGCACTGCGCCCGGCTCGAGGCCGACACCTTGCTGGTGGACGCCTTGCGCGGCCCCCTGGGCCTGTCCGGCACCCATCAGGGTTGCGACACGGCGCAGTGCGGCGCCTGCACGGTGCTGATGGACGCAAAGCCCATCAAAAGCTGCAACGTGCTGGCCCTTCAGATGCAGGGGCGAGCACTGCACACCGTGGAAAGCCTGGCCCAGGGCGATGAGCTGCATCCCATGCAGCAGGCTTTTAGCCGTCACCATGCGCTGCAATGCGGCTTTTGCACGCCGGGCTTTTTGATGCGCGCCGTGGCCCTGGCTGGCGAACCTGAGGCCGCCTGCGATCCCATCGATCCGCAGTGGGTGCGCCACGCGCTGAGCGGTAACTTGTGCCGCTGCACCGGCTACGAGGGCATCGTGAAGGCCGTCTGCGAGGGCCTGGTGGCCATGAGGACCGCTGCCGCATGAGCGCGCTTGAATTCGCGCGTCCCGCCTCGCTGGCGCAGGCCTTGGCCCTGCATGCACAGGCGCCTGTCCAGCAGGACAGCGATGGTTGCATGTGGCTGGCCGGCGGCCAGTCGCTGCTGGCGGCCATGAAGCTGGGCATGGCCTCGCCCGCCCGACTGATCGACCTGCAGGATCTGCCCGGACTGCGCGAGATTGGCGAGCAAGACCAGAGCCTGTCCATCGGCGCCATGGCCACCCACGCCGCCGTGGCCGCCAGCGACCTGGTCAAGCGCTGGGCTCCAGGCCTGGAGCTGCTGGCCGGCGGCATTGCCGATGAACAAGTGCGGCAGATGGGCACCCTGGGCGGCTCACTGGCGCACAACGATCCGGCCGCCTGTTGGCCGGCCGGCGTATTGGCCGCCGGTGCCACGCTGGTGACCGACCAGCGGCAGATCGCCGCCAACGATTACTTTCAGGGTCTGTACACCACGGCCTTGCGGCCCGGCGAGCTCATTTTGGGTGTGCGCTTTCCCCGGCTGCAGGGCCTGCGTTACCTCAAGTTCGAGCAACCGGCCTCGCGCTTTGCCCTGGTGGGCGTGGCTGTGGCACGTGCGATGGACGGGAGCGTCCGCGTGGCAGTCACTGGCCTGGGTCTGGGTGTGGTGCGTTGGCCTCAGGCCGAGCAGGCGCTGGGTCGCGACTTCTCGCTGCAGGCCTTGCAGGGCCTGGTCACCGACGACCTTCAGGCCCTGACCGACCTGCATGCCTCTGCCGACTACAGGCGCCATCTTGCGGGCGTGCTGACGGCCCGTTGCGTCTCGGCCCTGGGGGGTGGGAGCTTGCCGCAGCACGCACCGCTGGCTGCGCGCCAGCGGCCCGCCGCTCCCGTACAGCACAGCGTCGAGACAGTGCCCGACGACGGCTTTGGTGGCGCACAGGTGCTGGCGGCTGCGCCCTTCCAGGTGTGGCAGACCCTTTTGGACGCGGGTGCGCTGCGGGACAGTATTCCCGGTTGCGAGTCCCTGGTGCAGACCAGAGCCGACGCCTATGAGGCCACGGTCAAGGTAGGTCTGGGGCCGCTTTCGGTGCGCTTTAAGTCCGAGGTGTTGCTCAGTGACCTGCTGCCGCCGCAGTCGCTCACCTTGGTGCTGCGCGGCAATGCGGGCGCCATGGGCAGCGGCCAGGGTCAAGCGCGGGTGAGGCTGGAGCCTCTGAACGGGCAGACCCGATTGCACTGGTGGGTGCAGGTGCAGCTCAGCGGGCGTTTGGCTCAGTTTGGCAACCGCCTGGTCGAAGCCACAGCGCGCAAGCTCGCGGGCGAGTTCTTCGAGCGCATGGGCCGGGCCCTGTCCTCGGGTCAAATTCCCCCTTCTTTGCAGACCGCGCCCTGGTGGCGTCGTCTGATCCGGTTTTTCTTCCCTTCTTCTGGAAAGTGAGTGCGCCCATGTCGACTTCTGCCGACCCCGTTCGCTTCGACCACTACAGCCGTCCCCTGGGTTTTTCGCAATGGCTGCACACCCACAGTGAGCGCCTCAAACCGCCGGTGGGCAACCAGCAAATCTGGCAGAACTCTGACCTGATCTGCACCGTGGTCGGCGGCCCGAACGAGCGCACCGACTTTCACGACGATCCCTTCGAGGAGTACTTCCACCAGTTCAAGGGCAATGCCTCCGTGCTCATTGCCGACCGCGGCAAGTTCGAGCGCGTGGCCCTGCGCGAGGGCGACATCTTTCTCATGCCGGCGCATGTGCGGCATTCGCCGCAGCGGCCCGAGCCCGGCAGCCTGTGTACGGTGATCGAGCGCAGTCGTCCGGCCGGTGTGATCGATGCCTTTGAGTGGTACTGCGCCTCTTGCGGTGGCCTGGTGGTGCGCAAGGAGGTGCAGCTGCAAAGCATCGTGGAGGATCTGCCTCGCACCTATGGGCAGTTCTACGACAGCCCCGACGCCGATCGAACCTGCCCGCATTGCGGTCAAGTGCATCCTGGCCGCGACTGGCGCAGCTGGCTTGCGATGTGCGCGCAGCGCTTTCCCGCCAGCGTGCTGGCCTGAGGCGGACCGTCGCTTCAGGGCGACAAGGGCCCTGTGCCTTTTGCCAGCCTGTCGAGTGCCTCGTCGCTGGTCATCACGTCGCCAAACTGCTGAATGATGTTCTCCAGGGCGCTGCGGTGCTCATCGTCCGACAGCGCCGCGCAGCAATCGCAGAGCATCACCACCTTGAAGTCCAGCATCATGGCGTCGCGCGCCGTCGCCTCGCAGCAAATGTTGGTCTTGGTGCCCGCAATGAGGACGGTATCGATGCCCAGGTTGCGCAGCACCCGCTCAAGCGTCGAGGCACCGGGCACCAAGGCGCTGTAGCGGTTTTTGCTCAAGGTGATGTCGCTGCTGTGGGTCTGCAAATCCTTCCAGACCTGCTGGCGCTCTGGCGCCAGGCCTTCTATGGTGCGCTGACGCACCTGGCCGGCCACGACATGGTTGAAAAACAGCTCCCAGTCACTGTGGCCATGCGCATGGGTGTTGGCATGCAGCACCCAGATCACCGGCACGCCCATCGAGCGCAGGCGTGCAGTCAGGCTGTTGATGCCCTGAACGATCCCGCGCGATCCCTGCACTTCTGCGGGCGAGCCTGGCTCACAAAAAGTGTTTTGCATGTCGATCACGACCAAGGCGGTGGACTTGGGGTCGAGTGTGTCGAACCAGTGAAGGCGTCCACGCCGCGCCATCACGCGATCGATGATCTCGGGTCTGATCCCAACGGGGTGCATTGAAAAAACCTTTCTGCGGCGGGCCGCTTCAGCGCACGCTAAAGCGCCGGGCCAGCGGATCGAGGAGAAGACGCTCGCCCGCAAAAAACAGCGCCACGATGGCCAGGCATGCAGCCAAGACCGTGGTCAGGTCGGCTGAGCCCTGAGCGCGCAGCATCAGAAAGCCCAGCCCCGATGTCGAACCGAGCAACTCGGCGACCAGGGCAATCTTCCAGGCGACGCCGTAGGCAATCCGCAGTGCCCCCATGAGGTAGGGCAGCAGCAGCGGCAGCCCCACCAAAACGATGACCCTTTTTCGGCTGCGCGTGAAACTGTTGGCCATCTCCAGCACCTCGCGGTCGATCTGTCGCAGCCCCTCAGCCACGTTGATCATGCAAAAAGGCACCAGGATGGCGACCTGAACAAAGACGATGGAAAAATGGCCTGGCGTGAACCAGATGGCCGCGAGGATGGCCCAGCCGATGGAGGGAAAGGCGCTGAGAAAGGGCTGAATCAAGCCGCTGATGATGCCGTCAAGCAAAGGCCAGGCGCGCGCCATCAAGGCCAGGGTGGCGCCGATCACCAGAGCCAGGACCACGGAGCCGATCACACGCAGGGTCGAGGCCACGGTGTGAATGAAAAACTCGGCATCGGTGAACAGGTCCAGCAGCCGCAGACCTACCGCCGTTGGCCCGGGCAGCACGAATTCGGGCAGCTGGGCTGCACTGGCCGACCAGACCGCGATCGCCAGCACCACCAGGGCGTCTGCAAGCCACAGGGACCAGGGCCGGCGGGTCAGCCCCTGGCTCAGCGTGGAACCGGTATCAGAGGCCGAACTCATGCTGCACTCGCGAATTGTCGGGCGGTCAGGCGTTCGAGCGGCGCAAAAAGCAGCCGATCGGCCAGGGTGACGACCACAATGATGAACAAGATGACCGCAAAGATGGTGGCCGTGTCGTAGTCTTGGCGCGCCATATTGATCAGGTAGCCCAGGCCGCGTCCTCCGCCAAACAATTCGGCGGTGAGCGTGACCTTCCATGCGACGCCGAACATGATCCGAAGCGTCGCGGCGGCCATGGGCAGCAGCGCGGGCACCACCAGCAGGCGCCAGCTGCGCAGGGGCCTGCGCCCGAAGCTGGTTCCCATTTCCGTGATCTCAGCGTCCAGCGCGAGCAGACCTTCGCGCAGGTTCACGATGGCAAAGGGCAGTAGCACGACCACGATGGTGAAAACCACCGTGAAGCTCGACACACCAAACCAGATCACCGAGAGCAGCGTCCAGCCGATGCCGGAAAACGCACTCAGAAAGGGGCTCAGACGCTGGTGGATGGACGGCGCACTCCAGCGAGCGTAATGGGCAGCAAACGCCAGAAAAGAGCCCACCACAAAAGAAATGGCGATCGCCGAGCCGATGTGGGCCAGCGTGGCCCCTAGGTGGGACAAACGCTGTGCTGAGGTGGCAAATTTCAGGATGGCAGCACCAACCTCGCCCGGCGGGGGCAGCACGTAGGCGGGCACATGATTGACCGACGCATACCAAGCCAGCACCAGCGCCAGAACAAAGCCAAGCGCCAAAAGGCGCCCGCCCCGTGTTTGACCTCCGGGACGGGCGGTGACTGTGGCACTCATGAACGCAGGGTCTTGTCCCAGGTGTAGGCCCGAACATCTGGCACCGAAGCGACCATGCCGAGTTCACGCCCGATGTTCCAGCCGGTCTGGACAGCCTTGGCATGCTCGTCACCGAAGACCGCGGGCACACGGGTGGTCTTGTCGAACCACCAGTCCAGGAAGCCGCGGTCGATGTTGGCCTGCTTGGCGATCGCACCGAACACCTCATCGCGATTGCTCAGCGCGTAGGTCACCGAGGCCTTGAGCATGCGGTTGAACTCGATGATGTGCTCGGCCCGTTGAGCCAGGCGGTCGGGGTAGGACACGTTGACCGCCGAGACCAGGGGGCCATAGCGTTCGTTGAGGATGGCGTTGGTCTCGCAGATGTTCACGAAATCGCCGCTTTGCATGGCGCGCCAGGCCTGGCTGTGGATGAGCGTGGCGGCATCGACCTGCCCGGTGGCCAGCGCTGCCGGCAGGTTGGGAGCCTGGACTTCGACCTGTCGCACATCGCCGCCCTCCAGCGCCATGTTCAGGCCGAACTTCAGGCGAATCGCCTCGCGAACGTACATGTAGCCCGTCGATCGCAGGCCATAGGAGCCCAGCGTGCGCCCTTTCAGAGCGCTCGGCGAAGTGATCGGACTGCCCTTTTTGACCCACACCCCAGCGCCTTCGCCCACCGGTGAGGTGTGAAGCGCGGCAGACAGGATGCGCAACTCGAGGCCACGTGCAACGGCTGCAGGCACACCGATCACGGCGGTCATGACGACGTCGTACTGCTTGGTGGATGTGACCTGAAGCAATTGGGGGATCAGCAGGCCGGTGGCCTCTACGTCGATCAGGTTGGAGCGGACCTTGCCGTTCTTGATCGCCCACACCACGGCGTCGTAGGCGGGATCGAGAAGGTAGGCATAGCTGACCTTGGGTTTGGTCTGCGCGCGCAAGGGCGACGCCGACAAAATGGCCGGGGCCGTGGATGCAGCCAGGAAATGGCGACGGCTCAGTGTCATGTCAAAGTTCCTCCGGTTGGGTCTCAAGGGATTGAAAGAGACGCTGCAGGCGCTCCCTGAGCGCTTGCAGGTCGGGATGGCCCGACAGCCGCCTGGGCCGTGGAACCTCGACGCAAATGCTCTCCAGCACACGCGTGGGCTTGTTGGACAGCAGGACGATGCGATCGGCCAGGACGATGGCTTCTTCGATGTCGTGGGTCACCAGCAGCACGGTGCGACCCGTGCGCTGCCAGATGCTTTCAATCTCGGAGCGCAGGCGCCTGCGGGTGTTGGGGTCGAGCGCCGAAAACGGCTCATCCATCAGCACAATGGAGGGATCGACCGCCAAGGCCCGCGCGATGGCCACTCTCTGGCGCTCCCCGCCCGAGAGCATGGACGGGTACTTGTGCGCCGAATCGGACAGTCCCACCAGCGCCAGCAGTTCCCGGGCGCGCGCCTCGGATTGACGCGCTTGGGCGCGCCCGCTTCGCAACTCGACGCCCAGCAGCACGTTTTCGAGGGCATTGCGCCAGGGCGCCAGCCGGGGCGACTGAAACACAAAAGCCACGTCCTGCCACGCCTGCGACGGCGGCTTGCCACCCACGGTCACGGTGCCGGATTTGGCCGCGAGCAAGTCGCCGATCAGGCGCAGCGCAGTCGATTTGCCGCAGCCTGAGGGACCGAGCAGGCACACGAACTCGCCGCGCTCGACGCTAAAGCTCAGATCGTCGTAGATGGCTTCGCCACCGAGCGTGAGCCCAACGCCCTCAAACCGGATTTGGGGCTCGCTCATGGCCAGTATTTCCACCGCGTCCGCCCAGCGGGGTCGTGGGCCACCCGACTGTGAACGTCAAACAGCATGGTCTGCCTATCTGCCCCAAAGCGGGGCCAATGGGCCAGTGCGGGGTGGGAAGGATCGCCCCGGGCGGCAAACGCTGCCCAAGCATCGCGCATCTGCGCGGCCAGTCTCTTCATGGAGCTGGCCTCACCGCCTTCGAGCATAGGCGCCTGCCACGCGGGCAGCGTGTCGAACATGAAGGGGAGCTCGCAGCAATGGCAAGCCGCAAAGCGGTTGTCGGGGGCTGCCCAGTCGAAGCGGTACACCCACGCAGGTCTGCCGAGTGCGGCCAGTCGTTCGGCAAACTCATAAACGCCGGCACCAAAAGAGGCATCGCCGAGCATCTGCCCCAGAAGCGACGCGTTGTCTTGGCCGCGCGCGCGCTGGCGGTATTCGGCCATCGCATCGTCGGCAGCCGCACCAAAGAGCCGGGCGAATACGGCGTGCAACTGCTCGGGCGAAGCCTGGTGGATCTGCTCGTCCGGTGCGAAGAACGCGGCCATTTCATCGCGCGTGTAGCCGATCATCACGTCGCAGTTGGCCGCGCCGGCCAGTGCGGCGCCAATGATGTCTTCCCCGAGCAGCTCATGGTCGATGACGGGAATGAACGCGGGGGTGGTATTGGCAAACGCCGCCATGCTGCGCGCCACCACCAGCTGGGCCTCATTGATGCTTTGGGCACTGACCGTGCGCCATTGCCCGGGATCGGTGATCCCTATCTTTTTGGCGATGGCTGCGGCAATGGCCTGCGACTCGGCTCGCGTCTTGAGCAGGCGTCCGAAGGGCGCGCTTTGCACGATGGCGCGACGGATCATCTTGCGGCAACCCGGATGCCCCAGCATGGCCAGGATCGACAGCCCCCCCGCAGACTGGCCTGCCACGGTGATGTTGTCGGGGTCACCGCCGAAGCGCTCGATTTCCCGATGCACCCACTCAAGGGCTGCGATCTGATCGTGCAGGCCAAGATTGGGGTCGGACACGCCGGGAATGTCCAGGAATCCCAGTGCGCCCAGCCGGTAATTGACCCCCACCACCACCATGTCACCATGATGTGAGAGGGACGCGCCCGAGTACCAGTCGATGGAGCCGGCCCCTGTCCAGAAGGCGCCGCCATGCAACCAGATCAGGACCGGGCGGCGGCCCTTGTCAACGCCGGGTGTGGTGATGGTCAGCGACAGGCAGTCTTCGCCCTGATCCGCTTGAAAGTCACCCATGGCCGCGCGCAGTCGCGACACGGGCTGCAAGGGCACTGGCCCGTGTTGCGTCGCATCACGCTCACCTTGCCAAGACTCGACCGGTGCGGGCCGGGCAAAGCGCAGAGCGCCGACTGGCGGCGCTGCGTAAGGGACCTTGCGAAAGACGTGAATACCGTTTTCGCTGCTGCCGCGAAGCAGGCCGTTGGAGGTGCGGGCAAGTGGAGCGTCAGTCGTCATGATTGACGACATTATTTGGGAGCCCCCTTTAATGAACATTGGTGCTATCCCGATGATTTGAATCAACCCAGACGCCCGGTTTTAGCAGTCGCAGACGTAGCGGTACACGTGGCCTAATCGGGCCTCTGGGTCGCCTTCGCGCACAGCCAGCAGACGACCTGGGCGCGCCGTCGGGAAATGAGAGGGCATGAGCAGCGCCCCCTCTTCACTGAGCCGCCGCATCGTTTCCAGACGCGTCTGACGAGATTGTTCGGCGTTTAGGCAAAAGCGTGTGTTCCACTGGGGATAGCTGCACTGCAGAGGGTGATGAAACAAATCGGCCGTGAGCATCAGCCGGCCCGACAGGCCTTCGATGGCCACGCCCACATGCCCAGGCGTGTGGCCGGGCAGCGGCACCAAGCGGATCCCCGGGGCGATCTCGTGGTCCATGGCCACCAGGTCCGCCTGCCCGGCCTCGAATACCGGCCAGACCGAGTCGCCGATGTAGTCGCCGGTGCGCACCAGTGCCGGGTGCCCCTCGTTGTGCTGCCAGTAGTCCCACTCAGATCGCGCGAACAAGTAACGCGCGCGCTCAAAGGTCGGCCGCCACCGTCCGCCCTCAAGCCGGGTGTGCCAGCCCACATGGTCCACATGCAGGTGCGTGGACAGGACCACGTCGATCTGCTGCGGGGAAATGCCCAGCGCGGCGAGCCGGTCGAGCCAGTGCCAGCGCTGCCCATCGAAATCGGGCCGAACACGCGGCTTGCAGTCACCCACGCAGGTGTCAACCAGGATCTTCAGCGCATCGGTCTCCAGCAGGAAAGACTGGATGCAGATCACCAGGCGGTCCGACGGCGGGTCGTAGTAGGCCGGGGCCAGCCAGTGTTTGTTGGCTTCGATGATCTCGGGGCTGGAGTCCGGAAAGATCTCTGCCGGTTTGAGCAGCGGCCCTTGCGACTCCACGATGCGCGTGATGCGGATGCCCCCCAAATCCAATGGCTCTGGCGTGTCCTTAGGGTCAGCACTGACTGCCAAGGGGGTCTGCACCACAGGTCGCCGGGACCAGGGCAAGGAAGACGGTCGCTCCAAAGCCATCGATTCTCCTGATTTGCGTCCCAAACATGATACCTAAGTGCCCTCACGCTGCGCGTGGGCTCATCACTGGGTCATCATGCGAGCCACAAGCCGATCGAGATCTCTAGAAATGGCATGAAAAAGCCGCCCGAAGGCGGCTTTTTTTGGGTGCTGCGGTGCGGGGCTCAGCCCATGTGCAGACCGCCGTTGACCGAGAAGTCGGCGCCGGTGGCATAGCCGCCCTCCTCGCTGGCCAGCCAGGCCACGATGGAGGCGATTTCGCTGGGCTCGCCCAGGCGCTTGACCGGCACGGTGGCCACAATCTTCTCGAGCACATCGGGCCGGATGGCCTTGACCATGTCGGTGCCGATATAGCCTGGGCTGACGGTGTTGACCGTCACGCCCTTGGTGGCCATTTCCTGCGCCAGGGCCATCGAGAAACCGTGCATGCCGGCCTTGGCCGCCGAGTAGTTGGTCTGACCGGCCTGACCTTTCTCACCGTTGACCGACGAGATCTGGATGATGCGCCCCCAACCGCGCTCGACCATATCGGGCACGACCTGCTTGGTCACGTTGAACATGGAGTTCAGGTTGGTGTCGATCACCGCGTCCCAATCCTCACGCGTCATCTTGACGAACATGCGGTCGCGCGTGATCCCGGCGTTGTTGATGAGCACATCGATCGGGCCGTGCTCGGCCTTGGACTTGCTGAAGGCATCGACCGTCGACTGCCAGTCGGCCACATTGCCCACCGACGCATAGAAGCTAAAGCCCAGGGCCTTCTGCTCATCGAGCCACTTGTTGAAGTCGCGTGTCGGGCCGCAGCCGGCGATCACCTTGAACCCATCCTTGGCCAGTCGCTGGCAGATGGCAGTGCCAATGCCACCCATGCCCCCGGTCACGTAAGCTACTTTTTGCGTCATGTTTGCTCCTTGGTCTAAAAAAACAATCACCAGCCGGCAGCGCGGCCGGTTGGCTCTATGGGAAAAAATGTTCAGCGCTCGAGCGTCAGGGCCACGCCCATGCCGCCGCCAATGCACAGCGCGGCCAGACCCTTGCTCACCTGGCGCCGCTGCATTTCATGCAGCAAGGTCACCAGCACCCGGCAGCCAGAGGCGCCAATCGGATGACCGATGGCAATCGCACCGCCATTGACGTTGACCCGCGCCGGATCGATGTCCAGGGCCTGGTTGACCGCACACGCCTGCGCTGCAAAGGCTTCGTTGAGCTCAAACAGATCCACATCGGAGGTTTTCCAACCCGCCCGGGCCAGGGCTTTTTGCGAGGCCGGCACCGGACCCATGCCCATGGTGGCCGGGTCGAGCCCCGAAGTGCCAAAAGACGCAATGCGGGCCAAGGGTGTCAGCCCCAGGCTGGCCGCCTTCTTGGCGCTCATGACCATCACGGCCGCGGCGCCGTCGTTGATGCCCGAGGCATTGCCGGCGGTGACCGTGCCCGCCTTGTCAAAAGCCGGCCGCAGCCCGGCCAGGGCATCGGCGCTGGTCTTCTTGTTGATGTATTCATCGTCGGCGAAGACGATGGGATCACCCTTTTTCTGCGCAATCGAAAAAGGCACGATCTCGTCCTTGAAACGGCCCGCCTCTTGCGCAGCGGCCGCCTTTTGCTGGCTGGCCAAGGCCAGAGCGTCTTGCATCTGGCGCGTGATGCCGTGCGCCTTGGCCACGTTCTCGGCCGTGATGCCCATGTGGTACTGGTTGTAGACGTCCCACAAGCCGTCAACGATCATGGTGTCGACCATCTTCCAGTCGCCCATGCGCTGGCCATCGCGCGAGGCTGGCAGCACATGCGGCGAAGCGCTCATGTTTTCCTGGCCACCGGCGATGACCACCTCGCTGTCGCCCCAGGCCACCGCCTGAGCGGCCAGCATCACGGCCTTCAGGCCCGAGCCACACACGGCGTTGATGGTCAGACCCGGCACTTCCTTGGGCAGGCCCGCTTTCATCAAGGCCTGCCGGGCCGGGTTTTGGCCGCTGCCGGCGGCCAGCACCTGGCCCATGATGACCTCGCCCACCTGCTCGGGCGACAGGCCGGCGCGAGCCAGCACGGCCGAAATCACCGCTGCGCCCAGCTCGGTGGCCGGTGTCTTGGCCAAGGTGCCGCCGAAGCGTGCCACCGCGGTGCGCGCGGCAGCAACAATCACGATGTCTTGCATGGTCTTCCTCGATCGATAAAAAAAGAAGGGTCAGGCCTTGACCTTGACATAGCGCCCCGGCGCCGGCTCGATGGCCTTGTATCTTCGCCCGCCATAGCTTTTGGGGGCCGCCACTTGCTTGCCCGCCTGCGCCCGCAGCCAGTCGCTCCAGTCCGGCCACCAGGAGCCGGCATGCTCCTGCGCGCCCTTGAGCCACTGCTCATGGCTGGCCGGCAGCTTATCGCAAGTCCAGTAAGAGCGCTTCTTCTTGGCCGGCGGATTGATCACACCGGCAATATGGCCTGAGGCGCCCATCACAAAGCGCTTCTTGCCAGGCAGCAACTGCGTCGTGGCATACGCCCCTGCAACCGGCACGATGTGGTCTTCACGCGAGCCGTAGATGTAAACCGGCATATCGACCTTGCGCAGGTCGATCTTCTCACCGCAGACCACGGCCTTGCCCGGCTGGGCCAGGTTGTTCTCATGGTAGGTGTTGCGCAGATACCAGGCGTAAAACGGACCGGGCAAATTGGTCGAGTCGCTGTTCCAGTAGAGCAGATCGAAGGCGGGCGGCTTCTCGCCTTTGAGGTAGTTGTCGACCACGTAGTTCCAGACCAGATCATTGGGCCGCAGGAAGCTGAAGGTTGAGGCCAAGTCCTGACCGCGCAGCAGCCCGTTGCTGCCCATTTGCACCTCGCGCAAGCGCACCGCATGCTCATCGATAAAGACATCGAGCACGCCCGTGTCACGGAAGTCGAGCAAGGCGGTCAGGAAGGTGGCGCTGTGAACCGGCTTTTGGCCGCGGGCGGCCAGCACGGCCAGCGCCGTTCCCAAGATGGTGCCGCCAACGCAAAAACCCAAGGCATTGATCGTGGGCGCACCGGAGATCTCGCGCACGACCTCGATCGCCTTGATTGCCGCGTGCTCGATGTAGTCGTCCCAGGTTTTGTCCTTCATCGACTCGTCGGGGTTGCGCCAGCTCACCACGAAGGTGCGATGGCCCTGTTCGACCACGTAGCGAATCAGCGAGTTCTCGGGCTGCAGGTCAAGGATGTAGTATTTGTTGATGCAAGGCGGCACGAACAGGAAAGGCCGCTCATGCACCTTGGCCGTCAGCGGCTTGTATTCAAGCAACTGGAAGAACTCGTTTTCAAAGACAACAGCGCCCTCGGTGGTGGCCACATTGCGGCCGACTTCGAACACGCTCTCGTCGGTCATCGACAAATGGCCTTGGCCAATGTCGTGCATCAGGTTCTGCAGGCCCGACGCCAGGCTCTGGCCCTGGGTCTCGAGCGCCTTTTTCTGCGCATCGGCGTTGAGCGCCAAAAAGTTGCTGGGCGCGGCAGCGGCGAGCCACTGCTCGACGGCAAACACCACCCGCGCGCGGGTCTTGGCATCGCCCTCGACCGCATGCGCCATAGAGGACAAAGCCTTGGCATTGAGCATGTAGGTGGCGGCGGCAAAGTGCGACAGCGGATTGCTGTTCCAGGCCTGCGAGGCAAAGCGCCGGTCGGACACGGCAGGCGCCTGGCTGCCCGGGGTCAGGCTGGCGTTCCACAGCGCGGTGGCCTCGCGAACGTAGTCTTGCTGGATTTCGAGCAGGCGCGCCGGGTCGATGTGCACGCCCGCCAGCCCCTCGCTGGAGGGCCAAGTCTGGGTCAGCATACTTGGCGCGGCCGGCGCATGGCCGGGCAGCAGGGCCGACAACGCCTGCTGAAAATTGCTCTGGAGCGTCTTTTGAAATTGCTGGGCGGCTTCGGCCCAGCCATCGCTGGCAGTTGTCACGGGGCGTCTCCAAGGGGTCGAATCTGGGTGTGGCTATTGCATCGGCTGGGGCGCAATCACCAAAAAAACTGAGATGATTGTCGGGCAGGCAGGTTGCTCGATCCTGACTGAAATTGGGCAACCGCCTCTAAACCATCCCCCAGCTGACCTCTGCCATGTACCTGACCGTCATCGCCTGGCTCTATGTGGTGCTCATGATGAGCGTGGTCGAGGCGGCCAGCCCGCGGGGCACCGTGCTCGGCGCGATCAGCACATTTTTGCTCTACGGCGTCTTGCCGCTGAGCATCGTCATCTACATCATGGGCACCGGCGCACGCCGGCGCGCGCGATCTGCCGCCCAGCGGGCAGCCGACGCCACGCCCGCCGATTCACCCGAGCCACCTTCACAGCCACCCTCATCTCAGCCAGATGCAGGCGGCCATGCGCCCGCCCGTGACGCCGCAGTCGCTCCAGCTGCGCCGATGCGAGAAAAACACTGAGTCGTTCGCGGTGGTGCACCAGGCCGATCTGCCGTCGTTGCCGTAGCAGCGCCCCACGCCCAGGCTGGCCAGGCGCTGGCGCGCCAAAGCCGGCAGATCGGCCATGTACTTGCCCTTGGCCGCCGGTAAGAAATGCGCCAGCGCATCGGGCCGGCCGGCGCTCAGCGCCGCCCTGACCTCGGCACCGACTTCAAAGGCCGACGGCCCGATGCAAGGGCCCAGCCAGGCCAACAGCCCCGGGGCCAGCTCGGCCACAGGGCAGCCAGCGGCCCGAGCCAGGGCGGCCACAGTCGACTCAATGACGCCGGCCGCACCGACACCCCCAGCCTGGCCGGCCAGGCCGCGCCAACCCGCGTGCAACGCCGCCACCAGAGGCAAGCGCTCATGGGTCAACAAGATGGGCAGGCAGTCAGCCACCATCACGGTGCAAGCCAGTTGCGGCCTCTGGCTCACGGCTGCATCCGCACGAAGCCCGTCCGGGGTGTCGCTCGACAACTCGATCACGTCAACGCCGTGAACCTGTTGCAAGAACACCGGCCGCACCGACAGGGCGTGTGCAAGTGCGGTGCGGTTGGCCTGCACATGCACCGGATCGTCGCCCACATGCTCGCCCAGGTTCATGCCGGCAAATGGCCCCTGCGACACCCCTCCAGCACGGGTGGTCAAAACGGCCTGCACCCAGCCCGGCGCGGGCCAGTCGGGCGTCAGCCAGTCGCAGTGCATGCCCGCCGGCCTACTCAGCGTCCGGGCAGCGTGCGGGGTCGGCCGCCTGGAAGGCCGGATGCGCCATGCAGGTCTCGTACACCGCCCGCACCCGCGGCATCGCCTCTAGGCTGACCTCAAAGCGCTGCGCGTTGGAGACCTGGGGCACGAGGCAGCAATCGGCCAGCGTGGGGCTTGCACCATAGCAATACGGCCCACTGCCCTGCAACTGGCGCTCGAGCGCCTGCAAACCCACGCTGCACCAATGGCGGTACCAGGTGTTCTTGGCCTCTTCGGTGGTCTTGAGTTCGCGCACCAGGTACTTGAGCACCCGCAGGTTGTTGAGCGGATGGATGTCGCAGGCCACGGTCTGCGCCAACGCCCTGACCTTGGCACGCCCGAGTGCATCGGCTGGCAGCAGGGGCGGCGTGGGATAGAGCTCGTCGAGGTACTCCATGATGGCCATCGACTGCGACAGGTGCGCGCCGTCGTGTTCGAGCAAAGGCACGAAGCTGTCGGCCGACAAGGCGCCGAACTCCGGCTTCTTGTGCTCGCCCTTGACCAGATGGACGGGCACATAGTCGAAAGGCAGTTGCTTGAGCGCCAGCGCGATGCGCACGCGGTAGGACGCGGAGGAGCGAAAGTAGTTGTAGAGCTTCATGGCCGAAAGCATATCGCAGCACCGCCAGCGGGCGCGCCTCAGTAGTCGCCAGAAGCCAGGTTCTCGAACTTGGTGTGCCTGGCCACGAAGGCCAGTTTGGTGGTGCCGGTCGGACCGTTGCGCTGCTTGCTGATGATGACCTCGGCCACCCCCGGGTCCTTGCTCGCCTCTTTGGTGTAGTACTCGTCGCGGTAGATGAACATGATCACGTCGGCATCTTGCTCAATCGCGCCAGACTCGCGCAAGTCGCTCATCATCGGCCGCTTGTCAGTGCGCGCCTCGACCCCACGCGAGAGCTGCGACAGGGCAATCACCGGGCACTGCAGCTCCTTGGCCAGCATCTTCAGGCCCCGCGAAATCTCGCCGACGGCCGTGGCCCGGTTCTCGTCGCTCATGCCGCTGGAGACACTCATGAGCTGCAGGTAATCGACCACGATCAGCCCGAGCTTGCCGCACTGGCGCGCCAGCCGCCGGGCATTGGCGCGCAACTCGCTGACCGTCAGGCCCGGTGTCTCATCGATGTGCAGCGACACATTGCGCAGCCGCTCGATCGCCTCGGTCAGCCGTGGCCACTCTTCCTCGGTCAGGCGGCCGGTGCGCAGACGGGTCTGGTCAATGCGGCCGATCGAGCCGACCATACGCACCGCCAACTGCGCCGCCCCCATCTCCATCGAAAACACGGCCACCGGCAATTCCTCGTGCAGCGCCACATGCTCGGCAATGTTGATGGCCAGCGCCGTCTTGCCCATGCTCGGGCGGGCCGCCAAGATGATGAGGTCGCCGGCCTGCAGCCCCGAGGTCTGGCGGTCCAGATCGACAAAGCCGGTGGGCACGCCGGTGATGTCATTGGGGTTGCGCGACATCTCCTCGACACGGTCGAGCAGGGCCACCACAAGCGTGCCCATGTCCTGAAAGCCGTTGTTCATGCGCGAGCCTTGCTCGCCGATCTGGAAGATCTTCTGCTCGGCCTCATCGAGGATAGAGGCAACCGGCTGGCCCTGGGTGTTGAAAGCCTTGGTGGCAATCTCATCACTTGCGGCCACCAGCTTGCGCAAGATCGCCCGCTCGCGCACGATTTCGGCATAGCGCCGCACATTGGCGGCGCTGGGCACGTACTGCGCCAGCGAATTGAGGTAGAGCAATCCCCCTGCCGCATCGTCCTTGCCCTGGTTTTGCAGGTGCTCGAACACCGTCACCACATCGGCAGGCTTGCTGGCATTGACCAGAGCGCCAATGGCGCCATAAATCAGCTGGTGCTCATGCCGATAAAAGTCGGTGTGGGCCAACAAGTCGCCCACCCGGTCCCAGGCACCGTTGTCGAGCAGCAAGCCGCCAAGCACACTCGATTCGGCCTCGATCGAATGGGGCGGAATTCGCAACTGGGCGATTTGTTGATCGGGGCTGTAGCCGTCGTCGTAGTCGGATGCAAGGGCAGACATGAAATTCCTGAGCGTTGACCCCATCGTAGCGCGACCGCTCGAGGCACGCGGTGGACAAACCTGTGGGTAAGCAGTGAACTGAGCAAGGAAAACCGGTGTAAATCTCAGCCCGATCCAGATCGCAGCGCCCAAACAAAAGCCGCCCGAAGGCGGCTTTTGCGGGCGCGATGCGCGATCAGGCGGTTTCGCCGTAGACCGTCACCGTGATGTCCACTGCCACATCGGTGTGCAGCGAAACGCCCACCGTGTGGTCGCCAACGACCTTGATCGGGCCGTTGGGCATACGCACCTGCGCCTTGAGCACCGGAAAACCGGTGCGACCGAGTTCGGCGGCGATGTCGGCGTTGGTGACCGAGCCGAACAGGCGGCCGTCAACGCCGGCCTTTTGGGTCATTTTCAGGGTCGTGCCTGAGAGCTTTTCGCCCTCGGCCTGGGCCTGGGCGAGCTTGGCAGCGGCGGCCTTCTCGAGCTCGGCCCGGCGCGCCTCAAACTCCTTGACCGCAGCGGCCGTGGCGCGGCGGGCACGTCCAGAGGGGATCAGGTAGTTGCGGGCGTAACCGTCCTTGACCTTGACCACTTCGCCAAGGGCACCGAGGTTGACGACTTTGTCGAGCAAAATAACTTGCATGGTCGGGCTCCTTAGAGGGTGCGATGCTGGTCGCTGTAGGGCAGCATGGCCAGGAAGCGTGCGCGCTTGATGGCCGTGTTGAGCTGGCGCTGGTAAATGGCCCGGGTGCCGGTCAGGCGCGCGGGAATGATCTTGCCGTTCTCGGCGATGAAATCGCGCAGGACATCGATGTCCTTGTAGTCAATTTCTTCAACGCCGGCCACGGTGAAGCGGCAAAAGCGCTTGCGCTTGAACAGCAGCGATTGGGTGTTGCGCTTGGGGCGCTTGTCTTTAGAGAAACGTTTTGGTCCGGGCATGATGGACTCCTTAAAGGGTGTTCAGTTCTTGAATATGAAAAATGACGCTTTTGCCGGTGCGGGCGCTGGCCAAAAAACCTTTGAACCTGCAGGGCGCGCTCAGATCGAGCCGCGCCGCCTGTTCGGCCAGTGTTCCGAAAGCCACCGCCTTGATCGAGAGCCTGACCTGCCGATCGCTGCCTGCCTCGCTTTGCTGCCCCTCGTGATCGAGCACCAGGTTGAGCGCGGGCAAGCCGGCGGGCGTGTAACGCAGCTCACTGAGCTGGGCGATGCGCGCCGTCAATTCGATCTGGTTCAAGGTCTTGCTGCGCGCGCAGCCCAAGCTGCTGGCATCGACAGGGCCCTCGGCCGCAGGTCGGCTTAAGCGGCCTCCTGCTGCTGGGCCTTGCGGGCCTCTTCACGCTCGACGCTGCGCATCATCACGGAAGGAGCGGTTTCGGCCTTTTTCTTGACCACGGTCAGGTGGCGCAGCACGGCGTCATTGAACTTGAAGGCGTGCTCGATATCGTCCATCACGGCCTGGCTGGCCTCAATGTTCAGGCAGATGTAATGGGCTTTGCCCATTTTCTGGATCAGGTAGGCCAGCTGCCGGCGGCCCCAGTCCTCAACCCGGTGGACCTTGCCACCACCGGTGGTGATCATGCCCTTGTAACGCTCGAGCATGGCGGGGACCTGCTCGCTCTGATCCGGATGGATCAGCAAGATGATTTCATAGTGACGCATGCAAACTCCTTGTGGGTTAAAGCCGCCCCCGCGTCAACTTCGGTTCAGGGTGCGGCAAGGAAAACCCGAGATTATAGGGCCAATGCGGCTCCTGCCCCAGAGCGCTGTCCACGCCCTGCCCCGACTCCTAGGCACTGGGGTAACGGATGCGCTCGACCAGGTCCCGGCTCGCGCCGGGGCGCTCGGGCGCGATCAGGCTGACCAGCACGATGACGGCAAAGCCCAGCGGGACGCCGAAGACGCCTGCAGAAATGGGCTGTATGCCCCACCACAGGTCCACCGGGCGGACAATGCCCAGGACGCTGCGCAGCCAAGGCTGGTTGACAGCCATGTAGTACATCGTCAGCCCCAGCCCGCAAAGCATGCCCAGGGAAGCCGCCAGGCCAGTGGCGCGCTTCCAGAAGATGCCCAGCACCAGCGCCGGGAAAAATGCCGCCGCCGCAAAAGAAAACGCCGCCGAGACCAAAAACAAGATGTCGGCTGGCCGCTGTGCCGCAATATAGGCCGCCGCCAGGGCCACGATGAGCAGCAGCACCTTGGCAATCGTCACCCGCCGGGCGGTGGAGGCCTCTGGATCGATCATCTTGTAATACAGGTCGTGGCTGAGCGCGCTCGAGATGGTCAGCAGCAAGCCGTCAGCCGTCGACAACGCCGCCGCCAGCGCGCCCGCGGCCACCAAAGCAGACACCACATAGGGCAGGCCGGCAATGGCGGGCGCTGCCAGTACGATGACGTCGCCGCCGATGGTCATTTCATTGAATTGCAAGATGCCGTCCCGGTTGATGTCGGTCACCGAGAGCAGGGACGGATCGACCCGGTTCCAGGCCGCCACCCATTCGGGCAGCCGGCTGAACTCGGTGCCCACCACCAGGCTGAGCACCTCGTACTTGACCAGCACCGCCAGGGCCGGTGCGGTGACGTACAGCAGCAAGATAAACAGAACCGACCAGGCCACCGATCGCCTGGCCTGCTTGACCGAAGGCACGGTGTAATAGCGAATCAGGATGTGCGGCAAGGCAGCAGTGCCCACCATGAGGCAAAACACCAGCGCCAAGAAGTTGCGCCGGGACAGTTCGAACTCGCTGCGCTCGGCCGCGCTGCCTTGGGGATCACCAGCAAACTGCTGCGCGTGCGGCGGCATGCCATTGAGCGGCCGGCTTTTGATCTCCGCCTGAGCCAGCGCCTGACTCCACTGCGCACGGGCCGACGGCACGTCCCTGGGCAGGCCGGACAGCGCCTTCTCGGCCGCTGCAATCTCCAGCGCCGGTGCCAAAGACGCCTGCAGCGTGGCCAGGCGCTGCTCGGCCTGGCGCCGCTCTTGCCGCAAGGCCGGACCGGGATCGCGCAGCTTTTGCCGCAATTGCTCGGCCAGTTGCGCATACGCCTGCCTGACTTCGATCTCGCGCGGATCATCGATCAGGCGCTGCTCCATGGCCGAGACCTTCTCGAGCTGGTAGCCGTAAACCGCCTGCGGCACGGGCACGCCAGTTTGCTTGACCGAGAGCCAGACCACCGGCACCAGGTAGGCAATCATCAAGATGACGTACTGCGCCACTTGCGTCCAGGTCACCGCCCGCATGCCGCCGAGAAAAGAGCACACCAAGATGCCCCCTAGACCCAGAAAGATACCGACCTCAAAGTCCACGCCCGTCAGCCGTGCGGTCACGATGCCCACACCGTAAATCTGCGCCACCACATACACAAAGGAGCACAAAATGGCTGCAGCGATACCCAACAGACGGGGCATCACCCCGCCGTAGCGCTCGCCCAGGAAGTCGGCGATGGTGAACTGACCAAAGCGGCGCAGATAGGGTGCCAGCAGCAACGCGACCAGGCAGTAGCCGCCCGTCCAGCCGATGATGAACGCCAGGCCGTTGTAGCCCGTCAAGTAAAGCGTGCCCGCCACCCCGATGAACGAGGCCGCCGACATCCAGTCGGCGCCGGTGGCCATGCCGTTGTGAAAGGCCGGCACCCGCCGCCCCGCCACATAGTATTCGGCCGCATCGGTGGTGCGACTGAGGATGCCGATGGTGGCATACAGGGCCAGCGTGCCCATGAGAAAGGTCATGCCGATCCATCGGCGCGACAGGCCCATGAACTCGAGCAGCCCAAGCAGCACGATAAAGCCCACCACGCCCAGGGTGAACCAGGCCAGCAGAACGTTGAGTTCTCGCCCAATCCCCTCCTGCTCGGCAGCCCGCTGCGTGGCACTGGTCGGCTGCGCGGTGCGAAAAGAACGGGGCACGCGGCCCATCAGCTCAGGTCCTCTTCAAAACCATGCTCGCGATCGAGCCGCTCCATGATCCAGACATAAGCCACCACGATGAGCAGGAAGATCAGCAGCGAGCCCTGCGCCGCCATCCAAAATGAAAACGGCCAGCCGAAAAAGCGAAAGTTCAAGTCCCGCGCAAAAAAATGGACGCCCAGCCCCGCGACGAACCACAGGATCATCAAGACGACCGTCACCCGCCCGGTTTGCTTCCAGTAGATCTCGCGGCGCTGTTGTTGTGGCTCCAATCGTGCTCCTTGGCCCCTGCCCCGGGGCACACCGTGCCGACTTGACCCAAGCCGCGCAACGGTGGGGCGAGCTTAAACCCTGCCCAAGGGGCCGAGTACCGAAGAAGGGTCGGTGATTTCCCGCACCCGTTCAGGTGTCGTTCAGGTGCCGTTCAAGAGCCGGCCAGCCGCTTCCAGGTCTCTAGGACCGTGTCCGGGTTGAGCGAAAGCGAGTCGATGCCCTCCTGCTGCAGCCACAGGGCGAGATCTGGGTGATCGCTCGGGCCTTGGCCGCAAATGCCCACATACTTGCCGTGGCGCTTGCAGGCGGCGATGGCCTGCGACAGCAAAGCCTTGACGGCCGGATCGCGCTCATCAAAGTCCCGAGCCAAGATCTCCAGCCCCGAATCGCGATCGAGCCCCAGGGTCAACTGCGTCAAATCGTTCGAGCCGATCGAAAAGCCATCGAAATACGCCAGGAAGGCATCGGCCAGCACTGCGTTGCTCGGCACCTCGCACATCATGATGACGCGCAGACCGTTGTCGCCGCGCTTGAGTCCCTTGCGGGCAAGCAGATCAGTCACCGCTTCGGCCTGTCCCAGCGTGCGCACAAAAGGCACCATCACCTCGACATTGACCAGGCCCATCTCATCGCGCACCCGCCTGAGGGCCTCGCACTCCATCGCAAAAGCTTCGGCAAAATCGGCGCTGAGGTAGCGTGCAGCACCCCTGAACCCCAGCATCGGGTTTTCTTCCTCGGGCTCGTAGCGCGAACCGCCGATGAGCTTGCGGTATTCATTGGACTTGAAGTCCGACAGGCGCACGATCACCGGTTTGGGCCAGAACGCCGCCGCAATCGTGGCCACGCCCTCGGCCACTTTGTCGACATAAAAAGCCCTGGGCGAGGCATGCCCGCGCGCCACGCTCTCGACCGCCTTCTTCAGGTCGGCATCGACGGCCGGGTAGTCCAATATTGCCTTGGGGTGTACCCCGATGTTGTTGTTGATGATGAACTCCAGCCGCGCCAGCCCAACGCCCTGGTTGGGCATCTGCGCGAAGTCAAAGGCCAGCTGCGGGTTGCCCACGTTCATCATGATTTTGAGATCCAGCGGCGGCATCTGGCCGCGCTCGACCTCGGTGACCTCGGTCTCGATCAGCCCGTCGTAGATAAAGCCGGTGTCGCCCTGGGCGCAGCTGACGGTCACGAGCATGCCGGTGGAGAGCTTTTCGGTCGCATCGCCGCAGCCGACCACCGCGGCAATGCCCAACTCGCGCGCGATGATGGCGGCGTGGCAGGTGCGCCCCCCCCGGTTGGTCACGATGGCGCTGGCGCGCTTCATCACCGGCTCCCAGTTCGGATCGGTCATGTCGGTCACCAGCACATCGCCCGGTTGCACCTGGTCCATCTCGCCAATGTGGGCCACGCGCCGCACCGCGCCGGTGGCGATTTTTTGCCCAATCGCACGGCCAGAGGCCAGCACGGTGCCCGAGCCTTTGAGCTTGTAACGCAGCTCCGCCTGCCCCTTGGACTGGCTTTTGACCGTCTCGGGCCGGGCCTGCAAGATATAGATCTGACCGTCAACGCCGTCCTTGCCCCATTCGATGTCCATCGGCCGGCCGTAATGGGCCTCGATCACCAGCGCGTAGTGGGCCAGCTGCTCGACCTCGGCGTCGCTAAGGCAGTAGCGGTTGCGCAGCTCCACCGGCACGTCGGTGATCTGCACCAGCTTGCCGCTGGCCTGCTTTTGCGCCGGACTGGCGAACTCCATCTGGATCAACTTGGAGCCCAGGTTGCGCCGAATCAGCGCGCGCTTGCCGGCGCGCAGCATGGGCTTGTGCACATAAAACTCATCGGGATTGACCGCCCCCTGCACGACCGTCTCGCCCAGCCCATAGCTGGCCGTGATGAACACCACATCCTCAAAGCCACTTTCGGTGTCAATCGTGAACATCACACCGGCAGCGCCCAAATCAGAGCGCACCATGCGCTGCACGCCGGCCGACAGGGCCACGTCGGCATGGGCAAAACCCTTGTGCACCCGGTAGCTGATGGCTCGGTCGTTGTAGAGCGAGGCAAACACCTCTTTCATCTTGTGCAGCACATCGTCAATGCCGACGACGTTCAAGAAGGTCTCCTGCTGGCCGGCAAAGGACGCATCTGGCAAGTCTTCGGCCGTGGCCGAAGAGCGCACCGCGAAGCTGGCCTGGGCATTGCCCGCGCTGAGCCGGGCAAATTCGCTGCGTATCGCCTGCTCGAGGTCGGCTGGAAAAGGCTGCGCCTCGATCCACTGGCGGATCTGGGCCCCGGCGCTGGCCAGCGCATTGACATCGTCGGTATCGAGCCCATCGAGCCGCTGCTTGATTTTCGCGTCGAGTCCACCATGGGCCAGGAACTGGCGAAACGCATGGGCCGTGGTGGCAAAGCCAGTGGGCACGCGCACGCCCGTGGGCAGCTGCGAAATCATCTCGCCGAGGCTGGCGTTCTTGCCGCCAACCGCCTCGACATCGCTCATCCTCAGGTTTTCAAACGCAACGACCAGGGCGGCCGCCTCGAACAGGTGGGACATGACAAAACTCCGGGAGGTTTAAAAACCGGTGAGATCGCCATGAGCGGCTGCTGGCCTTTTTCTGGTTTTAGGGGGCGGCAGCGGGGCATGGGAGCAGGTGAGCGAGTGACCCGTATTGTAGGTGCAAGCCCTGCCGCGTTTGCGAGGACGTCCGGCCTGCGTCATTGCGAGGCGCGCTAGCCCTTCCGTCATTGCGAGGCGCGCAGCGCCGTGGCAATCCACGTGCCTGTGCCAAGGCCGCAATGGATTGCTTCGTTCCTCGCAATGACAAGTTGGGGGCGCAGTGACGGGGCGGGGGCGAAATGACCACCCCTTGCGTCATTGTGAGGCGCGCAGCGCCGTGGCAATCCATATGCCCGTGCCAAGGTCGCAATGGATTGCTTCGTTCCTCGCAATGACAAGTTGGGGTCGCAGTGACGGGGCGGGGGCGAAATGACCACCCCTTTCGTCATTGCGAGGCGCGCAGCGCCGTGGCAATCCAAGTGCCTGTGCCAAGGTCGCAATGGATTGCTTCGTTCCTCGCAATGACGGCGAGGTGCGCAATGACGACCAGGTGCGCGATCACGCTGATGTCCCCTCGTCGCTAGGCCGAAGGCCGTGGAGACCGAGGCGATTGATAATCAACATCCACTGACGGCACCGAGGGGCCGGACGGCCGGCCCAGCCCTCGAACCCACTGCCCACCATGCCCACACGCACTGTCTTCTTTATCTCCGATGGCACAGGCATCACTGCCGAAACCTTCGGCAATGCCATCTTGGCGCAGTTCGAGATCAAGCCGCGCCATGTGCGCCTGCCCTTTGTCGACACGGTCGACAAAGCCCACCAGGCTCTGCGGCAAATCAATCACACGGCTGAACTCGAGGGCAAGCGACCCATCGTCTTCACCACCCTGGTCAACATGGAAGTGCTGTCGGTGATCCGCGAAAGCAAGGGCATGTTGCTCGACATGTTCGGCATGTTCGTCGCGCCGCTTGAAAGCGAGCTGGGTATCAAATCCAACCACCGGGTCGGACGCTTTTCGGACGCCTCTAAGAGCAAGGAATACGACGACCGGATCGAGGCCATCAATTTTTCGCTGGCGCACGACGACGGCCAGAGCCATACCGACTTGCAGCAGTCCGATGTGATCCTGGTCGGTGTCAGCCGCAGCGGCAAAACGCCGACCTCGCTTTACCTGGCCATGCAGCACGGACTCAAGGCCTCCAACTATCCCCTGATTCCGGAAGACTTTGAGCGCCGCCAACTGCCGCCGGCACTGGCATCGCACCGCAAGAAAATTTTTGGCCTGACCATTGCGCCCGAGCGCCTGTCGCAGATCCGCAATGAACGCCGGCCCAATTCCCGCTACGCCAGCTTGGACAACTGCCGCCACGAGATCCATGAGGCCGAGGCGATGATGCGACGCGAAGGCATACGCTGGCTGTCGACCACAACCAAGTCAATCGAAGAAATCGCCACCACCATCTTGCAGGAAATTAGACCTGAGCGGCTGGTCTACTGAGTCTCACACACCGCAACCAACCGTGCCCGCCACCGCACCACCGACCGCCGCCTTGCCCCGCCCCGCGCTTGGGCGCTGGCTGCGCATCGGCACGATGGTGTTGGCCGGCCACGCCCTGCTGCTGCTGGCGATGCAGCGCGTCTGGCGCGAACCAGAACCGCCGGCCTTGGTCGTCGCCCTGGTCGCCCAGGAGCCAGAACCAAAGCCAGAGCCCGAGCCGAAGCCAGAGCCCCCGCCACCTCCCCCTACGAAAGCGGTACTGCGCGAAGCTCCAACGCTGCCCCCTCCACCGGCTCCACCTCCACCCCCTCCTCCACCGGCTCCACCTCCACCCCCTCCACCGCCGGCACCACCACCGCCTGCTCCACCACCGCCTGCTCCACCGCCGCCTGCTTCACCGCCGCCGGCACCACCGCCGCCGGCACCACCGCCTGTGCGTGTGCCGGCGCCAGCTCCTATTTATCCAGCTCAATCTGCGCCAGCTCCTTCCCCACCGGCGCCGCGCCCTGTAGCGGCTCCTGCTTCTGCTTCTGCTCCTGCTCCTGCTCCTGCTCCTGCTCCTGCTCCTGCTCCTGCTCCTGCTCCTGCTCCTGCTCCTGCTCCTGC